>JAUYKZ010000009.1 GCA_030704845.1 archaeon | reverse complement strand
AATTTTCAGTAGATAATTCTAAATAAGAACGCATATTTGAATATATATTCATGCCCAATTTAGATAACTCAAATACTTCCGTTTCAGGATCAGCAAGAGCAGACTCTAAATCTTCCTCAGGCACACGATAATTTCTTGTTTTTCTAAATTGCTTATATGCTTCGTCAGGATTTTTTAACAAAGGATTGCTTCTTTCTCTCGTAAGAGCAAGATAAGGTTTATCCTTGTCCATGAAATACATTGCGCCGTCGGCAGTATAAAACCCCATCTCTCTCAATTCAGGATTAACCAACCGATTTTGCCACAATTCATCGACGTGTCTTCTTGTGCCAGGAACTAACTTGGAAAATGCTCGATAATCTCCTTGAATAGTCTCAATAAATCGAATGAAAGGATTCCATTTAACCAATTCAGTTCTCTGTTCATCATTACCATTAAAGTCAACATCACGAGGAAGACCATGATACCAATCAAGAACACGTGAAACGCCTTTTTCTTTCAGATCTTCTTCTGCATCATTCCGGGCTTGTTCTCTAGCTTCCATTAAAGCAGAACGATAAGAATCTTCAAGGGGACCTTCTGAGAAAAATAGACGGTGCTCCAAACCAATCAATTCTCCAAGATTGCCTTGGCCTTGAAGAGTGTCAGAATAAATAAGCCATGGATCCCAATCGTTAGGATTCTGTTTCAATTCCGCTACAAGATAGTCCATCATCGTAAACAACAAACCCGAAAACCACTTAACCAACCAAAACTAGCTCACTTTAAAAATATTCATATCATTTCTCGATAAATCTCAATACTCGTTACAAGAAGAGCTACAATAATCGGTCCGAAGAATAAACCTAGAATACCAAACATACTTAATCCGCCAATCACTCCAAGGAAAATTGCAAAAGTCGATAATTGAATTTTTTTCCCGATCAATTTTGGTTTAACAAAATGCTCAATAGTTCCCAAGATTAATACAGAATAAACTAACAAGATTAATGCTTTAGTTGTGGCCCCTTCGATAAATAGAACTAACACTGTTGGAGCCCAAATAAAAGTAGGTCCGACTATCGGAATGAAAGCCAAGATTACCATTAACAAACCCCAAAAGAGTGCAGATGGAATTCCTAATAAGAAAAAGATTACCCCACCAAATAAGCCTTGCAAGAGAGAAGTTACAAAATTTCCTCCAACTACTGCATCGATAGTATTTTTTAGTCTTTCTACAATCTTATGTTTATGGCGTGCGTTTAGGGGAATAATATCTATAACTTGATTAACAATATTTTCTCCATTTTCAAGGAAGTAAAAGATTGAAAAGCCCATTATGAAAATAAAAACAATAACTGAAACCGCCCGGCTAATTATTCCTTGCAATCCTTCAAAGACAAACAGAGATATTTTTTCCAAAATTTCTTGTCCCTTATCCGTAAAATAATTTTTTCCGAGAAGATCTTCCGAATATGAAACCACTTCACAAACAGCTGATGCTTCATTTGTAGGACACATCTGGATTGTTTCCAACAATTGAACCACCAATGGTCCCGATTGATGATAAAGAATTTGAGTTTGATTTACTAGAGGCACCACAAATAACATCATGAAAAGTAATATTACAACTGTGCTAGATATCACCAAAACTATCTGCGCTCTTTTTTGAGATTTTAATTTTACTCGTAACCATTTTTGAACTGGATGAAGAAAATAAGCGATTAATCCTCCAACCACAATCGCTCCGATATAAGAACTAAGCATATAGATTGCAAGAGAAAGAAGAACCAATAAGAATATTACAATAATTCCTTTTTTCTGACTTTCATCAAATGCCATCAATTAGTAAGAATGGAAAGAGAGATATAAATCTGCTGGTAATCTATTAAATTAAATAAATGGGATAAAATTACCTTAAAAACATCAGTTCTCATAGGTTATACCAAAATTCTTAAATTTCTATTCAAAATCAAAAAAAATTAAGTATAAATTTAAAAACATCCACTCTTCAAGAGATAACATGGCAACAAGACGACCTATAATCACCCTCCTTGGTCACGTAGATCATGGAAAGTCGAGTATTCTAGACAAAATTAGAGGTACGTCCATTGTTTCAAGGGAAGCCGGAGGAATTACCCAAGCTATCGGCTGCAGTATTGTTCCCTTAAGTACTATCAAAAAGATTTGCGGAAATCTTCTTAACATCTTTAAATCTGGATTAAACATCCCCGGTTTATTATTCATCGATTCGCCTGGTCATGCTGCCTTTACTTCTTTACGAAAAAGAGGAGGAAGTCTTGCAGATATAGCCATCCTAGTTGTTGACATCAATGAAGGATTCAAACCTCAAACTATTGAATCTATTGAAATTCTTAAAGCAAACAAAGTTCCTTTCGTTGTTGCTGCTAACAAGATTGATTTAATTCCTAGATGGAATTATGATAAAAGCAAATTATTACTGCAGAACATTGAAGGATCAGATTACCAAGTTCAAGGAGAATTTGAGAGAAGAATGTATGAAATAGTTGGTAAATTTAGCGAATTAAGTTTACAATCTGAACGTTTTGATAGAATTCAGGATTACACTCAACAAGTCGCAATTATTCCCGTATCAGCCCATACTGGGCAAGGTATTCCTGAATTATTAATGGTTCTTACGGGATTAGCTCAAAAGTATCTAGAAAAACAGTTACAAGCAGAAGTTGAAGGGAATAGTAAAGGAACCATTCTTGAAGTTAAAGAAGAGAAAGGTCTTGGAACAACAATTGATGCATTAATCTATAACGGTAAAATGAAAGTAGGAGATACATTAATTGTGGGTAGTTTAGACAAACCATTTACGGTCAAAATAAGAGCTCTTCTTGAACCAGAAGAATTACACGAAATGCGAGATAAGAAAAGTTCTTTCAAAAATGTTAAAGAAGTTGTAGCTGCCATCGGCGTTAAAATTTCTGCTCCGGGATTAGATGTAGCTATCGCCGGGATGCCTTTACGAAGTACAAGTAATTCACAAGATGTCGAAATACTAAAACAAGAAATTGAAGAAGAAGTTGACGAAGTTATGTCCTTTGAAGCTGAAGAGCAGGGTATAATGATTAAGGCCGACACCATTGGTGGCTTGGAAGCATTACGTAATTTATTACAGGGAAAAAATATTCCTATTGCTTCTGCTACCTTGGGAGATTTAACTAAGAAAGATCTTTCTTCCCTTGAATCTTTAAAAGATAAGGGCGAATTTACCGGCGTTCTTCTTGGATTTAATATTAATATCCCTCCAGCATTAGATGAACAGATTAGAATTAAGAAACTTAAAATAATCACCCATGATGTAATCTATAAAGTAATCGAAGATTATGAAAAATATGTTGAATCCTTAAAGCGCGAAGTGGAAATGCAACAATTAAATAAACTCGTTCGCCCATGTAAATTTGCTATCTTGAAAGGTTATCTTTTCCGCCAAAGTAATCCTGCTATCGTTGGTGTTGAAATCGAGATTGGTAAAATTAAAAGTGGCGACCCGATTATGAACGATAACGGCAAACATATTTCTAGTGTAAAAAGTATGCAAGAAGGTAAAGATTCCGTTACAGTTGCTGAACAAGGGAAACAAGTTGCGATGGCTATGGATAATGTAACTATCGGCCGACAAATTAACGAAGGCGATTATTTATACACTGAAATCCCTGAAAATGATTTCAAAAAATTGAAAGAACTTCGTGCCCATTTATCAAAAAGAGAAATTGAAGTTCTCAAAGAAATTGCCGTAATTAAAAGAAGAACCAATCCTGTTTGGGGAGCTAGTTAAAACAAAATGCAGAAATTAAAAATATTCAATTCAAAGGAAGTTAAAAAACTTCGTGAAGTAATGATTAAAGAGTACGGAGTATCAATTAAAGGCGATTATGCTTTTCTTCTAAATGAGAGAGAGAGATTATTTCTGGTTAATAAAGAAATTAGCAAGGTTAATTTAGATAACCTTCGGATTGATAAGATCGGTTTAAATCTGGGAGAATATAAAAACAACCAGCTCAGACTTAGCAAAGAAGGTACAGCTTTCTTTGTAGAAAATTCTGATGGAGAACCAACCAATATTGTTGATTTATCTAAAGAGGAAACCATAACATATTTTGAAGGATTGGATTTAGTTAAAGATTTAAAAGAAGAAGATAGAATGATTATTCTTCGTTATGAGAACGAGATTCTTGGTTCTTCCAGATATAAGGATGGGAAAATTTTAAATTTCATGCCAAAAATGTATCGTGGAGAAACCATTCTTTGAATAAGTCTTAGGTCGCAGATTTTATATAGTTAGATTATATCTCATTTAGCATGAAGATTATTGATGCACACATTCATACGTCTTTTTCTGAAAAAGAAACAAAAGATTTTGCTAAAAAGAATGGCATTGATTTTTCATGGAACGGATTACAAAAATCAATGAGAGATAATTCTATCCTAAACGTAATTGCTATTACCACTAAAACCTCAGATCCGACTCCAGGAGAAAGCAATCTATTGTTAGCTCAAGCAAAAAAAGATTCTCGTTTAAGATCAGTTTGCAGTATTAATCCTAATTATGTGAGTACTAATTATGTCAAGGCCGTTGAAAAATTAATGAAAAATAAACAGATTGTTGGCATCAAAATATTTCCTGGATATCACCCAGTATACCCCAATGATAAAAAATATTTTCCGTTTTATAAGTTAGCCGGCAAATATGGTCTCCCGGTAATAATTCATACCGGCGATACCTTCGGAAGTAAATATTTAGTAAAATATTCTCACCCTTTATCAGTTGATGAAATTGCTGTTAAGTTTCCTGAAACCACATTTATTCTTGCTCACTTGGGTTTTCCGTGGGTTAGGGAAGCTGCCGAATTAGTTTACAAGAATGAAAATGTTTATGCAGATTTATCAGCTTTTTGTATTGGGTGTACTCCTAAAACTCCGGCATATGTTATTTCTGATATTCGTTATGCCTTGGAAGCTAGTGAGCGTCCTGATAAATTCTTGTATGGTAGCGATTGGCCATTAGTTGATATGAAAGAATATATAAAAATAATTAAACGAGCTGTTTCTAAGGAACATCATTCCAAGATCTTTTATGAAAATGCAAAAAAAGTGTTTAAATTATAATCCGCGAGAATTATAAGATTATCACAACACATCTTCAATTGGTTTCTTGCCTTTAAGTTTACTTACAGTTTCTCCCTGCTTAGCCTCAGCTGCTAAATCTACGCCAAGGTCTTTAAGCTCTTTGATATGCATCTGCATTAAATGTTCTACAATTTGAAGAATTCTCATTAATTCTTCACGTTCTTTACTTAATGTTGCTAAAGAACCTTTATGAAATCCAATTGTTTCTGATTTATTTTCTGTATTGACCATAAGTTCTTATTTTATTCACCGTTTTATTAAATTTTCTAAGATTTATTCTAAATAATCTCCATTTTAGTTGAATTTCTTAAAACGCAACCTTTAAAATATCTAAAAGATTACTTCTACTAATGAGTTTTCTAGATAAAATCAGGAAAAAAAAAAGTGATCCTTTTGATGACATCACCAATAAAGAGGTCGGACGCGGATTTTCCCGGGACCCATTAGGTCTTGGACAGGATCGTTTAGGGTTAGATAATCCTTCTTTCGGAGACCAACCAGTATTAGGATTAGAATCTCCCCCTGGAAGAATACAATCTCCCCAAACATCTAATATAGAAAAAGATCTTGAATTAATTAGTAGTAAACTTGAAACGATTAAAGTCATTCTTAGTTCTATGGAACAACGTCTAGCTAATTTAGAACAAGCTGCCGGAACTCAGCAGCAGAAACAGCGCTTATGGTGAAAAAATCATTCCTCCCCCTATTTGGTGCAGTCACCCTCTTAGTAATCCTTGCTGACCAACTTACAAAATATATCGTTCTCTTAAAACAACCCCAAATAAATGCCTTTTTTTTAACAATTCATTTGGTGTATAATACTGGTGCAGGTTTTGGAATATTGCAAAACAATACGACTGCTCTTGCTATTATTTCTGCAATTGTTGCTTTAATAATTATCTCGACTTATAAAAAAATTCCAAATCATCATGAAGCTCAGATCTTTGTAGCATTATTTCTCGGAGGTACATTTGGAAATCTATTAGATAGAGTATTTAGAAAAGTGGTAATTGATTTTATTGATCTAGCATTTTGGCCTGCATTCAATATTGCAGATCTGGCTATAACTATTGGTGCATTAGGATTAGTGATTTATTTCTGGAAGAATGAAAAATAATTATTTACTAAAATACTAAAAGAACTATTCAACACAACTATGTGCTTTCAAACCTTTTTCCCAAGCATTTTCTTTTGCCATGAACCATACTTGTCTTATCGGAGCTATCTTTTTTGCCCATTCACATTTCGGCACGTGATATACATTACTGTTTTTACTTGCAACAAATTTACCAGGAGAATGTTTAACTGAGACCGCAGGAGTTTTCTTTTCCGTTTTTTTCTCTACAACTGTGATAGTTGTCTTCTCTGTTTTTGGCAATTTCTCTTTAACAGGTTTAGACTCTTTAACAGTTTTAGATTTTTTTTCTTTTTTTAACTCCACAACTTTAGCTTCTACTACTGCTTCCGATTTAGAAGATTTAGAATCTTTAGGTTCATCAAAAACCATACTATGAACCTCTTCGACTACAGGTTCAGAATTTCTTTTCGAGATGTTAATAATTATTCCCAATACAGCGATAACTACGAGGAAACCAAAAATGGATCCTCGTAGTAACCACCATACAACAACAAGGTTTAGAGCGTACAATATAAAAATAGTCAAAAATAATTTTCGACCCCATTCTTTTCCTGCTCCAACAAATCCTAAAAGGATTAGGAACATCAGAAATAATAAACCTAATGATTCAAAAAAGAAGAAAGTGGTGCTCTGCGTGGTTCGGATAATTTGCACCAAACCAAGACAAACGATTAAAAACAGAACACCGTTCAAAACCAACCCCTTCCTCGTTTCCACCATGAATTTCTATGAGAAGAAGTAGTTTATATTGATTTCTATTCTTGAGTAGTATCAGAACTCTTCTTCAATTCCTTTTAGATAACCTTTTTTACGTAAGAAAGAAACTTCGGCAGAACTTCTATATTTAAAAATAACATCCCCTTTATTATCTCCACCAAGTTCCCAGGGTTCTACGATTACAACATCATTTTCTCTAACCCATAATCCCCTTCTAAGTCTTCCAGGAATTCTACATATTCTTTCCCTTCCATCAAGACAAAGAACCCTCATCCGGCTACCACCTAGTCTTTGTTGTACAATCCCTAAAACTTCTTTCCCTTGGGGGATACGTACCCTAATTACTTGTGATTCTTCTTCCGGCATTGGTCTCGACATGATATCAAAAAAGAGTGGCCCTTTTATAAAACTATCCCGTTCAAGATGAAGATACCCACTAGACAACCACGGGAAAAACATATAAACTACCCCCATTCCTCCCTTTTCAGATAAAGGAGGTAAAGTTATTGGCAAAAAGAGTTGAATCACCATCGTCTATAAACACATTTAAACAGTGTAAACGAAAGTATTATTATCAATATATTGAAAAACTACCTACCTTACCTAACATACACCAAGTCCGGGGGAATATAGCTCATTCTTGTTTAGAAGATTTCTATGATCTTGATTATTCACAATGGACTAAAGATGATTTTGCAATAAAAACTAGAACTGAAATGCAGAACATGTTACTCAAACAATGGACAAAATATCAAAAAAATCTGTTCGGACTTAAATTGAGTAAAGATCAAGAAAGATTTTATTTTGAAGAAACCATGTTGATGCTGGTAAATTGGGCAAATCATTTCATTGAAACAATTAACAAAGAAATTACCGGAAAAAATCTCACCGTCCAGGAAGCTTTCAAGAATTTAACTCCAATTAGAGAAGAGCATTACCAATCAGACAATTATTCTCTCAGAGGTTTTATTGATGCCATCCATCATTTAGAAAATGAGGTTCATATCATTGATTATAAAACAAATTCCACTTTTGACATGAAAGATGCTATTCGTCTTCAACTAGCGATATATTCTTTGTTATATTTTGAGAAACATGGGGAAATCCCTTCAAAAGTTGGCATCTTTTTTCTCCGCCACAAATTGAAGATGATGAATGTAGACCAAGAGTTAATTGAATTGGCAAAAAAAGAAGTTGAACTGATTCATACACACACTTCTTCTACTGAAGAAGTTCATGATTATCCTAAAACCATTACTCCACTTTGTAAATGGTCAACTGGTAAATGCGATTTCTATGATACTTGTAAACCGCATGAATAAATGAGAATTCGTTTTATTTTCTAAGTATTTTCTTCCAGAAATATCTTTTTTCTTCAACTGGCTCTTCACTTGTAACTGTTAAACCGCCTACACCCTCACCAATCACAGATAGTTCTCCACCTTCCATTCCTTTGAAAACGGATAATCTACCACGTTTTTTTGCGCGATCACTATTACTCTCGCCTGCGGACTCGGATTGAACTACCCCACGAAGGCGGTAATGACCACTGATATTGTAATCATCTGCGTAGAAGCTAATGTTCCACAACCAGGACGCCCGCCCGAATGCACCAGCAGAAGCATGTTCACGAACATAATCAGGATTCAAAACGTAAGTTCTTGTTATAGACCACCGTTTAGCTAACATAGACATGACTTCATCAAAGTTATCTTTGCCATAAACACGATGAATTAACCTTCTTCCATCCTCACTAAGAGAATCTAGTTCAGGATTTTTAGTAGATAATTCTAAGAGAGAGTTATTCCAGTTTAATTTAGATAACTCAAATAATTCCGTTTCTGGATCAGCAAGAGCGGATTCTAAATCTTCTTCAGGCACACGATAATTTCTTGTTTCTCCCAATTGCTTATATGCTTCGTCAAGATTCTTGAAAGCAGGATTACTTCTTTCTCTTGTAATAGCAAAATAAGGTTTGCCATCGCGCGTGAAATAAACTGCTCCGTCAGCAGTATAAAACCATTTATTTCTCAGTTCAGGATTAACCAACCTATCATTCCACAATTCATCAACGTGTCTTCTGGTGCCAGGGACTAGTTTAGAGAAATCCCGGTAAGATCCTTGAATTGTTTCTAAGAGTGTATTTTGTAGCATTTTATCTTAAAACACCACTTATTAAATTTAGAACTTCTTTTATAAAGATTTCTTCCAGAAAAATTAAGGCACAGCTTGTAAACTCAATTTAATTATTTCTTGATAAACATCAACATTGTGAAGAACCCAGGCTTCCACACCCGCTCCCAATACTAAAACAATTAAACCAAACAATAAGAGATATAAATTAAATCCAAATACTTCAAAGAATCTGCTTGAAGCAAAATCTTCTAATAAAACATCTTTTGAAATAACTGATCCAGAAATGGCCGCAAAGAAATAAGACATTGCTTCCAAAATCATGTGTGGGAAAACTATCAACATAATCATTCCGAAAACTAAGATTGGATGCTGTCCTGAAACAACCGCTGCATTTTTTGCCGTTAGTCCAAAGATTGTACCCCATACTGAAGCATTCCAAGTAATCAAGAAAATTGCTCCATCACCTGTTAAAAGGGCTAGGACAAAACAAGCCATTAATACCAAAAAGTTATTACTAAGTAAACTAAAGAAAAGATCTGGTGAGAAAGAACCAAAAACCGCATTGCCGGCAAATCCTTGTCCGAACCTAATCTCCAACTGTTCTCTAAATAGAGTGTTAGTCGTAAATGAAGGTAATAATAATGTTCCGATTGCATACACAATCAATATTCCCAAAAATAAGAAAATGTAAATTCTAACTACATCTGCATCATCTCTCCATACTCCTTTAAGAGACACATGCTGTTCCAATCGTTCTTTTCTTTCTTCAATAGAAAATACTTTATACAATTCGGGTAATAACAACATTGCTGTAAATGCTACCGCGACTAATGCTGGATCTCCCGGGAAAAGAACAGAGGCAATTAATACTCCTACAAAAGTATAAGCTACACCTAGAATAAAAGCATATCTGCCCTTTCTTTCTAACCAATCTTCTGGGAAAATATGTTCTAATACCACTAGCAAACCTCTTTTATTCTTGAAAGAAGTAAATTTCGTTTATATAATTTGCTGTTTATAGAATAATTATTTCTCAGGAATTTTATCGACTTCTTCGCCAAACTTTATCCAGATTAATTCTTTAGCTGCTTTTCCATATTCATAAAACGGATCGTATTCGAAAGAACCATCTTTTTGTTTAGGATGTCGATGAGATAAACCAGATAACTCAAACGCGGCATGTGTTCCTTCATGAACCAATGTTTCAGCCATATCTGCTAAAGCAAAATAGGTCATATGGGCAGCATAAAAAATATCTTCAAAATCTTCTGGTGGTGAATCGTCAATAAAGCCCGGATCTAATTCAAATTCTTCTGTAAGTGTGCTCCGATAATTAAAATAATGATTAACTAGCCGTTCATGATATCTATTGTTTAATGTAATCACTCCGTTCCAAGTTGCGATAGTGTCATCTTTTATCGAATCTCCACATTCAATAATCAAACCTCCTTCTAAAATCAATTCTAAAACCACTATAGGTGGAACTTTCTGAATATTTGGATCAATTTTATTTTCGAGATATTTGACTATTTCTTCTTTTTCTCTGCCAATCTGCTCTTTAGAAGCATCAGTAAAACTCATTATTTGCGCTGAACAAGGGTAAGTTCTTTTCCAAGAATCTGTAGGAATCCTTTCACCACAACCAATAGCCATTAAACTGCATAATACCCCTATATCTGCTGTTTTCACTTTTTAAAAAAGAGGAGACGATTTTATAAAACTTTAGGAACAAGATAGATTAAATTGAGAAAGATTTTTAAAGCGCCACCCCATAAAATAATAAAATGGTAAGTTCATGGATTATTGGAATAATTGTTGTGGTAGTTCTTTTAATTATCTACATTTATAATAGCCTCATTAAATTGAGGATGCGCGTAAACAACGCTTGGTCGCAAATTGACGTTCAATTGAAACGAAGATTTGATCTCATCCCTAACCTGATTAGTACAGTTAAAGGTTACATGAAACATGAGAAAGGCGTATTAGAAGAAGTTACTAAAGCTAGAGCTTCCCTTGTTACGGGTAGTATGCAACAGAAAGCGAAAGCTTCAAATCAAATAACTGACGCGCTTAAATCAATTTTCGCTGTGGCTGAAAGTTATCCTCAATTGAAAGCAAATGAGAATTTCAAGATGCTCCAAGAAGAATTATCTGGTACTGAATCTAAGATTGCTTATGCTAGACAATTTTATAACGATTCTGTCATGTTATTCAATGAAGCTTTACAAGTCTTCCCAAAAAATATCTTCGCAAAACTATTCGGATTTAAAGAAAGAGAATTTTTTTCAACGAAAGGAAAAGAACGGGAGAACGTTAAAGTTGAATTTTAATTTATTTTCTTTTTAATATGGGAATCTACGAAGAAATTGCGAGTAATAAACGCCGATCATTTTTCCTGATATTTTTCTTTTTCGGGATGGTTATCCTGCTTGGACTAGTTATTGGTCTTTATTATGGTAGCGAACTTTTTGGGATTATTTTTTCTTTGTTTATTGGTTTCATCTATTTCCTTTTCAGCTGGTATGGCGGAGCTGGAACTATCCTTGCCATGACTAAAGCTAAGGAAGCCACTAAACCAAAATATACTCATCTAATAAACACTGTTGAAGGTCTTTCCATTGCAGCTGGACTTCCTAAACCCCCTAAAGTTTATGTCATCGAAGATTCTGCATTGAACGCTTTCGCTACCGGCAGAGATCCTGAACATTCTTCAGTTACCGTAACAACTGGCCTTTTAGAAAAAATGAATCGTTTAGAATTAGAAGGAGTCATTGCTCACGAACTGTCCCACATTAAAAATTTTGACATTCGCGTTATGCTTCTAGCTTCAGTGATGGTCGGATTAACTGTTCTTCTTTCAGACTTTTTATTACGTAGTTTCCTCTGGGGAAGAAGAGATCGTGAAAATAATGGAGTTACTATCGTGTTAATTTTGGTTGGTTTTGCTTTAGCAATTCTTGCTCCTATTGTTGGAGAAATAATCAAATTATCTCTTTCTAGAAAACGGGAATATCTCGCTGACGCTTCCGGCGCTTTATTAACCAGATATCCCAAAGGACTTGCTGATGCTTTACGTAAAATTCAAAATGACCCAGACCCGTTAGTTGATCATGCAAATAAAGCGACGGCTCACCTTTTCATTTCTACGCCATTTCGTAAAACCAAATCGTCATTCACTAAAAATTTATTTAGTACCCACCCCCCAATCGAAGACCGAATTAAGCGTTTGGAATCAATGTGATTATGGGGTATTTAGTTAACTATTATATAGCAATCTTTTCTGATAACTGAAAACAATTTGGGGTGCAACTATGAATTATCTTGAAAAATTATTGTCGTTAACAGCTTTAAGTGCAACGTTATATGGATGTGGAGGAACTGTTGATAAAATCGAACCAACACAACCAAGTGTTGAAAATGGTTCTCTTAGACCGGGCAATTATTATATAAAAGGTGATCATGGAAATATCAATCTCTGGGTAATAGAAGACCCCATTTCAACTTTAAGAAAGCCCGTTTACGACTGCCTAGCACATTTTAATAAAGAAGGCGACGGTCAACTGTTATTATTTGATAATAGCTGTGACAGTATCGTAGATTACGTTGTAAGGAGATTAGATTCTGGTGAAGAAAATATCATTCTCAGATTTCAATTAATCATGGCTGGTCAAGTAAGTGCTTTTGACAACATGATGAATTCCTTAATCGAAGCTGTTAAATCTGGAGAAATTTCTCCCACAAATGATCCGACAACCACACCCAATCTTGACGGAAGAATAAAATACAGAGGTAGACAAATATGAAAAATTTAATTTACGGAGCTTTACTTACGATTGGATTGACTGGTTGTCAAAATAACCCACCACAATCTGAAGCATATAATTTCAAACTTGATGACCTGGCTGTTAGTTATCGAGTTCAAGACAATAATTGTTTGTTGTCATTTGAGAACCCAACATATTCAATTTTGATTCTTGACAATGGTTGCGACCAAGTTCTTGATGAGGTTCTTGCAAGTAGGAGATTTACTAGGACAGATGTTGAAAAGATGGGAAATATTCAAGAATACGACAATCTTCTTAATAGAGCTAAAAAACAAGCAACACCTGAACAGAAAGTAGAATCTTTTAAATCAGGATTACAAGATTTCTTATAATCCTTTTTTCTTTTTTATAAATTTTTGATTTTACCAAGTATGTCTTTGTCATAATCTTTTCTTTCTTTAATTGCAGAAGGACTGCCACCACCATGCCAAGTAAATCTTGGCCTCATCTGCACTGGAAAAATTCTTTCGTTAGCGTCATCAAAAATAACCGCCGCTCCCTTTAATCTTGGTAAATGATCAATTTGTCTTTCTAATCCTTCCGCCATATAACTTTGAGTTAATTGACTTAACGCTTCCACATCTAATCTGGCTGTAAGGCGATGTCCAATAACCACATCAGATTGAGTCATAACGTCTGTATGAATTTTCCCCGGTTGCTGAGAAGCAAGAATTAAACTAATTCCCGGTTGTCGGCCTTCCCGTAAGATAGTAATTAAAGCATCAGAAGCCGCTGTTTTTCCATCTTTAGGTAATAATTCATGAGCTTCATCAATACCTAACCAAACTAATGGTTCACTTAATTTTTCTTCCGTATCTTTTGAAAAATAATGCATCGCTGCATCTACCGTCTTAAACTCTTCAGTTTTTCTTGCCAACATTCTTTGTTGAAATAAGGTTCGAGCGATAATGCCGACAACTAACGCTTTAATTTCCCAACCTGAAGCCATCGTTGCATATGGGCTCACGTCAAGAACAGTAATTTGTCCCCCGGCAATAAGATCTCTTAACGCCGTGCCTTCTTTCGAGAAAATCATCCAACCTCTGGCTTTCTCAAACTGATTCAGGATAATATTTTTTGTAACCAAATCGCTTTCTTTATCTTCTTTAACTAAAGCAATCAATTCATCTAGGTCATAACTAACCCCTTTTTGAAAAAAATCTTGTACTACTCTTGTAATTAAAACTCCTTCCGCTGAGTTTGGATCTAACGAAAATGCTCGGCACCAATCATATGATTCAACATCAATCGGCCGTAAAGAAAATGGAAAATCTGTGGGGATTTTTTCTTCCCGATATTTGTAGAAAAAACCGGTGGGAGTATAAATTTTTACATCTAATGGTTTTGCTTCCAATCCCCAACTCTTTAACAATTCCGCATCCTGCAAGTTAGGATATTTCATTGTCCAATAAATTCCCATCGTATCTAAAAGAACAATCGAAAGATTTTGTTTGATTTCCGTTGGTAAATCAGCTAATCCTTCCGCAATCGTACCGAGAGAATAAGATTTTCCTGACCCTCTTTTACCAACAATAAATACAACATGAGCTCCAGCCACATCTAAATATACCGGATTGGATAAAGAAGTTGTTTGACCCATCGAAACGTATTGTTTTCCGATAAAAACTGTTCCTTCCTGACCATATTTTGCAACATCTTTCTTAGAACGGCCAATAATTACATCAAACACCATTAATGATAAAAAAGGGAAGAAGAATAAAAAACTATCGTAAGAAAGAAAAGAAAGAAAAAATAAATTAAAATATTTATAACTGATCGTCAGTCATTACATTTACTCGTTGGCTTTCTTTAACCTTTGAAGAAACTCCAACTAAATGAGTGATTCCCAGTTGTTCAGCTATTTTAACTAAATCTAAATCAATCGCTCCATCAAGAGCTAAAGCGTAAACGCCTCCTCTCAGACTTTTGATTGTAGTACTAAGCTCACTTAACGGAACTTTTCCAAGAACATTCAATTTGTCATCAAAGATACATGCTCCTCTTGTTCCAAAAAGATCTTCCATGGTTTTTTTCATGGTTTTTTTCTCTTCTGTGGAAAGTTCTTTTCCTCTTCGTGGAACTCGATTAACTGGAGCTACCCTCGGAGATGAAGCTTGCGAAGATTGCGGTGATAGTCTTGCACTACTTTGATCACGGCGCACATTCGACGGCTTATTGTTAGTACCATTACTTCGGCTAGCTAATGAACTAGGTCGTAATGAAGTTAATTGTTCCTTCAATGAACCATCATCCATTACTCCTAAATCCATTTTTGCTTGCTCAGCAGTTACTCTGCCTCGTAATGCTTTATGAATTTCTTTCTTGGTAATCTCTTCAACTTCTTTACCATCGGGAGCTTTACAAACGAAATCAAGTTCCGCGACACCGATTAATTCACGGATAATTAAATCTCCGCCTCTGTCACCGTCAACGAAAACAGTTATTGTTTTTTGACGACTTAATTCCTTAATTGTTTGTGGACAGGAGGTCCCATTCAAAGCAATTGCATTTTTGAATCCATGTTTCAATAAGTTAAGAACATCCGCTCGTCCTTCAACTACGATTATTTCATCACTTTCATCAATTGCTGGTCCAGCTACAAGATTCTCTGGTCCGTAACTGATTACTTCCATCATTCTTACTGATTGAGATACTTCATCAGATAATTCTTGAGAATCTGGAAGAGTTGTTTCCGTAAGGTAACGTAGCAATTCTTTTGCTCTTTCAATTACAAACTGTCTTTTACTGGTACGAACGTCTTCAATTTTTTCAACATGAACTTTAGCATTACACGGACCGATTCTTTGAATTACTTCTAGAGCTGCAGCCACAATTGCTGTTTCGGTCTTATCAAGAGAACTAGGGATAATTATTACTCCTTTTGTTTTTCCTGATATAGTGTTAATGTTTACTTCAATTCGACCAATTCTACCACTTCTTTGAAGTTCTCTTAATTCTAAGTCGCTTCCTAACAAACCTTCAGTTTGTCCAAAGATTGCTCCAATCGCATCTGGGCGATCGACAATCCCATCGATTAAAATATTTGCATGAATAATATATTTTGCCGCTACTGGGCTAATTTTTGCCATTGTATATCCTCCAATAGTGCAAGAAAAAGCTAACTACTTCTGGTTCTCAACCCAGTACATGGTGAATGATAATGATAGGGATGATTATGGCTTTTTTCCTGCCTAATTTTTAGAGAAACAACACTACAAGTACTCCCTACCCCTTAAATGATTAATAGTGATGATAAGTGTAATTTGCTTCTCTTAGTGACATCTATTACCTAATGACTCTGAAAGGAACACGTCAGTTCCCTTGGAGTCACCGAATTTTTCATTGAAAAATTCTATGATTTTAAATGAAGCCCGTACCACTAACCCCCATGTTCATGGCTTGGATTAACCGTGGGCTCCCACAGGTACTCTCGTGACGGGCTAAAAATTCTTTGCATGCTCTAGTATATAAATCTAACGGATGTTTTATTCGAAAATATACTAAAGTGCCAAAGCTTTCGAACTTATTTTTGGCACTTTATATATATAAAATGCGTTAATATACTCAACGCTAAATGAAATTTGGAATTTAATTCATTTAGCGTTTGTATATACCAACGAAAAGTTCACAAAAATACTTTTCGTTCAGTATATATTCGAAATCTAACGCATTTTAGTATAAGAGAAATATGGCTTTCGCTATCTGGTTTTATTAATAAAAAACCCAATCGCAGCAAGCTACGGGGTATTTTTAATCTTAACTGGATAATTGATTTAATAGTCGTTGCAGAGCAACGGGGTACATGAAAATTAGGAATTTTCAGTACTGAAGGGAAAACTATCCCTTTATGTATTAGACCCAGTTAAGAAATAAAAAAACCCCAGTAAATCCGAAGACTTACTGAGGAGCACAAAGGCTTTCGCCTTTGGCTCGCCAGAGAAAATAGAAATTTCCTCTGAGCGAAAAGAGGTGGTTTTGAGGTGTTTATAAAATCAAGAGTAGGCACTGATATTTAAAGCTTCCGGTTTTGTTGTTACTTCGAAGTAGTTTCTGCTAATTATTAAGATAACATTCTTAAACTTTCAGCGAATCTTACTCAACACATGGTCACCTTAACTTATCAAGAACGGTTCAAAACCCTCCGAGGAGTTTTTGACAGTTTTACTGAAAGGACTTTATTTTCATTACAAAGTAAAGGAGCATTTGATGAACTAGTTTCACCTTTAGAAGTAGGTAAGGAAAGTAATGTTTTCATTGCCGTAAAAGATGGGAAAAAAGTTATCGTTAAAATTTACCGAATGCAGAACTGCGATTTCAATCAGATGTATGATTACATCCGGAAAGATCCCAGGTATGAATTTCTTAAAAAACAACGAAGAAGTATTATCATTGCTTGGACCCAAAGAGAATATAAAAATCTTCTAAAAGCTGAGAAAGCTAAAATTTCTTCCCCAAAGGCCATCTCTTGGAAAAATCATATAGTTGTGGAAGAATTTATTGGAGATGAAAATGCAGCACCTCAGCTTAAAGATACAATTCCTCTAGATCCAGAGAAATTTTTTGAAAAAATTATTGTTCAACTGAAAAATCTTTTTGATGCAGGACTTATCCATGGAGATTTATCTGCGTTTAATATCCTTAATCACCACAATAAGCCGGTTTTAATTGATTTTTCTCAAGCAACTTTAACTAAAACTCCCAATTCCCCTGAGTTACTAAAAAGAGATATTAAAAACCTCTTACAATTCTTCCGAAAACTAGGAATTCACAAAGATGAAGAAAAAGTATTTAAAAGAATCACCGAAAGGGAGTAATTGTAAACAATGGAAGACGAATTTGCATACGAACTTAAAATTCCAGAAGAACGGGTAGCTGTTCTAATTGGGAAGGACGGAGAAACTAAGAAAGAGATAGAAGAATCTACCAGCTGTTCTTTAGATATCACTAAAGAAGGGGATGTGACTATCGCTGGAAATGATGGAGTTATTCTTTATACTACACGGGAAATCGTGAAAGCTATTGCTAGAGGATTTAATCCAAAGACCGCATTACAATTATTAAAAACTGATTATACTTTAGAGTTAATCGATATGAAAGATGTTGCAGGCAAGAGTCAAAATGCGATGCAACGACTGAAAGGAAGAGTTATCGGAAAAGGTGGAAAATCAAGAGTTGAAATTGAAAGATTAACTGACACCCATGTTTCCGTATATGGAAAAACCATTGGTATAATTGGCGATACCGCTCATGTAGCTATCGCTAGAGAAGCTGTAGCAATGTTATTAAGTGGTAGTATGCATAAAACTGTGTATCAATTCTTAGAAAAGAAGAAGAAAGAAATTATGTTTGGAGAAGTTACCGGATTTAACAAAGAATAGGAACAAACCACAACTCTTATAAATCCTCTACCTAAATCCTACATCCATGGCTCAGAAAAATGCCGAGGAACTGGCAAAGAAACAAAGAGAGATCTCCATCGCCGAATTCTTCGAAAAAAACAGACATTTACTTGGTTTTGATAACCCTAGAAGAGCTTTAATGACGGCTGTAAAAGAAGCTGTAGATAACGCTTTAGATGCTTGTGAAGAAGCTAGAATTCTGCCAGAAATTAATGTTGAGATTATCCAATTAAGTGAAACCAGATTCCGAATGATCGTTGAAGATAATGGCCCGGGGATAATTCCAAAACAAATTCCAAAGATTTTTGCAAAATTATTGTACGGTTCAAAATTCCATAAACTTTCCGCAACGAGAGGCCAGCAAGGGATTGGTATTTCTGCTGCTGTCCTTTATGGACAATTAACAACCGGGAAAGCCGCAACCGTTACTTCTAAAACTGGGAAAGATAAAAAAGCAACCCATATTAAACTTAAAATTAATACCCAAACAAACGAACCACAAATTCTGGAAGAGGGAGAAATTGAATGGGAAGAAAAAGATCATGGTACAAAAATAGAAATTGACATGGATGGGTTCTACCAAAAAGGCCGCCAGTCTATTGATGAATATTTGAAAGAAACGGCCATCGTTAACCCTCATTGTACGATTATTTATACTACTCCCGAACCAAATCAGATTATTTTTCCAAGAGCAACTGAAGAACTTCCACCGGAACCAGTGGAAATTAAACCTCACCCTTACGGAGTCGAACTAGGTCGTCTCCTTAAAATGTTAGAGACAACGGAAGCAAAAACTTTACAACAATTTTTAACTTCAGAATTTGTAAGAGTAGGTCCAGGAACAGCAAAAGAGATTTGTGCAAATTCTTCGTTATTACCAAACACTAAACCCAAAAAGATGACTCGAGAATTAGTAGAAAATCTTTACAAAGGTGTCCAGAAAACAAAAATTATTGCTCCGCCAACCGATTGTATTTCTCCAATTGGTGCCGAAAATCTTGAGAGAGGATTGCGGAAAGAAGTTAACGCAGAATTTTATTGTGCGACAACTAGGCCACCTTCAGTTTACCGTGGAAATCCATTCATTATCGAAGCTGCTTTAGGATTTGGGGGGGATCAAGAATCTGATAAAACAATTAGAATTATGCGTTTCGCAAACAGAGTTCCTTTATTATACCACCAAGGAGCATGTTCAATTACAAGTTCCATCCAAAAAACAAGTTGGCGATCGTACGGTTTACAACAAAGTAAAAGTTCGCTACCAGTCGGTCCATGTATAATTGTTGTTCACATGACTTCTGTTTGGGTACCATTCACTTCAGAATCTAAGGAAGCTTTAGCTGATTATAATGAAATCTCTAAAGAAATAAAATTAGCTTTACAAGAATGCGGACGAAAACTTGCTTCTTTTGTTAATAAGAAAAGAAGAATTAAAGATGAAGCTAAGAAACGAAATTACATTGAAAAATATATCCCTCATGTTGCCGATGCTATTGGCGAGATTATCGGATTAGGTACTATTGAACGGAAAAAAATAGAAGATAATCTTACCGAAATTCTTGAACATGTACGTGGAGAGTTGGAAGAAATTAAAATTGATAACCCAGATTATGATCCTGAATTGGCAAAAATTGGTCTAGAAGATGATTCAGAAAAAGATATCTCGGACGAAGATGAAGAAGGGAAAAAAAGTAAACCAAATAAGAACGATAAACAAACAACATTAGCGTGAAATTATGACAAAGAAAGAAACTAATAACCAAGTTGTACTCAAGATCAAAGATATCACTAAAGGTATCTATAACACTATCCTTCTACAAAAACAACCTCAAATGGAAATGCCTATCAGATCTTTAAATAATGTCACCTATAGTGATAAAGAGGGATATTTTGAACTTCTAGATAAAACTAAGACCAGAACATTAACCGCTTCAACCATTAAAACTTTCGCTCAAACTTTGAGAATGATGGGACTATCTAAAGATTTAGTTGAAACTAATGACATGGCTACAAAGAGAGAGGCATATTACGTAAGTAAAAATTGGGGTGAAGCACGATTCAAAGAACAACCGGAATCTGATTCTGTCATGGACGATATTGAGGCTATGATGGGTGTTAACCGAGAACAGATTGGATTTATTCCGGAAGAAAAAGGCGGAGCAGTTGCTGGAGAATTAATTGTTATAGACAAAGATCAAGAAACCGGGAAAGATTTAGAAATTGATTGTACCAGATTTGGTTCCGGTGCATATTCCGTTCCTTCATCTGTGGAACATCTTAGTTTTAAAACAAAAGCTAAATTTGTATTAGCTATTGAAACTAGCGGTATGTTTGAAAGATTGAATAAACATGGATACTGGAAAAAGGCTAGTTGTATTTTAGTTTCAATGGGTGGAGTTCCAACCAGAGCTTGCCGAAGGTTTATCAGAAAACTGGCGGATGAACATAAATTGCCAGTATATGTTTTTACTGACGGTGATCCTTACGGGTATTTCAATATTTACAGGACATTAAAAGTAGGTTCGGGAAACGCTGCTCACATCAATGAATTTTTCTGCGTTCCAAGTGCTAAATTTATCGGAGTTACTCCGCAAGATATCATTGATTATGACTTGCCAACTCATCCTTTGAAAGAAGTGGATTATAAGAAGATGAAAGACGTTATCAAGAATGATCCATTCTGTCAGCATTACAAAGAATGGCAGAAAGCTCTTGAGCAAATGGCTAAGATGAAAGTGAGAGTGGAACAGCAAGCATTTTCGGCAAAAAGTTTGAATTACGTTCTAGAGACATATCTACCTGAAAAATTAAGCAACCCTAAAAAATGGTTGCCTTGATTTGAATTAGAAAATTCCAAATAGTCTTCTTCTTTTTGGTTTAAAAACTTCTTCAGTTACGTCAGCTACTGTTAAACCGCCGACACTCTCACCAATAACAGAGAGTTCTCCTCCTTCCATTCCTTCAAAAACGGAAAGTCTTCCTTTTTGTAGAACGCGCTCCTCCGGAGTTAGTTCCTTGGGCGACGACGGGGCTACTCGGAGGAAAGACCCGCCGTCACCTAGATCATTGCTGCCGCCGGCACTAGAGCCGTAATCCAAATCGTTAACAAACAACGCCCGCAATTGGTCTTTATTAGGATCATCATGAAGCCAGAATCTCATCAATTTATTAAGACTTTTTTTCTCCGCGAAAACAATATCTCGATATGTTCTGAGTAATGCAATATCTCCTTCGACTGCGACACGCCAGGCAGGATGAGCAAGTACTTCATCTGTTGTCAATAATTGATTATATTTACCTCCTGATCGGTCGAGCTCGGTTCCGGCAAGTCCATCATAATCAACCTGGATAAAATGGTTATTAAAATCGCGAGGAATAGTAACAAGATCTGGACTAATTGGAATAATTTTAAATTTATCGGTGCCTTTTTTGTAGGCAATACCCGTACATGAATCAAGCCATTTATTAAACAAGCGAAGTCGTTCTTTTTTCCCCCGATTATTTTCATAATCATTGACACGGGCTTCAAGATTTTCTCTGAAAGTTAATGGACGAACAACATTTGTAAAGAGGGGATGGGTAGGGCATTCTCCCCGCGCATAACTGTCACGAAGCGCTTGCGCTCCTAAAGCATAGGTAGCAGTTTTGGGCATAAGAACAGGGTTGCCATCAACGTGTCTTCTAGTTCCCGAAACAAGTTTAGACAATGCTGGATAATTTCCTTCAACAGTTTCAATCATACCAACTTCAGACAACCTTCCGTTTATAAATCTATCACATTTGACCACTGCTAAGTGATTAGCCATGGAAAATAACACCCGCAAGCTTTATATTTAAATCATAATTCTGCCTAAACTATGAAGAAAATCCTGCTTTTAGCACTATTATTCACCGTAATTATTGCAGGATGTGGGGGAAACAAAATGAATAGAACTGCTGTTTTTGAAACAAATCAAGGAATTATAAAAATTGAACTTTTTGAGGAAACTATGCCTATTACTACAGGAAATTTCATTAAATTAGCTGAAGATGGCTTCTACGATGGGATTAAATTTCATCGAATAATCAGAAATTTTATGATTCAAGGTGGAGATCCGCTTACTAAAAAGGATAATATGAAACAATTCTGGGGAACCGGCGGACCGGGATATACGATTAAAGATGAATTTACTGACAACAACAGAAATGACCGAGGAACTATTTCTATGGCTAATGCTGGACCAAATACCGGGGGAAGTCAGTTTTTTATCAACCTAGTGAATAACAATTTCTTGGACGATAAACATCCTGCCTTTGGAAAAGTTACTGAAGGCATGAATATTGTTGACAAAATAGCTAAAGTATCAACCGATTCACAAGACAAACCGCTAGATGATGTGGTTATCGAGAAAGTAAGTATCGAATAAAACCATAGAAATATTTAAAAGTCTCTTGCAGTTCAGCTTCTTTTAAGGGTCCGTAGCCTAGCCTGGACAGGGCGACAGCCTTCTAAGCTGTAGACCGTGGGTTCAAATACCATTTACGAAAGTAATGGTTTGAAAGTCCCATCGGACCCATTTTTATTATTCTTCTCCAAGAAATATAAGCTTAAATAGAAGAATAACCTAGAATTATTCATGGAACTCTCAACTTTAATTTTACGATTCTTCCTCACTTTTATTTTCACATTAATTTTTGGTCTGGAACGACAAAGAAAGCATAAACCAATCGGTTTTGGTACTTTCACTTTTGTCGCAGTTGGCGCATGTGCACTAGCTGTAACCGCGGTTACTTTTGAACCAATAAATCCTCTTCCTTTATTGAGTGCTATTGTTACAAGCATCGGTTTTTTGGGGGCTGGAGCCCTAATTAAAACAACTGATAAAATATTTGGATTTACTTCGGCTGCAACCATTTGGTTATTTGCCATATTTGGATTACTTATTGGAGTTGGAGAATATTTTCATGGATTAGTTCTCTATTCTACCGTCTGGATTGTGATGTCCCTTGATTCTATCTTTCAAAAGAAAGGATTGGGATCTTACCAAAGAAGAATTACAATTCAAACTAATCGCATTATTGAAAATGAGGATATACAGTTAGTATTGGGAAAACAAAAAACAAAAACCAAAACTGGTAGGAATGGAATTTAATAAAAAGAGTTCCATGCTACAATTGATTTATCTTGTAGAAGGATCAAAGGAAGATATTAATCAAATACCCAAAACTCTTGTCAAAAAAGATTGGTTTGACTCATTTAAAATTGAATAGTAAGGGTGATGACTATGGATATAAGACGTGTAAGAACTTGTGAAAAATGTAAAACTTCCGTGCCTCTCTCGAGAGTACGTTTAATGCCAAAAAACAAAGACGCGAGTATGTTAGTTTGTGATGAATGCTGTAGCGCCATGCAAACTGCTCGTTCTCAAAATCCGCCAAAGAAACCAATCAGAAATATTCCGGCTAATGTTGAGAAACGTCAATGTACTAGATGTAACTATTCTTTCAGGATAAGCACCACAAGATTAGATTTACAGAAACCAGTTTGCCCATACTGCGGGAAAGATGATCGGGTTACAAATAGAACAGAAGTGCAAAAACAATCGGAATCTTCATTACCTGGATACACCGCTATACATCGAAGGTGGTAGTATATACTCAACGCTAAATGAAATTTGGAACTTAATTCATTTAGCGTTTGTATATACCAACGAAAAGTTCACAAAAATACTTTTCGTTCAGTATATACTAAAATGCGCCATAAATAGCTCTATTCGAGCGCATTTTATATATATAAAGTGCCAAAAATAAGTTCGAAAGCTTTGGCACTTTAGTATATATAAAACTTAATTAACCGGTTGATACCTGAAAGTTTTAGTATATACAAGATGTACCATAGTTTTAAAATGGAATATCATATTTTTTATTTCAATGTCTGGATTAGAGATTGAAATATTCAAAGAACATTCTCTGGTTTCAAAAGGTATTGAAACGTTTCTAAATAGAGCCGTTCTTCCATTTACCGATGAAAAACTAAAAGAACCATACCTTGACCAATTTCCTACTGCTTCCAAGAATTTTAGTATTTGCTTAGAGGGTCTTCTCGGACTAACCTTCCGTCATCCAATAAAAATGCTCCCATTTCTTAAAGGAATTAATAATTGGGGCACTACTTATTTTAAGGCGCAAAGAAAATCTTTAGAAGGAGATTGTTACTTAGTATACACTCAAACAGACCATAAAATCCCGTTCATTAAAGAAAAAGATGTTGTATACATCTATATGATTGCTCAACTCTCTTATGTGGTTGGTGAAGTTGCCAATATTCTTCCATATAATGACATGAAAATTGCAGTTAATAGTTTCATTGAATTGAATAGGATTGGAACGGAAACATATAACTCTTGTCCAACAGTGATGCCTAGATATACCGACCATGACAGATTTCTACTTAAGATTGTACAGAAAATTGATAGACCATTAAACTGCTGTCCATCATTGCATATTGCTTATTCAATATTATTGTATAATATTGGCAAAAAAGTAGCAGGTCTGCCGAGAAGAAATCCTAAAGCTTGGGAATCTGTAGAAACAACAGCTATTGAAATGTTCAATTCTGTTCTTTATACAAAACAACATTCCCTTGCTGACGTTGCGATGGGCGTAGAAGCTGCAAAAATGGCATTCGAAAAATATTACAAAGGAGTAAAATTTGACAATCTCCTCCATTTATTTCCAAAGATGCAAAAAGATAACCCCCAAATTCCTTACCATGAAATTGAAAGAATCCACGGATTGGTTGACGATTTGAGAACTGGTAAGAGAGATACTCTTGCTAGAATTGTTAAAGCTTATCTTGAAAAAAACAATTATCCCCTCGTAAAACCCGAAGATATTGAATCTGGAAACCTTTCAAGATATTGGGATTAGATTAATAGCATTATTCACAGAAATCTTTATCTACTTTTAATCAACTAAAGAATTGATGGAATGGATTACCGTTTTTTCTCCGGCAAGTATCGGAAATATTGGGCCCGGATTTGATGTGCTTGGAATGGCAATTAAAGGTTTAGGCGATACTGTCCAAGCTAGAAAAATTGAAAAAGGCATAATTATTTCTTCATTGGAATCAAAACATCCTTTAACTAACGACCCTGAAAAAAATACGGTCACACTTGCCGCTCGTGAAGTTTTAAATCAATTAGGAATCAACGGTGGGATAGAATTCCGAATTAAAAAAGGTTTGCCAATTGGTTCGGGTCTTGGTTCAAGTGCTGCTTCGGCAGCTGCGGGAGCTTTCGCCGCAAATTATCTCTATGGCAATCTGCTGACAAAAGAACAGTTAATTCTTCCAACAACAAAAGCTGAAGAAACAGTTTCAGGAGGATTTTTCGCCGATAATACCGCTCCAGCATTATTAGGTGGAGCTACCTTGACCAGAACGTTATCTCCTCTTGATGTGATTCATCTTGGAACAATAACTAATGCTAAAATTGTGGTTGTCACACCAGATATCAAAATACTTACAGAAGAAGCAAGGAAGATTATTCCTCAACATGTTCCATTAAAAGATGTTATTTCTAACATGGCCCATACTGCTTCAATTGCAGCCGCATTTTCAAAAAATAATTATGCTTTTTTTTCAAAAAGTTTGCATGATGTAATTATTGAACCAGCAAGATCTTCTTTAATTCCGGGGTTCTACGAAGTAAAACAAAATGCAATTTTAGCTGGAGCAGATGGTGTAACAATCGCCGGTTCTGGGCCGACGATGTTTGCAATAACTCATTCTGAAGAAATTGCTGAGAAAGTAAAAAGGATTATGATAGAAACATTTCAAAAAAATGGAATTTCTGCGCAAGGATTAGTTACCGAGATTGATGTTGAAGGAACAAGACTTATTTGAGGATATGAATATTATAGAAAAAGTTATAAACAATCCATTTCTCTTTATGCTATGAAAAAAAGATCAACTTCTCCTTACATTGTCGTAAGAGATTCAAAGATTCACGGTCATGGTGTTTTCGCTAAGAAAGATATCCCTAAAAATACTCAGATCATTGAATATGTCGGCGAAAGAATAACTAAAAAGGAAGCCGAAAGAAGAGCCGACATTCAATACGAAATTGGTGAGAAAGGTACGCAAGGACATGTATATCTTTTTGAAATAAATAAACGATATGACATTGATGGAAATGTTCCATGGAATACTGCTAAATCTATCAATCATTCTTGTGATCCAAATTGTGAAGCTGAAGATGATAAAGGAAGAATTTGGATTCTTTCTAAAAGAGATATTAAGAAAGGCGAAGAGTTGACTTATAATTATGGATATGATTTTGAAAATTATAAGGAACATCCCTGTCGATGTGGGTCTCCTAAATGTATAAGGTATATCATTAAAGAAAAAGACCGTAACAAATTGAAAAAGTTACTTGAGAAGAAGAAGAAATAAATAGAATAACAATTTCTCAAAATCATGGTTAGTGCTTTCATTGTGATTATTGTTCTAATAGCTATCTTTATCTTGTTATATTTAGGTTATACTACTGGAAGAAGAATTGAAGACCGAGAATGGCAATTAAACAAACTTGAACCCATCGTTAAGCAAAGGTTGAAAACTTCACGATCAGTGATAGGTGGACAATTCAGTGAACAACTTGCCCCTTACCTTCCCGATTTTAAATATAATCCTTCAGAAGTTAGATTCATTGGTAAACCTATTGATTTTCTGGTTTTCAAAGGAATGGATGAAAAGGAAATTGAAGAAGTTATTTTTGTTGAAGTAAAGAGCGGTAAAAGTAAATCATTGAATAAACATGAAAGAATTCTCAGAGATGTTATCAGAGAGAAAAAAGTTCGTTGGGAACAATATGAAGTTCCCGATGAGATGGTAGAAGAAAGACGTTAAGTCATCAATTCTTTTCGACAACCTTCATCTCTTCTTCCGGGTTAGCTTTCTCGACAATTTGTACTGAAAATTCTAACCGATCAAACATTTCATTGCGGACAACTTTTCCTTTCAATTTAAACTGTTCCCCCAATAAATCTGTTTTAAGTTCTTCAAATGCACCCAGGTTTTCTTTAAACCCGACCACATTTTCCTCTGTTTTCCCCAATAGATGATTAGTTTGGTTTTTCCAAAACACACATCTTAAATTACCCGTGCCATCATCTATGACAGCATTCATTACATAAGATACTTCTCCGCCTTCCTGAACACGTTTACCTGTTTCCGAATCAACATTGAAATATCTCGGATCAAAAACTTGAACGACGGTTCCTACAATTTCTACCCCTGTTTCTCCGCCAGACAAACCATTAATTTGTTTTCTTTCGTAAGTATTTCCGCTTCTTACCGTGCCCACAGTTTCCCCTTCAGGATTTATATCTATACTACCTCGATCACCAAGATGAATCTCTTTATTTCCTTTATTATCGCGAACATAAGCACTTTTAACAAGAAGAATATCTTCTTCATTAACATCCTGTAATTGATCCACTTGATCATTCCAGAAAACAACCCGAACACTTCCAGATTCATCCCCTAACAATAAAGAACAAACCTTCCCTTTACCTTCCCCTTTCTGAAATTCTCTTGCTTCAAATTTACGGACAACTTTTCCAAGAACACTTACATTCTTCATCCCGCTATAAACTTCTTTAATTTTTAATCTCTCGCTACCTTTAGGAATTAAATCAACCCCTAACTCGTTAGCAATGATATGCGCAGCCCCACCTTCACTAATTAAACCTGAAAGTTCATTGATTTTCTGTTTAATCTTTTGTTCAAGTTCTTCAGAATTTAATTTTCCACTGGCAAGAATTTTCTGTTTCAGTTCTGGAAGTGGTACTTTATACATAAGAAAATACCTTTGAAGATGATTTATAAAAATTTAGCTAGTTAAGAACACAGTTTTACTAGGCACTCTGGGGATTAGTTCTTATTGTGTTGGATTAAAGGCATAAAATAGGTCTAACGCTAGATTATATGTTACTAATTCTCTTGGTCGATATAATTCTTCACCAACTGGTAAGACATATCGTTTAGGACTTTCAACGCAGAAGATAACTACACCTTTTTCCTGAACAAATTGAGGAGTAATACAGGAAGAATATTTCCAATGTTCCGGTTTATTTTTATCCAAGCATGATTGTAATTCTTCCGCACCACTACATTGTAATAGAATTTGCCAAGCTTCTCCAGTTAATTGATTATATTCTCCATAAGAATATCCCCAATCAATAAAAAAACTAGTAGAGAAGGTATAGGTGCCTACATCGGAGGAAATTGTTTCTTTTTCACCTTCTCCCCTGAAAATAGTTTTATCAAATTCTAAATTGTGATAAGTTTTCGTTGGAATTTTTTTCTGTAACAAAGATTTAGTTTTTTCTAAAGCTTTCTCGATCGGAGGAAGACATAAAGTTCCTTCTTTATACCACAACGAAACTCCGTTACTTGTTTTCCCGCAAGGAGATGGATTTTCAATAATAAATCCACCATTAGGGGCCATTTCCCAAGCCACATTAACTGCGGTATTGTAAATAAGACTATCATAATTCAATAATTTTTGTTCTGCTTCGAGATAATTTTTCGTTAAAAAATTGATGTGCCATTCTCCTTTTACTCCTGCAACAGCTCCACCTTGCATTACAGTAATTCCCAGATATGCAATAATAGCTATGAAGACTAACCAAAATGACAAACTGAGTAGTAATCCTTTTTTATTCATTATCTAAACCCCTGGTACTGGGCATAACACAATTCTCCCGCCCATTTACAAAGGAACGTTCCATCGCTTATCGCTGTCGTATCGTCAATGCAATCTCTCTCGACAATGTAATCTGTACAAGAGGTAATCGTTTTCCCGGCAAGTACTCCGCTTCTTTCTGCAGTAGTTTCAATATTTATCAATTGGAGGTTTGCTCCCTCCTGTAATAAGACTCTTAAATTTTGCACACCAGCATCAACTCTTTTGAAAGCCGCAACATTATCTTTACTTTCTTTATGAGCCGAATCAATTCCAGAAAATAATAATAAACTTACCAAAAAATAGATTATCACGGTAAAAGCTACCATTGAGAATAGTTCTAACAGGTTAATTGAAACAATACCTTTTTTCCCAATTCTCTTGAATTTCATTAGAAGATTCCCCCGTCAGAAATTTTCTGTACGTAAATTAACAATCTATCTTTCTGGAATCTTCCATTTTTCCAAACTAAAACTTCCTTAAACAAAGTTGCGGAAATAATATCATGAAATTCGGGAGTGATGATATCTTTCTGTTCTCCTTCCAGAGATAACTTGAATTGGATTGATCTTAATTCTGTTTCAGGATAACATTGTTTAAATTGGTCCCCATTAAATTTTGATAAGTCGATTGAATTGGTGATTACTCTTCCGTTAATTTCATCACTTGCCGCGAAACAATCAGGATTATTCACAAATCTTAATGCAATTAGTTCAGATTGAGTTTCCAATGGCCATTCCGTTGCTCTTGAATCGTATTGAACTATCGTTGTAAATAATGCGATAACTAACCCTAGGGCAATAAATCCAAAAATGACAAAGATGATTACTTCTTCTGTTACAGTCCCCCTACGGTTCATCTCTACACCTCATCAATTCAATATTTTTCCCTTTTTTCTCTAAACATGATGGTGATTCTTCTTCAGTAATTCCTGATGTTGTAAATCCGATTGGTAGAACAAATTCTCTTACGATGTGAAGATGATCTGGATCACCCCGTTTGAAAACTGAAACCGCATCACTTCTTAATATGACGATTAACGATGAACTATCCCCCGGGTACTTGATAACTGCATCTCCAGGTATGCCAGCAAGAACATCAACCATTGCTCGGATATCTTCGGCCATATTTACTTTAACGATTGTTTCTTTATCGGCAAATTGAACTGCTTTAGATGCTGCTAATCCGCCTACCAGAAGAACTGCTAAAATCTTGATAATTGTTATTAGAGTGAACTCTACCCCTTTCTTGTTCATTGAACACTCACCGTAACTGTGTTACCTTCACGTTGTAATTGTAAAGCAATTCTCGATGGAGCTACATAATGTGCATCAGTATTGATTACTTTAACTTCATCTCTCGCTTTGTCAATCACTAACCGTTCTATGACAAATCCATTGTGGCAAGTGTAAGAATCTACTCCTTCCGCAACTCCAACAGCACAGTTAGCCATAGAAAAATATTTTTCAGTTTCTCGACAGGAAGATTTTGTTGGAGTCACAGTTCCTTGTAAATCTCCAATTGTTCCGCCGGTATCTTCATAAGTATTTTCCTGGAATAAACAAACGCAACCTTTCGTGTTATCGCAAGTGTTTGGTTTCTTGAAAACCACTTGTAAATCTCTTGGAGTTAAAGTTACATCAACATCCACCGTGACATTATCTGCTTCTGGTTCAAAATAAACTAACGCGGTTTCAGCATCTAGAAACAATAAACTTGATCCTTTCGCTCCAGGTTCTAAAGTTTCTGCATCGTTAAGAACTCTAAGAAACGTTTCTTTACTTTTATTCTCTCCACCTTGAAATCCTTGGAAGATTAACGCTCCAACCAGGCCTAGAACAATGATTATCAGAATTAGTCCCAATAGTTCTTCTGCGGTTAAATCTCCTTTTTTGTTCATACATAAACATCCTCTCTAGTATTTATTCCTGTATCCAAATGTTATTCCTGCATACGAATCTGGTACCACTAACAGTTAAAGCATTATCACTTGCCTGCTGGCTACATAGATTCCAATCGCCTTGTGAACATATGAGTGATCCGTCTGGTTTAGCTTTCCATTGAATATCGCTGCTGAAAACATCTTCAACTACGCTACCAGCAGAACCAATATATTTATCTTTTAATGTAAGAGGTTTCCCATCAGTTGTTGAGATGACTGTCCCTTCCGTAACTTCGCCTGCACCAACATTATCATCAAAATTATCTTTATCAACTGTAAACACCCAACATGAACCGTCGGTCGGTTTTGTGGATGGTAAATCGCCGTCAACACTGCTACCTCTGCTAGCGAGAATATTTTCTCTTGGCCAAGGGTCGCTTAACCTATATTCATCAATAATACCACCATCTGTACCATCATCTATAATGGTTACTATCTGTAATTTTGTGAAAGGCAATTCTCTTTTTTTAACATTCTCCAATGCAACAAACTGCAATCTCTCATTATTATCTTCATTTGGCTCACTTAACTTATTATCTGCATCAATCATGACCTTAAGATAACATTCATTGTCAGCCTCACAATAATCAGCATCACCGCCTAATTCGATGAATGATTTAGGAATATCGATTGTATTACCGACGGTTAAACCGGTACCAACTCCGACATTTAATGAATTGACCGGAGTTCCGCTTAAACTTTCATCAGGATACACTCTCTTAATTGAGCATAAAGTTTGATCAGAAGTCTTACAGATATAATATCTCACAGTAAATGAATGAAGAATTGTTGCACTACCACCATTACTAATTCTTCCGCTAAGAGCCACACGTTCCGTATTTTTATTGTTCCCAAGATCAAAACCCATTCTTAGATCATTTGATTCTTGATTACCAACAACAAAAGAAGTCAATTCCAAATCTCCATTCGTTGCCACCTCACCTGTCTTCTTTGCTTCCGCAACAACTGTCCCAGCAAGGGTGTCGCATTTTGTTTTAGCTGTTTTACATTCTTCATTAGTTCCATCGCATTCGGCAACAAAAGTTCCAGAACTTTTAGAAGAAGGGTACTGGAAACAAGTAGACCGATCCATCACCGAAGTTTCATAAGTTGTTCCAACAGGACAACCAAGTAAATCTTTGTGAGGAGTTTCTCCCCTTTGAATACATGGACATTCATCAAACTCATTTTGAATTCTATCTAAATCACAATCAGAAAATGAAACTTCTGCTTGCTTTCCAAATCCGCCAACAGTTTGTCCAATCCAATCTAACGCAGGTTTTCCGAAAACTACAAGAAGTAATAAAGCTAGGATTAGAACTATAATTATCCAGATCATCTCTGAAGACATCCCTTTCTTCCCAAACCTCTTTTTTATCATTTTAACTGAAATCTTTAACCTCACATCCTGCTTGCTGGATTGAATTTAAATTGTCAATGAATATTGAACTGACTGCCCGTTGTTCTGAATATATTAATGCTTGAGCCGCATCAGCACCATGAGACCCCAAATACGCCGCTCCTGCAGCTCCGAGAGGACCGCCGACAGTACAACCTATCCCAGTGAAACAAGCAACTCCACCACCTACAACTGCAGCAGCTGCCCCAACATCCGCCCAGGTCCAAGTTGAAGTATCCTTAGACTTAGATAAATATACCACACCATAAATATCTTTTGCTTTAATTGGACTTAAAACACCAACTGCACCTGGCCCACCATAACTTTGAATGTAATCAATGTAAGTTGTTCCAGCAATTTTAGGATGATTATTCTCTAAAAGGTAATTAAATGTCTCTTCAGAAGGTATCTCTCCTCCTACGATTGAATCTTGATCAACAGTTAGAGTGTAACATAAGAAACATTGATTCTTGTTATCTTCAAACCCTAACGCTTTTTTAACTTCTCCCGAACTTAATACTTCATCTTGTCTGCCTTCATTAAACATCCACCAACATCTTTCCATGCTATCAGCAACTTGTCTTTTAATTTCTTCCCGATTTCCAGAAATCTTTTCATCGATAGTTTCGCAAGAAAGTGGACCTAATCTAAATTCTTCATTTCCGATAGGGATAGAAATTCTTGAAATGACACTAGCGTGACAAGTTTGTTCTTTTGTTACTCCTTCCGCTCTGAAAAATAATAAACTTATTACTAAAACAACAACCATAAATCCGGCAATCAGAATTATCCATTTACCAAGAGTCGATAATACAACATCCTGGCCTTTCTTATTTAACATGTAACTAAAGCTCCGCTTTGTAACTTCTTAGAGATTGAATTATCTTCTGAAGAATCTAAATAACTACTACCAATACCATCTTCTAATGGAAAGAAGCAAATATGTTTGTTATCTGGAGTAAATAAAACTGAACTTCCTACAAAATTCTTAAATCCATCTCCATAATCAATTCTATTTTTAGTTAATCCAAATATTCCGCCATCGGTCTGAGTTATCCTTATCCCGCTTACAGGATTATATGCACCTGCTCCGCCTTCAATGAATTGATCAAATCCACTGTTGATACCTTCCCCAGCAATCACACAGGGTGACATTCCTTCAATGCTAAATCTTTGATCTGTTACTATCTGCTGTCCTCCAGCCCCACCAGAGATTGTGAAATCTGTTTTTCCTTCCCGGGCATCATACTGCATACTTACCACCACATTTTCTAATGATGAAAACCCACCAAAGTCACTAAAACAATTCTTTTTACCACTTATTCGCATATGCTGAATTGTATTTCTTAAAGCAGAAATTTCTGATTTGTGTTCCGGAGAAAGCATTTCTTTAGTTTCTCCAACATTTTGCAATTCGCCGGGTAAAGTATTTTCTTGGCTTAAGAACAAATTAACAACTTTATCTTTTAATCCTTCTCCGGGTGAAAAAACTACCGCTAGAACTACACCGACTAATAACATCACCAATAATAATTTTATGATTATATTAACTAACATCTTTCACCTACAATATCTTGTCTATTAATACAGTTATTAAATCAAATAATTTTTCTTTAAAGACAACTCCAACTATGATTAATATGGCTACAATTGCCGCTACCCATAAGATTATTTTACCTAATGTACCTTCTAATAACCCTTTACGATTTTTCATGGACTCACTCCAGAGAAAGCTTTCCAAATTGCAAGGAAAAGTAATCCCGCAGCTACCGCAAATAGAACTATTTTTAACAAAATTTCAAACGCTAACCCTCTTTGATTCATCTTTCACCATATGAACTTTACTTAAAGCAACAGATAGTTCTCTGTTGAGATTTTTCTTCTGCTGAACACTGGAATGCTCTACTAACTGTACCCAAGGTTCCATCTTCCCTGGTACATGCCTCATCTGACCCAATACAAACTCCACCTTTTCCAGCACAATCTAAAATTCCAGATTCTAATGTTGCGCTTCTTCCTGTAAAGAATACCAATAAAACAATCATTACCACTAAAGCAATGACGGCTCCAATGATAATCCACCACATATTTGCATCCCCTTTACGGGAAAAAAAAATAGAAGATTTCATGCTTACTCCCAAGTGCAACCTTGTGATTCACATTCAGCTCTGTCAAGAGAATCTCTACATCTGTTTATTTCATCTCTGAAACTAACTTTTGCATTTTCTTTATCATCGATACTTTCTGCTCTCTCAAATGCTGAAGTAAATTCTCCTTCTTGCCTTACGGTTGGATGACAATCTGCGTATGAAATTTTCATTTCAATCAATTCGGTTCTACTTCCTTGATCCACCTTTTCAGAGAAAATCGCTGTTCGAGAAGTAAAAATAACCGTCAACACCACTAAAACAATTAAAGCTAACGCTGCAACAATAATTACATTTAGAGACATACCTTGCCCTTTTTTATTGGAAAACATCTTGTTCACCTCGCTTTTCTTCATTAGTTAAACGAAAAAAGCTATATAAACCTTGCGATAAATTCAACCTTTAATCACAGATAAATAAGATATTTTCGATTAACCCAGCATTTTCTGCCTGTATCGGAAATAACCCAGAAGTATCTCTTTCCCTTCCCGTACACCCGCCTTTGTTAGTAATAGTAAATATGGGCATAGCCCCCTCATTATTAATTAATCTTGATTGAAATTCGTACCGCTTATTCCATTCTCCAAGAGTATTCAAAAGCAAGGTAGTTATTTTTTGTTCTGCAAATACACAACTATGGAGTCCACTGCATTTATATTTCGAATAACCCTCCGGAGAATCAGCTAAATTAATTGCACAATCTTCAAGAACATCTCTTCCGAGGTAAGGGATTGTATTAGCTCGGCAATCTGTTTCAACCGTTGTTTTAAGAATCGCGCTCATTGAGCTGTATGCTAACCCTTTTCTGGTAAAAATCTTTTTTTCACCAGCTTCCTTAAGCGCAAATTGAGCAAGAAATAACATGCCCAAAGTTATCAGAATGACAATTACAACTAGTCCCATCGCTTCCATTTGTCCTTTTCGGCATCTCTCAATTAAACTCATCGGTAAACCTCAACAGAGATATATCCATATCCAAATGTTGTTTCTGAACTTTCTGAACTTTCTTTACTTGCTTCATTACGTAACACGACTACAAAAAAAGTTGGCTCTTTAGCCGTTGCATTCAGTTTAACTTTCTCATATACAGTCCATTTTTCTTCCGTAGGATATTTTTGAAACACAGTAATATTTGCGTATGAAAAAATATCGAAATAATACTTATCTTGATTTTCTTTGAATACCCTCATTGCATTATTCATCTTGATAAGATCAATACAATTATCCTCCGGTTCAGCTGCTCCTCTGCTACATTGAAGTTCCGGAAGGAAAAGTGAAGTTAACGTTGTTTCCATTGCTCGAGATGCAAGACTTTCCCGTATATCTTCCTTGATGGCTACATCCTGATATTTAAAATAAAATACAATCCCAAACAGAATCAGGACAAAGAAAATAAAAAGAACGGCGATAGTTTCCGTCATTCTCCCCTGCCCTTTTTTAGTCATCATTTTGTTTTCTCAATTAATATATACTGAAAGGAATTAACTTTCAAACAGATTAATTCCTTTGGTATATACAAAAACCCAGATTTTCTGTTCGAAAATCAAGGAATTTTAGTATAATTTCACACACCCTTCACTTTCCATATTATCATTGATGGAAATTATTTTTTTACTAAGCTCAATTAAATCTCCACATTTTTTTTCTAGGACGCAACTTCTTGCTGAGGTATGATGCCTCTGTAATACTGTTTGTAACAATGGTTCAGTTAGACTAATTAAACAAACATCTTTATTATTGACAGAACTTCCCACATAAAAAGCAATCAAATCTTCAACTTTCCCTTGATAAACTTCATCTAGATATTGCATCCTTTTGAAAGCTTTCGCCATGTTACATTCATAGATCTTATCGTTACCAGCGAAAATTGCGGCATATTTAGCTGCATCTCTTTCGCCACCTAAAGAAACTAAATTTACTGGATTGAAATTAGTTTTCTTCCATCTTCCATTTTGGACAATAAAGAAATCTACTGATTGAGCTGCCTTGAAAACAACCGCTGTAATCCTTTCTTCATCAAAATCTTTAAGATTAGCTGGTAATTGTTGATTATCCAAAATTCCATGCGTCCCATCAACATCGATTAAACGTAGGTAAGTATTACCTCCTGCTCTAACTTCATCAATATCATTTTTACTATCTGTTGCAATCTTAAGGAATGGATCACTTTCTTGGGTTGCATCTAAAAATTCATTAACAAAATCATTAACTCCCAAAAAAACATAATTTGTATTTGCCGAAGTAATGAACAATAAATCAATTATTTTATAAGGTAATTTATATGGCAAACTCCAGAAAACTAATCTAGATGTCTGAATTGATGGAAGAGAAAAAATGGGAGTAACCGAATTTTCTTCTTGGAATCCAGAATCTTTAATCCCATAATTTGAAACGCCTTCATCACATGAAAATTGTAAAGTATAATCAGCAATTCCTCCGGTGTTAACAAAATTTTTAGTTTTTTCAGCTACACTTGCCCCGTGCAATATAGAATCCAATATTTCAACAACTTCTGTTGTTAATTTTTCTTCAGAAACTACTTTCTGTTTATACACTAAACCTACGAAGAAAAGAAGAATAACCGTTCCTGCAATAAGGATATAAATCCAATTGAACGTAATCTCGATTTGCCCTTTCTTTGTCAATGCCATTATTCACTTGATTCCCTCATTATGTTTATTGCTCTTCAATAAAAAACCCAATCGCAGCAAGCTGCGGGGTATTTTTAATCTTAACTGGATAATTGATTTAATAGTCGTTGCAGAGCAACGGGTATTAGACCCAGTTAAGAAATCAACATCGGAACTGTTAATCTTGTTCGATCTCCCCTACCTTCCAACCCAAGATGGAAAACTCCACCTTTGATGGGTGGACAAAGGAACGCTACTTCATTTCCGGAATCAAACAGTTCAATCCGATGAACTTTAATTTTTACTGGAGCTTCCGGCTGCAAGAAAACATTTTCTTCCGCAGAAGTATACCCCTGGTTTTCTATCGCATCCTGATAAACGCCAACTGCCGTCGGCATTTCTTTTGTTAATCCCGTGATTACCCCGTCAATATTTCCTCCTGATTCTTTCCCATAATCCATGTTAACAAAACAAATTTTCTCGGATTGTCTTGGAGGCCTAAAATCTTCAAGTCGATATGCTCCAAACTCTGTATTAATTTGTTTGATAGCAATTTCTAAATCGTTTTTGAATTGAACAAATGCTACTTCTTCTCCTTTTTCAAGAAACCCAGCAATTGCTTTATATCCAAATATAGTTATCAACGCAAACGTAAGAGCCATGATTATGAAAACAAATACTTGACCAATCCCCATCCCTTTCTTATTCCAATTTGTTTTCATTACAATCCTACTTCTTTCTTTTGTTACTTAATTCCTTCAATTTAGCAAAAATATCTTTAGCTTCTTTCGGTGAAACTACTTCGGTGATATCTTTCTTCTCGGCCTTTTTAGCGATAGATTCCAGTTTTGCGAAAACATCTTTTTCATTTTGACGTAAACCTGGTTTAATTTCATCTTTATGTTCAACATATTTCTTCGCTATATCATGAAGTTTTGGAACTTCTTTACCGCTACTTCCGCTACTAAGAACATTTCCAATGTGAGGTATTTTCTGGGAATCCTGAGAGAATTCACCGAATAATGAACTTCTTTCTCGCTGTTTAACTTTTTTAGACCTAGATTGATCTAATTTTCTAAGTTTATTCTTCCAGGAAGAAAGTGTTTGAGATAATCCATTCTGACCAGTGCCTACACTACTTGAACTGGGCGAATATGTAGACGGTCGACTAATACTTCCACCAGATTTTCCTTTTCCGGTCTTAGCGTATTTGTAATAATATACTAAATATCCTACTCCGCCAAGAACCAACAATATCCCTATGATTAGTAATGTCCAAGCTAAGACATTAGTTCCACTTGTTGTAACCCCGCCGGTAGCTGTTGTTACTGAAGTAGGAGGTTCATTTGGTAAAATTCTATTAGCGATACATGGATCTGAACCGGAAACATATTCCTCAAATGTACTGAATCCATCATCATCATAATCTTCTAATGGATCAGAAATGCCATTGCCGTTTGAATCTGGGTTTTGTGGATTTAAATCGCAACCTAAAGCGTTATGGCTTCTTTCCCAATCATCAGGTAATCCATCGTGATCACTATCTGTACTAATTCTATCTTCTTGCACATCGTCTGCGGAACATCCGAGCATGTTACTTGCTTTTCCTGCACCGGTAGAATCACATTCATCACATTGGTCAGCTACCCCATCACCATCAATATCACCAAAAGTAATTAATTTCTTCCCGCTGCTACTTTGGTTTTTGGTATCAACAGCTGAATAACATAACCAACTTGATTTATCAAACTCAATTCTTTGACCAAGATATGATTTGTTGGTATCACAATCATCTGAAGAATCGCTCACACCATATTGGAACAGACTACAACCTGTTTCATCGTTACATTCTAATTCTGCACTTGCTCTTAAACAAGTGGTATTTGTTAAAACATTAATCTCTGGAGGCGATAAATCTTCTAAACAAGCCGTGATGTTATCTGAGGAAATAATAACTCCGTCACTTTCAAAGAATTGGCCTACATTTCCAGCTGCATCGACAGCTTTAACTTTCACTGAATAAATTCGACCTTCGGTAAGGTTACTTGCAGGAATGATAATCGGCAATTCTCCGGTGGTTGTTCCTTCCAGGACAACTGCTCCAACTCCTCCTGGCCTTATTACCGATGATGCATTTATATCTTCATTTGGAGCAAGTCCTTTGTCAATAATTTGATAATCATACTGAACAATCGAACTTTCTTCACTGTGAGCTAAAACAGATATTTGGTCAGTGCCACAACTATATTTCCCATCATCAATTGAAGTTAAGATTGGAGAAGTTCTGTCAATTATGAATTCAATTAGACCGAACGCAACATGATCTCCCATTCTACATCTTACCGGGATTTGATATTCTTGTTCCGCAAGACCGTTCAATTCAACAGTATGAGTACTACTACCCGTATTTGTAAAGAATGTAAATTCATCTTCAAGATCATATTCACAAATTGCGCTCTTTGAAGTTTCTGCAGATAATACAACATTACTTGCCGTTAAATATCCTTGCGGTTGTAAACTACTTGGAAGAATAAATCCTTTCTCAGTGTAATCAACCGCAAATTCAATATTTTCAACTTCCGAAAAATCTCCAGCTCCATTACGACATTGAACATTGAGTAAATAATCTTTAGTACCGCTATCTCCTACTCCACCTACTGTAAATAATTCTTGATGTTCCACTCCAAGTAATCTTTCTTCTTCACCAGGGAAAGAAAATTCCATCGTTTCATAAGATGCGCTATCTTGTTCTTCCGAATCATCACTGTATCTGCATAATGTTTTATCATCAGTTGATGTAAATAATGTAGTAGTAATTCCTTCTAATACTCTATCTGGATCAGCACGCGCATCAGTAATCTTCGGCGCAGTGGGATCATATTCCAAGAATAATTCTTGTTCCGGACTTAATTGGTCCGCGTGATCTTTACATTGGACATATATCGCTTTAACTCCGCCATTATCTGAATATTCAGAGAATACACTTTCCGGGAAATTGTTAATCACATATCTTCCTTGCCCGTTTGGATTCAAAATTTTATGGGCAGGTAAAGAATCGTAAGAAAATCCGGAAGAGAAATCAAATCTACATTCAACGGTTGGTATTCTCGTAAAGAAAATCACATCAAACACTTTTTCGTTACTGATACCCCATTTTTGTTGGCCGTATAAATGTTGTTCAGGTTTCTCTAAATTAATTCCGTATCCTTCTATTTTTACGGTTCCACATTTGGGTTGGTAAACTGGACTATTTGCAACATCTACACCATAATAACAAATTTGCGTTGTGTCACTTAAAGTTACAGTTCCAGCATATTCCCGATAATTTGGATTATTAATTAACTGACATCCGTCACCTAAACAATAGAACACTTGATCGCAAGCAAATCCTTCAGCAGTACATTCGAAATCCATCTCAACCGATTCTATGAAAGATTCTTCCCAACCATATCTAATTGGTTGTTCTTCCCTTGCGCCTTCTCGAAGAATTATCTGAACTTCTGGAGGAGTGAAATCTACGGTGAAATGGAAATAATCTTCCAACATTTCGCCAGTCAATAATTCTTGACAAACAACTTTTTGAGTTGCCGCATATTCTCTTTCAATAAATCCGGACACCGAAGATGTTCTGTGAGATTTTCCTTCTTCATCGCTAACAAAATCAGCTAACCTAACATTTGTATCAGTTTCATATAATGCACATTGTGCTCCAACATCAGTTGTAACTTCAAAGATAACTTCCGTGGAAGCAACAACTCCGCCAAATATTGGGCTGATTACATCAATTCTTTGTTCTTGATCAAATACTAATTCTTCCACTTTACTAAATTCATTTCCTTGAAGATCTATACATGTTGCATTTAATGAATACCTTATGCCGTTCAAGTTAGGGAACGTTGCTTGTTTATTGAATTGGTTCCGGTCCGAGACACTATTTTGAGTTCCGCCTAATGGTAATACTTGTGACAAAACAAAACTGCAATCGGCTTGTTCATCTAAACCAACCAAGTAAACTGTTAAATCTGTATTGTCAGCTTGAGTTGTTTCTTCATGCTGAATTTCAAATCTTGGTGGTAAAGTGTCAACATATATCAAAGCTTGCTGAACCGATTCTTGATTGTGATATTTGTCTGCTGAATAATATTTGATACTATAAGTTTTACGATCAATTTCTTCTCCAGAAAGGAAAAGAGAATCAAACAAATTTACTTCTACAACTTCGTCGGGTAATCTTCCTGGATATGGAACTTCTACAAAAGGATTCTCACCATTTATTGTAAGACAAGTTTGAGGTGCCCCTTCTTCCGCACTTTCAAGACAATATCCAAGAACTCCCATCTTATTTATCTGATTAAGAGCTTCATGGAAATTATCAACACCATGGAACAAGACAGTTTGTTTCGTTGTTGAAATTACCGGAACGGTTGCGCTAACTATTTCGGTTCTTGGAGCGCTTGAATCTAAACGACAAGAAACTACTTCTGCTCCCCTGAACCCATCACAATCATTTTCTAAATCGCCGTTACCATCTTTTATACATCCACCCGAACCGAATCCGTTTGGTGCACCTTGCCATAAACATCTATTCCAACCACACTGATCATCAGAGAATGTGATACTTCCAAATGGATCTTTTTGAACTGGCTGATTACCAACACATTCCAATTCTGATGCATAAGCATAACAATTTGCTGGATCTGATCCGCCTCTTGGTGATTCAGGACAAGCGTTACATTCTGCTAAAGAAACATCTGAGAAACATTTACCTAATCCTGAACAGACATCAGCCGTACAATAATAATTCGAGAAAATATCTAATCCATTCTCTGGACCACATAATTGACATTGGCTTTCTTCGATAGTTAATTTTTCTTCGACTGGAACACAATAACCTTCTCCGGTTTCTGGAGTTACGAATTGAGGTATAACTTGACCGTAATCAATAATTGGTTCTTCATTTGAAGCTCCATCAACCCATTTACAAGCTTCACTTAAACAACTATTGATTTCACAGGCATCTTTACTTTGATAAGCAAAACAGTCTTGAACATCTAAACAACTATTACATTGATTAACGATAGTTTCGGTTGAATCATAATAACAGAATGTTTCCGATTGGAAATCTTCTGGAGTTTCAGCTCCATAACAAGCTGAACGTGAGTGGTATAAACCAAATGGACCGGATAAAGGTAAACCTTCACACGCTCCCGCATCTTTACATTCGGCATCCGTTTTTGATGTTTGAGCACAATAAAAGTTAGCTCCTTCTCCTGCACCTGCGCAGGCAGTTGAAGAAATCAATTGATTTTGAACATTACATGTCCAGACTTGTTTCCTAATTTCTTCAGAACTAACCATACAAAATGTTTCCCATTCTGGATCGTGAAATCTTCCCTCACATTCTTCATCTCCCGGGTTAACTGATTCCCTTAATCTTGTTGGTTCAGATTCACGAGCAGGATTTGCATACAAGGCAGTGATTTCGTAAGTATATTCGGTATTCCATTCGACTTTCCCATCTATGTACGAATTTTCTGCGGCAGTCGGATAAATTTTATCTCCGTCTAATTGACCATCTTTAAATCTTTTAATTTCATATCCTGCAACTTCAAAACAAGGTTTTGTCCATTCCAATTTCAATACTTGTTCTCCTTGAACTTGAGTTGCCGAAAATATTTCCACTTTTTTCTCCGTTCCAGGCAAAGTACAGTCTCCAATGATTCTTGAAAGAGGAATTGGAATTGTTGTTGCGTCATCTCCTTCTGCAAGAGCAAATTCTAATTCAGGGAAAGAATAATCCTGGTAAGTTGCTCCTATTTTGTGATCCCCGACACTTATCGGGAAAATGTAAGTTCCATCTGGGAACTTTGAAAATCCTTTGAAGATGCCATCAATAATAATTTTAGCACCATAAATTACTTGCTCTGCATTTGCATCAAATCTTCCGTTACTATTCACATCAATAAACGTAAATCCTTGAACTCCTTGGATAGCTGCAACATCTAGAATTACTCTTAATGGATTATCCCCCGCAATCACAGCTACTCTTTGGTCTCTTGATGAATATCCTACTTTGCTGATAGTGAATTGATAATCTCCCGGAGGAATTTGTGGTGTTTGCGCCCTGCCATCTCTTGCGGTGGTAATTCTTCCTTGGGCATTTCCGCTCCAAACAACTGTTGCTCCATCTACTGGAGTTCCATCACGTGAAGTTACCGAAATTGAAACTATTGCGTTAGCTTCGGCTCTTTGTAAAACAAATTCTTGTCTTAATTCTTGATTAGATGAAACAGCTAACGATGCGGAACTAGGGAGATATCCTTCTGCTCTTGCTGTAACTCGATAAGTTCCCGGTGTTAAACTAGCTATTGAAAATTCTCCATTTACATTTGCTTGAATAGAAATTGAAGTGATACCTTCTGCATCAATACCGGCTCCAGCGATAACATTTCCATCTGTATCTTTCACTGAGCCTTTAATTGAACCTTGCCCAACATCAATTGCGCAATACAATTGGTTACAACTTTCCGTACTCATCCCAATACTGTTATCGAAGATTACTGATTCCGGATTTACACCTAATTGTCTTGCTCTTTGCTGGCATTGATTTAAATTTAGATTAAATTGACAGAAATTATTTCCAACCTTACAACATCCTGGAGAACACCATAAAGAAAAATCGTCATCAGAAACTTCCACTCCGCCCAATTCTTGACAAACACCTAACGCATGAACTCGACAATCAACTGAACAAGTAACAACCCGGCACGCATCGAACTCGCTACAATCTGATCCTGGAATAAAATGATCTTCAAAACTACAATCTACGTTTTCTTCACAATCTGCTTGAGCATCTGTATCCAAAACTCCGCTGATGCAATACAAATCTTCCGACCCGCCAGGATACACATAACATCCTTCGGTTTGAGCGGAAACAACTGATGCAAAGAAAACTAACAGGAATAGAGATAAAACTACGTAAAAACCTCTTTTTTGACATCTCATAGTCTTAGCATTTAAGAAAGAGTTTTAGTTTATAAATGTTGTTGGATTTACGTCTGAGAAAGGACTATTTTTTAGCCATTTTCTTTAATTTTTCAATCGCTCTTTTGTTTGCAATGGATTTTTGTTCTCGCTCATGGTTAAATGCACTCTTTTTCAGTCTGTTTTTCCTTGCAATCTCGGCTAATTTTTGAAAGTCTTTGCTAGTTCGTTTATGTTTAGAAATTCCCGGAAACAATTCTTTAGATTCTTGTTCAAGAACTTTATGTGAATGTTTATGATGTAATTCTTTGATATGTTTTTGTCTTTCAGAGTTCTTTGAAAAGGGCGAAAAGATTGATTCGGAACTCGTTTGTTCATCATCATCTTCAGGTAAAGGAGGAAGGCTTCTTTTTCTTGCTAGAAAATAAATTATTGCTCCAATTGCTAAAAGCATTAAACCAAAAATTAACCCGAATGAAGTTTCTGCTGCCATTTTATCCGCTATCTCCTTCGCTTATTGAACCACTAATTTCACATCTGCCAGATAAAGTACAAAAACCATCAAAATTCCCAGACCAATCATCATCACAACGAACATTTGTTACCAAATCAACGCCGTCTGGACCTAGATCATTTTCCGGACAACCGCAAGAAAATTCAAACCCAGGAGCTGTCGTTGGGTTAGATCCCGATTGTAAAAATAATTCCGTAGCTTTTGTGTTAATATTTGGAATATTTCCCTGTCCAGTATACGCCAGCGGTTGAGTACATAAATTATTTCCACAACCCAACGTTCCCCAGCATACGCCTTGATTTTCAATAGAAGTAAAAGCAAGTTTGTTTTCGCAAGCATCATTTATTGGCCTAGTGCAGCTGTTTTTTCCTTGTATCCCACACCACAATTGGTTGTTATATAATTGATTATTAAATGCTCCATTACAAATGTTTCCTCTTTCACCGCTACATAATTGAACTTGCTCTTCCCACACGTAACCTTTCAGCGAATCACTAAGTAAGGTCGGACCACCTACATATTCTGTTAATTGCCCATAACACCCCGGTTCTGGATTCACAAAACAAGGATTATTGGGATCATTTTTTTCAACATATTCCCATCTATCTGTACAACAAGAATGTGTTGCTAAGAATGGATTTATTGCATTTGGATCGTTTTCATTAACTAAATTCAATTTACTTAGATCACCATCTTCTGTGTAATAATTATTATAAGGATAAGCATAAGGATGTTGCGAATTCTTATTTGGGATACATTCAGCAACCCGCACTTCAACAGTAGATTTACTTTCAATTTCATCTGGCAACCCACAATAAGTCATACCAAATGATACTGATAATAAACCCCTATCTGTTTCTTGAGAGAACGGATTTAATGGACCTTTAGAAAAATCCCAAGAAACAATATCCTCTTCTGAATAACTATCAATGTCTCCACCGGGTAACCTTACTCCAGGAAAACTATAAGTATCTTTTCTGAACATCGGAATGTCATAACTAATAATCTCTTCGTCTTCTGGTTTGTATTTATACGTCAACAATTTAGCTCCAGCTGCCCCGAATGCCGCAGATTCATCTGGTAGAACCACATTCACAAACACAGGATCTTCTTTTGAGATTGGAAAGAAATCACCTCCAGCATAAATTTCATCGTATACACCACCAGTTAAAGTATACGGCAACGAAATAGATACATCTGTTTCAATTGGTCTGTCAATTAAAACCCTTACCGTTTGATTATCTTCTTTAATTCCATCTGAAGCGATTACTGTTAAAGGATAAATTCCCGGTTCGACTGAAGAAGAAACAGATTTAAAGAATATTTCCGAGCCCGCATCATCATCTGGAGAATCAAGATTATTTAACACTGGATCAATCTCTTTAAAACTAATTGTTGGCAATTCTTCATCAGCATCTTGAGCCGTTGCACGAATATTTATCTTACTCAATTCTCTGAGATTCCCTTCGTCATCAATTAAATTGGGAATTACTAAATAATCATATGGTTCCTGTGCATCAAAACATTGATTTCTTCCAATGTAATCTAATGCTGGTGGTCTATTTTGACGAGCAACTCTAAATTGATACATTCCTTCAACATTTTCATTTTCTCCAGGCTGGGTTAAAATGTTAGAGTTAGGGGTGGTAAATGTAAGGATTGTATCGTGAGTATCCTCTTTTACACTTACTTCTTTCTCCATTGCTAATTGCCCATACAAATCACTTCTTAACACAAGTTGACAAGTATATGGTGCGTTACTTCCTTCACATAACGGCGAATTTTGAAATCCAAAAGATTGTTTTGGGCTTTGATATGTAAATGATTCTTTTGATAAAGTATCACCTGTTTCTTCATCAAACCCAGAATAATTAAAATCGACATATTTCTGGTCCAACCGAACCGGCGAACTTATAGCCGCGTCAAGAAGATCTTGCAATCTTGATTTATAGAAGAAATCAAAACTTGAAACTTGAAAGAATTCTTCCCCGGCTAGTTCTAAACGTAATGGATAATATACTTTTACCACAATTCCATCTCGGGTAATTGTTGGAGTTAACTCTGCTCCTTCATCATCAGGTATAATATCTTCAGAAACAGTTTCATAAATATCCCCGGTCACACATTCTTTTGTTTTTTTAAGAAGGAAACCACCCAGATCTCCTTCGATTGTACTTTCTCTAAGTACCACTGTACCAAATCCGGTCGTAATGTTTGGAGATGAATAAAGACAATATTCCGGATAATTGTTGATATTATTACAGGGGTATGCGCTCAGGTGTCCATCTGCATACCTTTCGTCAGTTATCGCATACGCTACCTGGTCTCCGTTATCAAGGGTTAATCCGTTTACTCCATTAACAAAATTAATCTGACCACCTTGATCTTTCCAAATTCTTCCCTGTTGGCCCAACAAAGATAATCCTTCCGCCATACTATCATACAAACAATCTTCAACAAAAATTCTAAGCGATTCTTTCTTGAGAGCTTTCGAAAGAACATTTTCTTTTTCTTGAAGCAATTGTCCTTTCTGAATTCCAGAGGTTAATAAGAAAACAAAAAGAAATGCGAACAAAACCACTACACCGAGAATTAAAAATATTGTAATCTGTCCTTTTGTAGAGAATTTTCTAGCAACATCTTTCCTCTTTTTGTTCATATTAACTAGAATAAATGAAAGAAGGCTTATAAAACTTATGAGATGATACTTATTCTACTCTCAATTTTCCGGTAAGTTTAGCCCAAATTTCTGGAACTCCACCATTAACTTCAGCTTGAATTCTTTGAACATCTCCATCAATAACACATTGCAATTTCTGATCATCTTCAAGCACTTCTGTAGTTAATGCGGTTGGAAGAGCTAGATTATTTTGATCAACATAAGTACATACAGGCGTATCAAATCCTTGGTACTCCGCAACTAAGATATCTTTTCTGATACCATCTGTTGCAACATCAATTTGATTTTCTGCATCAACATTTTCTTCTTCTGGTTGTGGTGGTAATCGATATTCGACAGAATGGACTGCTCTTACATCTTTACCAGAAGTATGTAACAAATAAAGGTCTCTAAATTGTTCAATGTTTTCCAAGAATGGAGCGCCATTGTTATCTGCATCCGCCAGTCCAATTGCTCTTCTCAACCAATCCACCAACTGTTCAATAACTCCAGGATTTATTGAAATTCCTTGCTTGCCGTAAATCAATGAATGGGTATCATTAGCAAACCATAAATCTCCGCCTAACTCTAATCCTTGCAGATCACAATTAACAAATCCTTCTTCAGATAATTCACAACGGTCGTTTACTTCTCTAGGGCCAATATTAAATGCATTGAATAACGTATCTGGGTCATCACTTGGCTTGTTTAAAGTGGTTGCAAATGCTGTTTTGAAATTTCCACCATCTTTATACCTTAACACACAAACCGTGTTTACGCAAGTGTTTTCTTCTTGTGATACAAGGTTTCCAGGAGCATTAAGATTTTCGAAACATGATTTGGTTTGTTTTTGATTTGTTTCACCAGCTATAGCATTAGCTAAATCTTGATCACCGGAAGGAACATCACTTAATATTCCCTCGCCCTCCAATAATTGCATACCATTCTCAGTATCGACTAAAGCGCCCCACAGGTTAGTACAATATAACACATATTCATCATTCTGGGCAACTTCCAATAATTTTTGTGCCACCACTTTTGTTCTTGAAGTCCAGTCTCCTTCTTCACAAAAATGATCTAGAATGTAGGATCCATCATTAATACAAGTTGGGTTTTTCCCTTCATAGAATTGTTCCGGGGTGTATTCATCGCTAACATCAAATCCTTCATTGGTAGAACTTGTTACGAAACATTGCGTTTCTTCATTACAGAATCCCCAATCTTGTTTCACCCAATCTACTTTAATAGGTTGGTAGGTCCACTCTCCTTCAATACATCTGTAATCTCTGCCATCGTCAACCTTTTCAGACAATTTACTATACTGCCCCATTGGTTCAACACAAACTTGACCATTCCAACAATAACTTTCCGGGCAACATGCTAAACCTGCTCTTCCCAAGTTTTCTGAACCAACCGGTTGCTGAAAGGAATAATCTACTGGACCTAAGGTATCTAACAATTGCAACATAGGTTCTTTAATTGAACATGCCCCGGTTATTTCTACTACAAGATAAGATGCGTCAGCTACTTTAATACTGTTTAAATTACCTGCATCTCCAACTTCTTCCCCGTTTTTATTGATCAATTTGATTGCTACGTTTTCTTGACATGTTCCCGATGAAGTAAAACTAAGAATTACTGGTTGCTCTGGATCTTTGTTAACTAATCTTGGCACAGGTATTCTTTCCGATCTTAGAATTTCTCCTGCTCTTAAAATTAAAGTGTTGGCACTTACATCATCGCTTTCTGGAATGTGTTTTTTTTCATTATCTTCTCCATCGTTAACTAAAACTCCATCTTTAAATATTTCCCAGTGTGGCAATTCTTTAGCTCCGCTAGTTTCAAAGATTGCATTTGATAAGAAATTTCTTCCTGGTAAAACGGAAGTGTTCCAATTGATGTTTTCTGGAAGGATCACTGAATTTGGAGCTTCTTCCAAATTCTTTAATACCCTTTCTTGTACACCAAAATCAGAAATGATTTTGTTAGGATTTTGGTAACCAACTTCTTTTATATTTGCATTACTCCAAGAATTAACAATTTTAAATCGTTCTCTTTCGATTCCCTCTTCTTCCAAGCTAGGTAAATCCATACTTGGTGAACAATAAAAGATTCTATCTTTAGTTTTATCTCCTTGCACTGAACAGTAATCAGTATTCTTGAATTCCTGATTATCTAATCCTGCTTGCCTTACTCTTTGTTCAACAAATGACGGAGCTTGACAACCATAGAATGCAATTGGGTTATCTGATTCTTCTCCTTCGTTCACGTAAAGAATTTGCTGAGAGATTTTCTTCACTTTAAGCATTCCTGGATTTCTCCATGCTTGTTGTTCGCTGGTGATTAGAGTTTCTTTAGTTCCGCCATCTTCTTTTTCTTCTAGGAAATATAATTCATATAAGTAAGGGTATGGATTTTTGATAAAATAAGTAGGTTCTCCCGGTAACGGATATAAACACTCATCTGCCACACAAGTATAATTTTTTATTTTGATAGTTCTTGTTGATGGGATTGGTCCATCTTGAGGAATTGATTTTGGAGAAACATGAGCATAAAGAGATATCTCATTTATATCTTCAAAATCTAATGCTGGTCCAAATTCAAGATTTTTACTGTTTAATAAACCAGCACCACTTGGTTCTTCATCTTCTAGGAATTCTAAAGATGCTCCCACCGGTTTAAAATGTAATATAACACCGGGAGTTGCTCCACTTCGAGCAGTAAAATCTGCTGAACTTCCCAAAATAAGGGCTAATTTTTGATTTAGATAGTTTCCGCTCGGTATATTTTCACTGAAAGGAACATTAATTACAGAAGGTCTTCTAACGACAAAAGGACTTACAACCCGATTATTTTCATTATCGGTCCCTTCCAATAAGTAAGTATATTCTTCTTCAGATTTTGAAAAAGAAACAACTCTTGCCGTATTAAACCAAGTCTGGCCCTGAACAAGCCCAAGTCTGATTGATTTAAGATCCTCAAAATCATATTCCAGAATAATATTTCCACTTACCACAGCAAATTCCTCATACTCCACCACCGGCTGTAAATCCATTGAAGACACTTCAAACTGCACATCCATAATCGTATCACCAGATTTTACCGGTTGTGAATTCCAACAACCATAATATTCATCTCCGTTATCGGTAGCCTGAACTGCAGATATTCCAGCATAATATTCTCCTTCCTGATTACCACAACACATCCTATCTGCTACCGGCACGTCTTCACCTAACCAAGCATTTGGTCCAAATAAACTTGTGCACATTTGTACGCTAGAAACCCCACTTTTAGCATAATCTAAATTGTCAATCCATGAACCGGTAGCTTCCAAATCATCTGGAAGGGAAGGAAAATCTTCGCCGGAACAAACCTTGGTTGGTTTATCGCCGCTTAAGAACATATTCTGAACAGCAATGCCATTGTCAATATTTGTACTTTGAATAATTATAGCTGTTACACCTTTGTATTCATCTATCGGAACTTTTACGTGCATCCATCCGTCTTCTGAAAATATTGGTCCGTGAGTAATGTAACCTAGCAAAGGTTGATTAAAGACATCTACATCTCCGCTTTGAATTTGTAATCTTACATCAACCGGAAGAGAGAGATCTTCTTCTTTTAATGGTTCTTGATTATCTTCATTAACAAACTTAATCATCAATTCAAGATATTTATATCCACTGAAATCAAAAGTATAATCTTCTCCGTAATAGAATTTGTATTCTCTTCCCGGAAAAATATTAATTATACCGCCACCACTATATTTTATTCCACCGGTTTTTTTTGCATTATTTTCTGGATCAATTTCAACTGGCCCAAGGAAAAAAGAATTTAATGCTTCTCCTGGATATCTCCCTTTGATGGTATTCACATTTTCTGCGCTGTCCTGAAAGTCTGCACATTCAACCCAATTCATTCTGCTCCCGTCATCGAAACAATAAAACCTATTTGTGATTGATTGGAAAGGAACGTTTGGATCAACATACTCATCAAGAAAATTTCGTGTAACCGGAAGAGTTCCTTCCTCCTCGCAAGTTACCCATTCCCCAGTATTTGAAACAATATCTTGTGGTTTTTCTCCTAATCTTTTTGATGTAAGAACTTTGAATTGTGCATCAATATTATCTGCTTCCACCCAACACCAGTCATTCTCACAAGACCAAGCGCTACCTAATGATTGTTTCAAATCGCTTCCTTGAGATCCAACAAAGAGTGGTTCATTGTAAAGACAAATAGATCTAGCCCCATTTGCTGTGATGTTAAGATCATCTAAACCATTGTCACCACAACATTTACCACCATCATCCCAATCAAAATTATTTGTATCAGACTCACACACACTTTGTAGTATTCCACAATCAACACCGGGATCATCACATTTTAATTCTCTTTCTTCCCAGGAATATTCTCCCTCGTCTTCCATACAGAAATAACCGTTAGTTGCTTCGTTTATGTCTGCCGAAACGTACATGGGTTTGTCTTTTTCTAGGCAATAATATCCATCAGAGCCTTGAATCTCAACTTGAGTTTCTGTGCATCCTACGGGAGTATTCTCAGAAGGGCCGCTATCTGCACCTTCAATATTAATCTTCAAAGGTAAGAAGTTTCCTGTTCTTTCAGAAACATGAGCAGAATCACAGATGTACCATCTGTATTCATTATCACGTTTGTTACAAATGAACGCTTGTTGTTCTGGTTTGAATTTATGTTCATCGAAGATACAAATGGCATTTTGACCTTCCCCATAAGCCGCATCAGTTTCAGCCTCCCCTGAAACTAATTTCTCAATCTCATTTAAACCTTTTGAAGGAAAACTTTGTTGAAGATATTTAGGGTCGTTTTCTACAGGAAAAAATCTTTCCTTTGCTGATTCAACTAATATAGAATCAATTTTTGATTGCTTGCCTTCTGGAATAACCCATCCGGCACAATCGTCCATGTTTGCATGATCACCAGGAGATTGATCCCATTCACTTGATAAAAAATAACAACCTTGCTGGTTAGTTGGTAAATTTTCCCAAACACAATACAATGGGTCGCCAGATAAAAAATCGACTGCTGTATGATCGAAAGACACGTATAAATCACCATCCCTTTTCACCTGTTCTAACACTCCAAACTTCACAGTGTTTCTTGGCTCATCATAACAGCCCTCCTTACGATCATCATCAACTTCACCAACACCTAAAGCATATGTATATTGAAAGTCATCGTTATTTCCAAAAACAAATTCCTCAAAATCAACAAACAATTGTTCAGAACCATAAACAAACAAACTTGTAACTACAAAAACAACTACTAAAGCTACAAAAATCCCTCTTTTTTTATTCATTGTACTAAGAACTAATTAATTAATAAACATATATAAACTTACCGAATAAGAATTAGGTGATTATAATGCCTTCTCGTACTGCTTTTTGGACAATCGTAATTTCTTTTTTCAATTTATTGAATTCTTCGGGTGTATAGCATAAGAAATCAACAGGATAATCTAAATTCCATCGCTTGTAAAAGCCAAGACTCCTTTTCAAAGATTTTTTCTTTCTAAAAGAAGATGAAACAACGATTATATCAAAATCACTATACCTGTTTGGTTTACCCCATGCCCTTGAGCCAAAGAGAATCATTTCGTTTACTACAATGTCTTTTGACAATTCCTTTTTAAAAGTCTTCAATTTAGCTAGGTGTGTTTTTTGACCCATTGTAAAACCTCTTCGGCAATTGCCAAATGTTTTTCCGAAACTACCTTAGTAAATTTATCAGAAGGCTTCTCTTTGGAAATGTCTGGATACCTGGTTTCTAAGTACACCTTTGCGAGTTCATCGCATCGTGAAAGCAAATCACTGTCAATACCAGCTTTCTTCGCAAGAAAAACTAAATCGTGTACTTTTGGAATCATGTGATCTTTTTCTATTAAATAGCTTTGAGTGCCTTTTCTACTGCTTGTTGAGAAAGAAATGATGTGACATAATACACTTTTTGTTCAAAATTGATTGTAGCTGATTTAAAATCTATTTTTGCCTGTTCCAACCAACGGAGAGCTTCTTTACGCATTTAAAATAAAGAGTGGTAAAATTATATAAACTTACCGAATAAAAAAAATAAAGAAAAAAACAATTATTCTTGCACACACTCAGCTTTAATCGCTTCGTCATAAGCAAGACAACTGTCATCTGAAGAAATCAAAGTGTTAGAAACTTGAATTCTGTTTAAATTGGTAATATTTAAACAAACCATTGTTTCTCCTTGATAACGGCCTTCAATGAATTCCATTCGTAACCCGTAAACATCTGGATTATTTTGAAGAACACATTGATATTTTCTCCATAACTTTTCTATTGTTGAGGGAGTCATATTCCCAGCCATATCGCAAGTAAATTCGCCGTGACCATCAGTTTCAATCCCGTAATTTACTTCCTTTTTATCGAAAGAACGGGTTAATCTGTACAGATAATCTGTTTGATACCCATATGTTCCGTAAACTTCTGGACTATAATCAAACCAAAGTTGTCCATCTGAATTATAATGTAAATCGGCAACGCTACCATCACCATAAAACGAAACTTGCATTTTACACGTTTCGGGATCTCCCGGTTCTAAAGAATGAAATCGACATCCGGGAAGACCACGAACATACATTCCGTTTAATGGAGAACCTTCACAAGTCGTATCTTCTAACCTAACTTCTTCTTCAGTAGAAGGAGTTTCAGGAACATAACCATTTGGAGAAACGCACGTTCTTACTTCTTGCCCACCCTCATATGTACTCTCACAAACTCTATCGCCTTTACAATCAAAATCGGAAGTACATTGATCTTCTAATCCGCTAACTTGCGTACTATCCTCTCCACAACCACTAAAAGCCATTCCGGCCACTAAAGCTAAATTTTTAATATTTTTCATTTTTGAACCTCTAATTAAGTTAATTACTACTGCACAAGGACACTTTTTTATAAACTTTTCGGTTTATATGCCTAATAATCTTAGAAATAGCTGTAAATCCTTAGCTGAACGCAGTTCTTCTGATTTCTCAAAAAGGGTTAAAAAAAGCATTTTAACCTTATATTTTCTACATAAAGAAACGTTAAATTTCATTCTACCCAATAATTTTCCCTTATTTTGCGCTTCCATCAATTCATGAAATGAAAATCCAACTATTTTCTCCTTTTCTGAAGCAATTTTACAGGGAACTTGATCTAATCCGCCCCTAAGAAAATGGACACTATCTTTTGGATTGATTAGCTCAGCTCCAAAAATTGCATCAATTGTAGTTTTTTCTAACGCAAACCGTACCATTTCTTCAGATTCCGGCCGATAAAACACTTTTAATTTCTTCTGTTTAGCTTTACTTGCTTGTTTAAGGAGTTCTTTCTGAGAAAGATTAGAAAGTATTACAAAATCTTCATTAATAAAATATGTTCTCTCAAATCCAAGAGATTTAGATAACTTCTCTATTTCTCCAGATTTCTTCATAACTAAATAATTGTCCATCTTAACAAAGAAACATCTACCTTATTTAACTTTTACCACCAAAAGTTTTTAAAAAACATAACTAAACGGTGATTAAACGAACCTTTGCCTCATTAGGAGACGGAGGGGAGGAACGATGAAAATCCAAGTTACTTTTGAAAAAGACCAGAGTATAAAAGAAGTTTCAGTAGAAGGAAATACCGTTTTAGATCTTCTAAATCATCTTGCTATTAATCCTGAAACTGTTTTGGTTGTAAAAAACAATGAAGTAATCACTGAACACGAAATCCTCTCCGAAAATGATTGTCTCGAACTATTGAGCGTTATTTCCGGAGGATGAAATGAGCAACCAAAATTCTTGTAGTAAATGTGAAAAGAAAGGTATCATTCTTCTACAACATGGTGCTCTCTGTCAGAATCATTTTCTGTCTTATTTTGAAGAAAAAGTTTTCAAGACAATTAACAAATATAACCTTCTTAACCGAGACGATAAAATTTGCATTGCTGCATCTGGAGGAAAAGATTCTCTAACTGTTCTTTATTTAACAAAAAAATACTTGGAAGAAAAAAAGATAAGTAAAGAAAACCTATTTGCTTTGGTTATCGATGAAGGAATTAATAATTACCGGGAACATACCCTTAGTGACCTTAAAGAGTTCTGCAACAACTATGACATCCCCTTAAAAGTTGTAACGAACAAAGAAGAATTTGGTTACACTCTTGATGAAGCATATCCTATTATCAATAAAGAAACTAAAAAAAAACCATGCAACATCTGCGGAGTATGGCGAAGATATCTTCTTAATAAATATGCTAGACAATTTGGAGCTACAAAAATTATCACTGGCCATAATTTAGATGATGAAGCTCAAGCCGTGTTGATGAATATCTTTAAAGCCAACACCAAATTATCGGCCGGTTTAGGTCCGATTTCTGGAACAAAAGAACAAGATTTGTTTGTTCAAAGAGTTAAACCCCTTTATTTTTGCACGGAAAAAGAAACCAGATTATATACTGTCTTGAAAGGATTTAAAGTAGATTTCACTGAATGCCCTTACGCTGCAGACGGTTTCAGAGCCAACATCCGAGATATGTTAAATGATTTTGAAAATAAGTATAAGGGTACTAAACAATCCATCATCAATTCATTTTTAGCAATGCTACCCTTATTGAAAGAACAAGCAAGAGGAGAATCCTACGCTCCGCCTACTAGATGCACAATCTGCACCGAACCCGCAAATAAAGATGTGTGTAATGCCTGTGTGTTAAAGGAGGAATTAAAAAATGCTTAACGACAGATATTCCAGACAAGAACTTCTGACAGACATTGGTAAAGAAGGACAACTTATTCTTAAAAATAAAACTGTTGCTATTGTAGGTATCGGTGCTCTTGGTACGGTAAGTTCAGAACTTCTGACGAGGGCAGGTATCGGAAATTTGATTCTTATCGACAGAGATGTTATCGAACTGAGTAATCTGCAAAGACAAAATTTATTCACGGAAAATGATCTTGGTAAAAGTAAATCAAATGTGGCAAAAATAAGATTAACCCAAATTAATTCCACTTTAAATTTAACTTCATATTCAATCCATCTTAATTCAAAAAACATTTCAGTATTAAAGAACGCCGATCTAATCCTAGATTGTACTGATAATCTTTCAACCCGCTTTTTAATTAACGATTTTTGTAAAAAAAACAATTTGCCGTGGATTTATGCTGCAGCCATAAAAACTAGTGGACAAGTGATGCCAATTCTCCCAGGCGGTCCTTGTTTAAGTTGTTTTGTCAAAGAAACTCCAACGGAAAGTTGTAACACTGCCGGAGTTTTAAATTCAGCTACATCATCAATTTCTGCTTTACAAGTGAGTTTAGCTTTGAAAATTTTATTAGGGAAAGAAACCGCCCCCGAATTATATTGTTACGACCTTTGGAAACCAGAATTCAGGATACTATCAATTTCAAAAAACAAGGAATGTCTTGCTTGCAACGGAAGATATAACTATCTAAATAATTTGACTGAATCAAAACAAATCAAGTTCTGTTCTTCAGGTAAATATCAAATTGATGGAACCCCAAAAGATTTCATCGCATTAAAACATAAACTTGAAATTATTGATAAAGTAGAACTGGATGAAGACCTTTTTAAATTTCAAAACATACTTTTGTTTAAAGACGGAAGAGCAATAATTAAAGCTAATTCTGAAGAAGAAGCTTTGGCATGTTATGCAAAACATATAGAAAATTAATTTCAAGAACTTAATTCAGCAATTTCTTTTTCAATTCTTTCCTTAGAAAAAGATATCAGTGGTCTAAATATAATCATCTCGGAAGAATATTCTTTATACGTTTCAAATGTTTGACCACTAACTAAAACATTAATCTTTTCTTCCTTGCCTAATACCTCCAACTCGGATAAATTAGTTATTCTTTTAACTGCCAGAGAGCTCGGATTATATTTCTCCAATAATGATAAATCTTGATCTTCAGTTACCGCCACAATCAAGGAAGTTCCCCTTTTCATGAAAAGAATTCCAGCAAGGATACTTGCTTTGTTCTCCACAATCAAAATAACTTTGCCCTCTACTCCTGTTGGTAATCCACCCCGACAAGGAACTTTTTCTAGGAATAAATAAGCTCCATCGAGATTTATTTCGACCCCCAAGGTTATTTCCGGCGAGCCATAAGTGAATGTAGCTTTAGTTGTAGATTCTATATGCTGCCCTATTTCCATTGCAATTTCTGGAGAATTTCCAGGGAATGTTTTATCAGCTCTTTTTACTTCAACTCGGAAAGATCCAATTTTATCCTTTAATAAGTCGCTTGCTGCTTTTTTAATAAGATCTAACTTCTTATCAACTCGCACACAATTAGAATACGAAACTAAGCCAAAAACCTTCCTTAAATCAGCGTGATTATCCACGTAAGGAAACACATACCTGCATCTTAAATTAGAAATTTTTCTTAACCCAGTAATCTCTTTAATATTTTTTAAAAGTTGGTTCTCAAAAACGTTTCTGTTCTTGCCTTTTAGGAATATTTCCCCATAACGCACTACAATATGTGTAAAAACCATTAAATGCCCAAAAGAAAGGCATTTTAAAAATGTTACCTGGTTAAAGTCATAAAAATGCCCTTTTTCTTGAAAAGGTGCTTTATAAAGGGAATATTTAAAAAGGCCAAGGCCATTTATAAATGAAATTAATACTGGGGGAAGTTATTATGGCAAAGAAAAGAGTAAATGCAAAGAAAGAAATTCGAATTGTTAATATTGTAGTATCAACCGCTCTTGAGAAGGATATACCTTTAGAGAAGATGGCTGCTACTCTTCCAAACACTGAATATAATCCAGAACAGTTTCCAGGGTTAGTCTTGCGAATTAAAGAACCAAAGACCTCTGCTTTGATTTTCTCAAGTGGTAAAGTTGTATGTACTGGAGCTAGAACTCTAGAAGAAGTTGATCTAAGTATCTTAAGTATCATCAAAAGTCTTAAAAAAATGGATATTAATGTAACAATTAAACCAATAATCACTGTTCAGAACATTGTTGCTTCGGGTAGTATAGGTATCGATTTAAATCTTAACGTTTTAGGAATCCAATTACCAAATACTGAATACGAACCAGAACAGTTTCCGGGGTTAGTTCATAAACTTAAAGGAACAAATGCTACATTTTTATTATTTAGTAATGGAAAAATTGTTTGTACCGGAACTAAAACAGAAAAAGAAGTTAACGATGCAACTGACAAGTTAATCGAAAACTTAAAAAAGCTACTTAATAAATAGATTTTTATTATTTTTTTTAATTTAGACGTATACTAAAGTGCCAAAGCTTTCGAACTTATTTTTGGCACTTTATATATATATATATATAAAATGCGTTAATATATTCGAAATCTAACGCATTTTAGTATACAATTTATCCAAATAGGGTGTTTGGATTTTTATAAGAGTTGGGGGTTGGGAATGGAAGTAGACGAACAGATAAAAATATTCCGAGAATTTGCTGAACAGAATTATTATCCACAAATTTTGGAAGCTGTTCGTAAAGGAAAGGAACATTTAGTATTTGATTTTTCTGAACTTATTAAGTTTAACACAGAGTTTTCTGAAGAGATGCTTGAAAGTCCAGAAGAATTTCTTAAAGCCGCAGAACTTTCAATTAAAGAATTTGATCTTCCAAAAAAAGTAACTAAATTTAATATTCGATTTACTAACCTGCCCGAGTCTCAAAAAGTTATGATTAGCGAGATGAGGAGTAAACATTTAAACAAATTTATTTGGGCAGAAGGTATCGTAAGAAATAAAACCACTGTACGTCCTCATGTGACATCTTCCCGCTTTGAGTGTCCTTCTTGTGGAAATATTCTGAAAGTATTACAACTTGATAAAAAGTATAAAGAACCAACTAGGTGTGGTTGTGGTAGGAAAGGAAAATTTAAAGAAATTTCTAAAGAACTTGTTGATGGACAAGGATTGGTTTTAGAAGAATCTCCTGAAGATCTTGATGGAGCTCAACCAAAAAGAATTAACGTTTTTCTTAAAGATGATTTAGTCTCTCCTCTCTCGGAAAAGAAAACTAGTCCCGGGGCGAGAGTGAAATTATGTGGGTGGTTGGTAGAAGTACCGGTAATCCTGCGTACAGGTGGTCAAGCAACTAAATATGATTTGATTATTGAAGCTAATCATTGTGAACCGATGGAAGATGACACCATCACTGAATTAAAATTAACCCCGGAAGAAATGGAACAAATCAAAGAGATTTCTAAATCTGGTAGGGCCATAGAAATTCTTGCCCAAAACCTTGCGCCTTCAATTTATGGTCATGATAAAATTAAAGAAGCGTTAGTTTTACAATTAGCCGGAGGATGTAGGAAAGTTCATCCAGACGGGGTTGTCACGAGAGGAGATATGCACATGTTATTAATTGGAGATCCCGGTTCAGGTAAATCTCAATTATTAAAAAGAGTTTCAAAAATAGCTCCAAAAGCTCGGTTTACCAGCGGTAAGAGTGCAACTGGAGCAGGACTTACAGCTTCCGTTGTTAAAGATGAATTTCTTGGCGGGTGGAGTTTGGAAGCAGGTACATTAGTATTAGCAAACCAAGGTTTTGCAATTATTGATGAGTTAGATAAAATGGGAAAAGATGATCGTTCTGCTTTACATGAAGCTTTAGAACAGCAAACAATTAGTATTGCTAAGGCTAACATCCAAGCAACTTTAAGATGTGAGACTACTGTTCTTGCAGCAGCTAACCCTAAGTTTGGCCGTTTTGACTCATATGACTTGATTGCTAATCAAATTAATTTGCCACCTACCTTAATTAACAGGTTTGATTTGATTTTCCCAGTTAAAGATATGCCTAATCGAGAACGCGATGAACAAATGGCTTCATTTATCTTAAAACTTCATCAAAATCCTAGCCTGGGTGTTGCAGAAATACCTTCCACTCTTCTTAAAAAATATTTTGCATATATCCGACAAAAAATTCAACCAAAGATGACAGATCAAGCAATCGAGGAATTAAAACATTATTATATTTCAATGAGAAATTCGGGTATTTCTGAAGAAGCAGGAATAAAAAGTATTCCAATTACTGCCCGTCAATTAGAAGGGTTAGTTCGTTTATCTGAAGCTTCAGCAAAATTAAGGATGTCTAAAACTGTAACTAAAAAAGATGCACAAAAAGCTATTGAGTTGGTAGATTACTGTTTAAATCAAATTGCAAAAGATAGTGAAACTGGAAGAATTGATATTGATCGGTTAAGTAGTAGAATTACTGCAACCCAACGAAGTAGTATTGGCACTATTAAAGAAATAATTACTGCCCTTGAAGATCAACTATCCACAAAAATGATTCCTACTGAAGAAATAATTGGAGCTGCTAAAGAAAAAAACATTTCCCAAGAATCTGTTGAAGAAGCTCTTGAAAAGTTGAGAAGAACAGGAGACATATTTGAACCAAAAAGAGGGTTCATTCAAAGATTATAATCTTGATTAATTTTTATTTAAAATGGTAGAAGACAAAATAACTAGAGCAACTGCAATAAAAACAGCAATCATCGAATTGAATAGAGGAGAGTTTGTTCAAGAAAAAGAACAAAATCCAAATTATTTGAAAATGTTAGATAGTAGAATAGTTTATAGAATAAATGTTTTAGGCATAATTGCAAATAAAGATAAAGTTGGCTCGATGACCAATATGCTTCTTGACGATGGGACTGGACAGATTACTTTAAGATTTTTTGAAGAAAACGTGACGCTAGATAAACTAAATTTAGAGGATGTTATTTTAGTTATTGGGAAAGTCAGAATATTTAATGAAGAAAAATATATCTCTGCCGAAATTGTGAAAAAAACTAGCCCTGAATGGTTAAAAGTAAGATTAGCTGAATTAAAAAATCAAATTGAAAATTTAGCATCAATCCCAATTACGCCTGAAAAGAAAAAACTGAGCTCTAACAAAGATAATCAAAATACAGATGAACTATTTGAAGAAGAAGTTATTGATGAGTTAGAGGATGAGATAAAAATTAAAAGTAATCCTCTTTTACCAATGGAAAAAGTTTTGCTATTAATTAAAGAACTTGACAAGGGAGATGGTGCACTAATTGAAGATGTCCTAGAAAGAGCGATGGTGGATGAGCCAGAAAGAATTCTCGAAAAAATGTTAGAAAAAGGAGATATCTTCCAGAATCAACCAGGAAAAGTAAAAGTATTGTAAATTAAATTATACTAAAGTGCCAAAGCTTTCGAACTTATTTTTGGCACTTTATATATATAAAATGCGTTAATATATTCGAAATCTAACACATTTTAGTATATCTTGAAATAGACTTTGAAATAGACAATTAGAATATTATTGGGGTAATATAAACCTCTACAAATGCAGCCACAAATAAAAATCCTAAACTGATCAAAATTAAATCTAAAGCATCCACTAAAACCTTATCTTCGTTAAGATTATGTTTAATTAAAGCAATTGAAATAATACCACCTGCCAATCCAGCAATAAAATAAGCCGCTATTTCAATGATTCCATGAGTCATATATCTAAAAAAACTAAATGTGGCAGCCCCGAAGTAAGCTGACAAATAAGGTAAACCAACTAAATGGGCAGCATTTCCTAATTCATTCTTAACTAGAGTCCCCATGGCTGTAGCTATAACTGAAGCATTCCAAGTCAAGATAAACATTGCTCCCGTACCATATAAGAAAGAAAAGACTAAACAAAAGAAGAGAACTTTGATATTATTAATAAAAATATTTCCAAACAAACTTAGTTTAGTAATATCTCCTGTTAAAATAACATCATCATTAACCGTTTGAATTACGTTTGCTATAGCATTCTGTTGAAGAACAAAAATAGAATCAACTACTGCGCTAGGCAAAAGAACGTAGGATAAGACTAAAGCAAAAGTTATACCCATAAATAAAGAAATTAAGAATATGATTACTTTAGTATGTTCCTTTAACATCATTATTTCTTTATCATATACTAAATCAATTTCTTCTTCATGTTTGATAGTGGTGTAAAGAGTAGGTAAAGTAGCTAAGACAATCAAGAAAATCATTAAGAGACCAGCTCCATCACGAAAAACAAAGTAAGAAAGAAATATAGCTATAGCAGTATAGACCATCCCAACCACAAATAATTCCCACGGCCTTTTCTTTAATTGGAACGGATTTAATAATAATTCCAAAACCATTTGAGTGTAGAAGACAACACTCTTTAAATAATTTTGTTTTAATAACAAACAATACCAGACAATTTACGTCGATAAAGAGTTAAATGCAATCTTATTTAAGAATAATCTGATCTCATTATTCTCATAAAAACAATTTAGAGAGAGACCCCTTTGTTTCTTATGGAGTTTTTAATAAAACAAAAATACAAAAGAAATCATTTGTAATCTAATCAATTAGTTTGCTTTAGAATTGATATCAACCCAACTAACAACGGCCCGCCATCATTTCTCATGGAATATCTTTTAAAAGAAATTTTTTATCAGTTCATATCATCTTGGAGTTAAATGCACTCGCCAACTATATTATTGGTAACTTCCAATCATAACAATAATAATAATAAAAGATACTTATCTAAATTATAATCAATTACTAACCAATCTTTCTATCTTCTCTCGTAAACTACCCTTTTTAATAATAATAATAATAATAATTTACTATATAGAAAATATATATATATAATAATTATCTATAAATAATAATAATAATAAAGTGGAGAAAAAAAGTTGTTACCACTTTTCAATTCGACGATAAGTATTTATAACTGCTTCCATCAGCAATTAAGGTGTCTTTAACATATATCAAATGATACGGATATTGGATGCTGAGAGTGTTTATAAAACGCACACCGAATGTTTTTCAAACGAAAATGTTTACATTTCCATCAGAAATAGGGGGGTCTGGCTGTAATGAAGATAAATAATTTTTTTGAAAATTTCTTAAAAAAAGAAACTTTCTTTGTAAGCAGAGCTGTATTGTCGTCTAGTTATAAACCAGATCAGATTCTTTATCGAGAAGAGCAGATACAAGAATTAGCGAACATTCTCGCTCCAGCTTTAAGGAAAGAGAAGCCATCTAATGTGTTTATATACGGAAAAACTGGCACCGGTAAAACATTATCTGTCAAACATATCGTATCTTCAATGAATGAAATAGCCAAAAATAACCAGATTTATCTGAAAACAGTTTATATCAATTGCAAATTAAAAAAAGTAGCGGATACGGAATACAGATTAATTGCTCAATTAATCAAAGAATTTGGGAAGGAAGTCCCTCCAACAGGTCTTCCTACTGATGAAGTTTATAATATATTTTATGAATTACTTGATGCCCAAGAAGGAACAGTTATATTAATTTTAGACGAGATTGATCAATTAACTAAAAAAATAGGCGATGAAATCTTTTATAATCTTACTCGAGTTAATGCTGAACTTAAAAAATCTCAAATATGTTTAATAGGCATTTCTAATAGTCTTGTTTTTTCTGAAAATCTTGATCCGAGGGTGAAAAGTAGTCTATCTGAAGAAGAAATAATCTTTCCGCCGTATAATGCTTTACAAATACAAGATATCTTGCGTAAGCGGTCAATTGAAGCCTTTAAAGATGGTTCTGTGAAGCCCGGGGTAATAGAAAAGTGCGCTGCTTATGCTGCTCGAGAACATGGTGATGTCAGAAGAGCCATTGATCTTCTTCGTGTTTCTGGTGAAGTTGCCGAAAGAAGTGGCAGTTTATTTGTGGAGATAAGTCACTTGGACGAAGCCGAGAGAAAAGTTGAAGCGGACAAAATAATCAATGCTGCAATAAGTCAACCTAAACAATTTCAAGCAGTATTATATGCTATTTTATTAATTTCACCCCAAAAGAAAAAATTCTTTACTGGGGAAATTTATGAAATTTATACTACAATCTGCAATAAATGCAAATTTAATGTTCTTACTCAAAGAAGGATATCTGACATTCTTGCTGAATTTGATATGTTGGGTTTCATTAATGCAGAAATTGTGTCTAAAGGAAGATACGGGCGTACTAGGGAAGTTTCCATGCCTTTAGATGAAAATATTACCTTAAAACTTAAAGAAATATTAGAAAAATCAATCCATCTGGATTAAAACCTCTTTAAATTATTTTTGAAAACATGGATCAAGAAAAACATCAAAAAAAAATAGAAGAAATGTTTGAAAAAGGAATCCTCCTTAGTCAGGACTCTCTAAATCAAGAATTGGATGATACTTTAATTGAGAAAATAAGTGCTGAAGAGGATTTAATCGTACTTAATTCAGATTACCGCGAGGTTATTGAACAACAATCTTCACTTGTTGATTGGTACGAGTTAGATCGATATCGGGTAGAATCTGAAAAAGACCGAGATGAAGATTTATATCAAACTCAATTGCAAGGATTTAGGCAAGTTACTTTAAATCTTCGATCGGATTCCTTTAATCAAGATCAAGAAGTAGTTAGTTTAGAATCTGATTTAGAATTGGCCGAAGAAGGGGTCAAATTAAGTTCTGGTTTTTCTGTGGATCAAGAAGAATCTTCTAATGTAGATGAAACTAAGATTGAGATTACGAGCCTTTTAACGGACAATCCTGAGAATCTAACTAATACTTCTCCTTCTTCTGTAACAATTTTAATCTCGCACAAAAATTATCCTCAGAAGCATTTGATTACTGGGTTCACAAACTGTTTTATCACCCGTTACAAATTTTTAGAAAGTCTTCTTCGTAATAGACAAGAATTAAACAACACCACTACTATCAACCGAGTTCTTGGAAAGAAAGAGAAAGAACAAATTTCAATTATTGGAATTGTTGAAGATATTAGTGAAACTAAAAATAAAAATCTTATTTTGACTATTGAAGATCCAACTGGTAGAATGAAAGTATTAATCACTCAATCTAAAAAAGAGATTTATGCGATGGCGCAAGATTTAGTTGTGGATGAAGTAGTAGGCATTAATGGTACATGTGGTGATAAAATAATATTTGCCGAAAATATTGTTTGGCCAGACATTCCACGCGATTCAGAATTGAAAAAAGGCGATGCTGATGAATATGCTATTTTCTTATCAGATATTCATGTTGGTTCTAAATTATTTCTTAAAGAAGAATTTGAGAAATTTCTTAAATGGTTAAGGGGAGAAACGGGCAATGATAATCAACGCAGTATTGCAAACAAAGTCAAATACATTTTTATTGCTGGTGATCTTGTTGACGGGGTTGGGATTTATCCTTCTCAAGAAGAAGAATTAGCTATCAAAGACATTCGTGAACAATATGTGGAATTCACTCGATTGATTTCTCAAATACCTTTAGATAAAAAAATAATTATGTGTCCTGGGAATCATGATGCAGTTCATTTAGCTGAACCTCAATCAGCTTTTTACCCAGAATTTTCACCGGGGTTATTTGATTTACCTAATGTGGAATTAGTAACTAACCCTTCTTTAATCAATATCGGCAAAACAAACACTTTTGGTGGTTTCAATGTTTTAATGTATCACGGGTATAGTTTTGATTATTATGTTGCTCATGTTAGTTCAATTCGAACTTCAGGCGGATATAAACGTTCAGATTTAATTATGAAATTTCTTCTTAAACGAAGACATCTTGCTCCATCTTTCACATCTACCCCTTATTTTCCATCACACGAAGAAGATCCTTTGTTAATAAAAAAAGTTCCCGACTTTTTCATCACGGGTCATATTCATTATTGCAGTGTTGCTAATTATAAAGGTGTAACGATGATTAGTGGAAGTTGTTGGCAAGATAAAACTGGCTTTCAAGAAAAATTAGGTCATGAGCCTGAACCCGGAAGAGTTCCGTTAGTAAATCTAAGGACACGGGAAGTAAAAGTATTACGGTTTCGTTAAAAAATCAAATTAAATTTGGTAAATAGGAGGGTAGTTTAAGATATGAGTATTGTTTGTTCCCCGGAAATCAGAAAATATTTTGATATTATTGAAGGTGAAATTAAACGAAGTTATGACATTGCTAAGATAGCTAGAGCGAAGGGTCTAGATCCGGAAAAAATACCTTCAATTCCTTTAGCCAAAAACATGGCGGAGAGGGTAGTTGGTTTAGTTTCAGTGGTATCACCTCAAATTGCTGAAACAAATGTTACGGAACGTATTGCTGAATTAGAAAAAGAATATGGGCAATTGGATTGGAGAGTAGCGTTTAAAGTTGCTGAAGAAGTAGCTAAAGAAAAGTTCTGTACTTTTGTGGATAAGAAAGAAGCAATGGAAGTGGGAATTCGGGTAGGTTTTGCGTACCTTACTTTAGGAATTGTTTCAGCTCCTCTTGAAGGTTTTACTGGATTAAAAATCAAAAAAAGAAAAGATGGGAAAGAATATTTTGCAGTTCAATATGCGGGGCCGATAAGGGGAGCTGGAGGAACAGCGGCTTCAACGTCGGTAATCTTGGCTGATTACGTTCGGGTAAAAATGGGTTATGCTCCATATGATCCGGATGAATCTGAAATAAGTAGATATGCGACAGAAGTTCGAGATTATCATGATCGAGTTACCAATTTACAATACAATCCTTCTGATGAAGAAATCAAATTTATGGTGTCCCATATCCCTATCGAAGTTGATGGTGATCCTACTGAACGTTTTGAAGTTTCAAATTATAAAGATCTTCCCCGAATTGAAACTAACTTAATTAGGGGTGGAGTTGCGTTAGTTTTAGCTGAAGGTCTTTGTCAAAAAGCTCCCAAATTATGGAAGAGATTATCAAAATGGGGGAAAGATTTTGATCTTGATTGGGGATGGATGGGTGATTTTCTTAAACTTAAAGAAGAAATTCATGCGGCCCATGGTTCCAAGAACAAAGAAGAAAATCCTGAAGAAAAGAAAACGGTGAAACCTAATAATACTTTTATTATGGATCTGGTTGCGGGTCGACCGATCTTAACTCATCCTTTGGGTGAAGGTGGATTTCGATTACGTTATGGAAGAACTAGAACTACTGGTTTTTCTTCGGCAGCACTTCATCCGGCCACTTTAATTGTTTTAGAAAAATTTATTGCTATTGGCACTCAACTGAAGATGGAACGTCCAGGTAAAGGAGCTACGGTGACTTTGTGCGACACCATAGAAGGCCCAATTGTGCGTTTGCAAGACGGTTCAGTTTTACAATTAAATTCGTTAGAAGTAGCTAGGCAATACAATAAAGAAGTAAAAGAAGTATTATTCTTGGGAGATATTCTGTTCAATTATGGTGACTTCTCGGAGAATGGCCATTATCTTGCTCCGGCCGGTTACTGTCCGGAATGGTGGGCGGTTGAAGTTGAGAGAGCTATTGAAACAAAAGAGAATAATGATTATCTTGCGGTCTCAGAGAAAACAAAAATCCTTTTAGAAAAGTTAAAATTATTAATCGAAATGCCATTGTTTAATACTCCTACTTTGGCCGAGGCGGCATCTTTAAGTAAACTTTTAGATGTCCCATTACATTCTGAATACCTCTTCTACTGGAAATTGATATCTGGCAAGGAGGTGGCCCATCTTTTCAAATATCTCAAAGAAGGAAAAATTAAACGTGATGAGGAAGGTGTTTTAAAAATAATTCTTCCTTATTATAAAAAAACAGAAGACCATACTCTCGGAAAAAATATCTTAGATCGATTGGGCGTTACTCATTCAATAATCAATAATGAAAGTATTGTTTTCTCAAGAAAGGAAGCTAGCATCTTAAGTTTTTGTTATGGGATTTCATCTCAACAAGAGTTAGATAAAAAAGTATTACCCTTCAATTCGGAAGAGATTTCTTCAAGTAATGGTCTTGATGTTATTAACACAATTAGCCCAGTTAATTTACGCGATAAAGCTGGAACATTCATTGGCGCGAGGATGGGCCGTCCAGAAAAAGCTAAAATGAGACATCTTACTGGAAGTCCACAAGTAATGTTTCCGGTGGGAGATGAAGGTGGAAGATTAAGAAGTTTCCAGGCTGCAATTGAAGCTGGAAAAATTAACAGCACCTTTCCGTCTTTCTTTTGTACAACATGTTCTAAAGATTCAATTTATCCATCCTGTGAAGATTGTGCAAACACTTGTATCCAAAAATATTTTTGTCGTTTTTGTGGTGATTTAGAAAAAGATACTTGCCGACATGGTAAAGCTTTAGGGTATAAAACAAAGGATATCGACATTGCTTATTATCTAAAAAAAGCTAAGGAGCGATTAAATGAACCGATAATTCCTGATTTAATTAAAGGGATAAGAGGCACCTCTAATCGGAACCACGTAGTTGAGCATCTCGCTAAAGGTATCTTGAGAGCAAAACATCATATCTATATGAATAAGGATGGAACAACTCGTTATGACGCAACAGAATTACCTTTAACTCATTTCAAACCCAAAGAAATCAATACTTCCGTAGAAAGACTAATTTTGCTTGGTTATCAAAAAGACATTTCTGGAAAACCATTAGAAAACGATAACCAAATTCTTGAAATTAAACCGCAAGATGTAATCTTGCCTGGATTTAACTCGTTAGATGAATCGGGTCCAAAAGTTCTTACAAGGGTTGCCCAATTTGTTGATGATTTATTGATAAGATTTTATGGGATGGAACCATTTTATAATATCAAAAAAGAAGAAGATCTTGCTGGGCAGTTAGTTATTGGTTTAGCTCCCCACATTTCAGCGGGATTAGTTGGAAGAATAATTGGTTTCTCGGAAACCCAGGGGCTTCTTACAAGTCCAATGTATCACGCAGGATTACGTCGAGATTGTGATGGTGACGAAGCTGCCGTTATGTTGTTGATGGATGCTCTATTAAACTTCTCTAGACAATTTCTTCCAAGTTCTCGTGGTTCAACCATGGATGCGCCTTTAGTTTTAACTTCCCTTCTTGATCCTTCAGAAGTTGATGATCAGGTACATGGGGTAGATGTTGTTTGGAAATATCCTTTAGAATTTTATGAAGCTGCAGTTCAAATGAAAAACCCTTGGGAAGTGAAGCATGGTCCAGATAATAAAAAAATTGAACAAATCGGTGACAGATTAGGTACAGAAAAACAGTATGAAGGATTTGGTTTTACTCATCACATTGATAATTTCAATAAGGGGGTACAATGTTCTGCATACAAATTATTGCCCTCTATGGCAGAAAAATTGATTGGCCAGATGGAAATAGCTCAAAAAGTAAGGGCGGTCAATCGAGACGATGTTGCTAAATTGGTAATTCAAAAACATTTCTTGAAAGATATCAAAGGAAACCTTAGAAAATATTCCATGCAACAATTCAGATGTGTCAAATGTAACGAGAAATATCGTCGTCCACCTTTAAGTAATATTTGTTCAGCTTGCGGAGGCAAATTAATATTCACAATCTCTGAGGGGTCTGTGATAAAATATCTTGGACCTTCTTTAATGTTAGCGGAACGATATGATTTCTCTCCGTATCTTAAACAAACCCTCAATATGCTTAAAGCAGACGTGGAACATATTTTTGGCAAAGAAAAAGAGAAACAAGTGGGGTTGGGTTCATTTATGGAGTCATAAAACTCCATGATGCAATTAAATTTCAGGCATCAATTATAACTTCAGCATGTGGCACATTTTTAATAAATAATATCTTTTCAGGATCAACTAAATCCATTTCCACTCCGAGAGCTACGGCTTCTTTACCGGTAAGATGGACATGTCTTGCGTATTTTAATTTTTTTTTCAATTCTTCTTTTGTTGCTTCTTCACCATCAAAAAACTTTTTTGTCAAATCTAGTTGTAATTTTCCTTCCTCAAAAACTTTCCCAAGAAGATCTTTATCAGTAACTACATAAAGAGGACCATGTTGACTTTGGTGTTCCTTAAAAATTAACGCCATTTTGAATTGTTTAAATTGTTTTCACTGGTTTTTTTGAACCACAAGCTTGACATTTGAGGTAAGTAACACTTTTTTCTTCAAGTAAATTAGTGTCTGGTTTGCCACATTCTGAACAGGTCACAAACTCACTGACATATTTTTTAATTTTTTTATTGATTATTGAAGCCGCTACTTTTGCTGCAAATATAGCTTGATCACGAACAAATTTCCCGGATGTTGCCAATTCTCTTAGAAGATATTTCAATAAATGATCAGGATCTCTTCCCAAATCTTTTGCAATTTTTTTAAGATTTACGATAATCGTTTTACTTCCTTCAAGATGTCCAATTACTTTGTCTATATTGAATCTATCTCCTTCATTTGTCTGTTCAGGGAGTTCTTCTATAGCCTTATCCAAAAGCGCTTCGTATGAATCCATTTTAACTTCAATAGCGTGCTTCTTTTATAAATCTTTAGCGCTAAATTTGCTGTCAATCCTATCCGCCAGCTTCCGTAACTTTTATATATACTAACAACCATTGTATTATAAAACCAATACAGAGGTGTAGAGATGGCATTATCTATCGAACAAGTAATACTTGCAGTAATTATTGGAACTCTTTTAGCAATTGTATACTCATTAAAAACTCTTATTGTAATTGAGAGAAGAATTGCATCCGTAGAAGGTAATATTCAACGTATGGCTTCTAAAGTGTTACAGGAAGAAACTAAAATTGAGAAAATGATTTCCAAGAAATCAAGAAAATCTTCGCGTCCTTCAAAAAGAAGAAGATAATTCTTTATTTTTTCTTTAATTTATTTTCTGTAGTTTTTTTAGCCTTTTTAGAAACAGATTTTTTCTTTACAGAAGCTTTTTCACGAGCAACTTTTTTCTTAGCAATAGACCCTTTTTTAGTATTCTTTGGTTTACTAATTTCTTTTTTAGTTACTTTAGTCTTTTTAGGAACAGCCTTTGTTACAGGTTTCTTTTCTTTTGCTTTTTTCACTTCTTTTTTTTTCCTTGCAGTTACTTTCTTTTTAGAAACAACTTCTTTTCTTTTAGTTCTCGTATCTGTTCGGCGAACTTTTCTCTGTTCTTGAAGTATATCAAATTCTTTCTGCAATTCGCTAATACGTTTTTCAAAATGAGTTATTTTTTCATCTTGGTTATCTTGAGAAATCAATTCTCCGCATTCTGGGCAATGAAATTCAAAGTTCATAGCATTATCAAAATTTAGTCTTACACATTCATTCGGACAGACAAAAAATAATTCTTGCTTTTCTTCTTCTAATCGTTTTTTTAATCTTTCAAGAAGATCTCGTTTCATTTTAAAATGGTTAAAACGAATACTCTCGGGAAGCAAAGTCCAATAATAAATATACCAGCCTTTTTGTTTGTCCTTTTTCCTAGTAAAACAAACCAAATTGTGGTTATATAAGAGATACAACATTCTTCTTATGATTTTGATATCTTTCTTGGTCTTTGTTGCTAAATCAAATTCAGAAACATTTTCTTTTCCAAGAAGCTCTTCAATTAGAGGAATCCCGTCTTCTCCAATAACGGATGTAAGAATTTCAACAACTTTAATCTTCGTTAAGCGCATTTTTAGCCTGTGTCCTCTTCCATCTATTATGAGTGACAACGCTTTTAAATGTTTCGGTCATCTTTGGAAGAAATCAATTCTCCATGTCGAATTAATTCGATAGAGGTAAGGCCTCTTCTTTTGGCCAATTCTAAGGAAACAGCTTTGCAAGAACCGGTATCTTCAAGATCTTCAATCATGATAAAATACCATTCTTCTCGACCAAATTTTACACCAATCCATCCTTCAGCTCCAAATCTTGTGGAAAAAGTTTGTAATTGTTCAATTTCGTGGTTTTGAAAATATTTCTTTTGATCTTTAGTTACCTTACATTCTATGGCTAATCTCCTAATTGCATTAGCAGCTAAAATATCCGGAGAAGGATACCGAGAGGAACCAGATCCTGCTACTCGTATCGCGGACCATTCATTCTCATTAAAAAACTTAATAAGTTCTCTTTCTCCATTTGTTCCTTTAGCTTTACGATTAATCATTTTGAAATCAGATAGAATATTATTTATACAATTCGGGATTTTGATATTGGATCATAGCCATTGTTATTGCTGGTTTAGTATACTCAATCCTGGTAGCTTTTCCCTTGGTCAATATTCCGATAATTCCTTCGGCTCTTCCAACCCGAGGATTGTCAGTTAATTTTAATTCTTTAGTGGCTTCTTCTAAATTCATTCCAGAGAAAATTAATTTCATTATTGTTGTTGATAATTCAAAAGCTGGAGAAAAACCCAAACAGTGTCTGTTCCCATCGTAAATACAACAGACGGTATTTTCAAAGTATCTTCTATTTTCTTTGACGATAGTAAAAAATATTCCCGATTCTAAACCAACGCCATAATCGCAATCAACAAAGGCATTTGTAGCTCTATTAATTGCTCCAAGAACAGTATCTTCAAGAGAGAACGGTTGTTCAGAAACGTTGGATTCGACATCAATCCCTTCTACTAATCCATCTTTAAATTGATCATAACCATTTAAAACTTGTCTAACTGCCTCAATTTTAACATTATTTTTTGAACCAACCCTTATTAACATCCTTATACCTCGATTTTCATAAAATCTTCTGCAATCACGCTCTCATCAAAATAATCTCTTGCTTCGGAAGTTGCATCAGCACTACTTTTATATCTTTGACTAAGATGGGTAATTACTAATTTTTTAACATTATTTTCTGAAGCAACTAGGGCGGCCTGTTTGACGGTAAGATGATTAGATTTGGAAGCATTCTCTTCTAAATCGTCTAAGAACGTGCCCTCTATTATTAATAAATCTGCTTCTTTAGCAAGTTTATTCACGCCGTTACACAAAGCGGTATCAGTAACATAACTTACTATCTTTCCTCTAACAAGGGTAGTAATTTCATCCGCTCTAATGGTTTTACCTTTAACCACAACATTGTTTCCTTGTTGTAATTTTCCGAGGATTGGGCCTTCTAATCCCAACTTATTTGCTTTAGCTACCATGATTCTTCGTTTATCATTTTCTTTAAACTTAAATCCAATGCAGGTTGTCGAATGTTTAAGAGGTTGCGCTTCTAGAGAGAATGATTCGTTCTCAAAAAAAACACCAGAACTAACTTCATGCACTTCGTGTTCAATAATATCTTTTGCCGCAAACGATTTCCATAAATGATCTAAATATTTTTTTGTTCCTTTTGGTCCATAAACATGTAGTTTTTTTGCAAACTGATCAGCTCCCATGCTACTCATTAATCCAGCAATTCCAAACACATGATCTCCATGAAAATGGGTGATGCATAACCGGGTAACTTTTGCTGGTTTTATTCCAGCAACTCTCATTTGTCGTTGAATTCCTTCACCACAATCGAAAAGAATATTTTCGGTGCCAGAGCTAAGTAAAATTCCTGCATGGTTACGTTGTTTAGTAGGTTGCATGCAACCTGTACCTAGAAAAGTTACTGTGGTCATAATAAACTTTTCAACTCCCGCAATGATGCAATTTTTGGCTCATAATCTCGGCTATTTTTTCTGTCAATAAGAATCCCGTCAATTCCGGCATTCTTTGCGGCAACCATATCACTTAAAATGCTGTCTCCAACGAAAATACAATCCTCTGCTTTAATTTTTAAATCAGCCATGATTGTATTTAAAAATTCTTTATCAGTTTTAATATTTCCTAAATCACATGATAAGTAAATTGTTGTAAAATATTTTTTTAATGGGAATTTTTCAAATACACTTTTTATTGAGACACAATCTGTGTTAGAAACTAAAACTATCTGGTAATCTTTCTGTAATTCAGCGAGAACTTCTTCGGTTTCTTCATATAAAGTAGCTAACATCCAAGATTTGTTCCATAATCCAATAAGTCTGTCGATAAGATATTCAGCCGGATTGATCTCAAATTCCTCACATACAGCAACAAAAGCTTCTTTTAGTGAAGAAAAGTTCTTTGTCATCATAGCCGACTCCATTCTTTTAACATATTCAGAAAAAGGTAGACGTATACCTAGGGCGTTCTTTACCTGTTTTATGGGGCTAGGTATGCCATTCTCTACAAGAGTTCCCCAAAAATCAAAAAATATTACTTTCTTCATTGTTCCCCCCAAGTTGACTGATACGCTTAGCGTATTTATATTTTGCGTTCGAAATTTACATTTTCCTACCCATTAAATATTTAAACTAACTTCCATTTCCCATACTCATGAAGCCTGAAGAAAAATTAGCTCTTTTAAAGCGGAACGCTCAAGAAATCGTAAAAGAAGAAGAGCTCTTGGATCTTATAAAAAAGAAAAAGAACCCGGTAATCTATTTAGGAACGGCAATTACTGGAAGACCCCACATTGGTTATTTTGTCTGGGTCTTAAAGATGGCAGATTTTATTAAAGCTGGTTTTACGGTTAAAGTTCTTCTGGCTGATCTTCATGGAGCTCTTGATAATTGTCCGTGGGATATTCTAGAGAAACGGTACAAATATTACGAGGCAATAATTCCTTTAATGTTCACGGCAGTAGGGGCCGACATCAAGAAAGTTCAACTGGTTAAAGGTTCATCATTTCAATTAGAAAAAAAATATGTTCTTGACGTTTTAAAATTATCAACCTTCACTACAATTCATGATGCAAAAAAAGCCGGGTCGGAAGTAGTTAAATTTGGAGATAATCCAAAATTAAGTGGTCTTCTTTATCCTTTAATGCAAGCTTTGGATGAAGTGTATCTTAATGCAGATGTTCAATATGGGGGAGTTGACCAAAGAAAAATATTAATGTTTGCTAGAGAGAATCTTCCAAAATTAGGTTACACTCCAAGGGTAGAAGTCATGACTCCGTTACTTCCCGGGTTGACTGGTAAAAAGATGTCTGCTTCAGATCCAAAGTCAAAGATTGATCTATTAGATGATGAAAAAACAGTCCAGAAAAAATTACAGACGGCTTACTGTGAAGAGGGAAAGGTAGAAGATAACGGTGTTCTTGCTTTCTTAAAACATGTGATCATGACTTTGAAACAAGATGCTGGAGAAAAATTTGTCATCGAAAGACCCGAGAAATTTGGGGGAAACATTGAATTCTCTACTTATGAAGAAGTTGAAAAATCTTTTATTGCGAAAAAACTCCATCCACTTGACCTTAAAAATGGGGTAGCTAAAGAGATCAATAAACTGTTAGCACTATTCCAGAAAAATAAGATTAAATTAGAAAAAATTTCTCAAGAAGCATATTAACGCCCTTCTAGGATAACTACGGTAGGATTTTTAAAATATTTCTTAACAACTCGTTTAATATCTCCTACTTCCACCTTCTTAATTGAAGGTAGAAACTCTTTCATCTTATGCGCTCCGCCCAATTGTTCCCAAAATAATAACTGGTCTGCGTGTTTCTGTCCTTCTTCCAATTCCAGTAAAAAATCTCCTTCAATAAATGTTTTTGATTCGAGTAAATCTTTCTCATTTACTTTTTCTAATTTTTTAAATTCATTTACAATCAATTTCTTAACAATTGGCACATTTTTCTTATCTACCGATGCATAAGCTGCAAAATATCCAAAGTCGCCTTCACTGATGTGATGTGTTCCTACTTCATAAGCAAGTCCTCGTTGAGTTCTAATCTCGGAAAATAATCTTCCGCTTTGTCCTCTTCCAAGAATTCCATTAATTACTTCTAGAACAACGCTGTCTTTATCATTGCGAGGCACCGTTTTGAAAGCAATCGCTACCCGGGTGTTAGCAATATCCCTTTTCTCTTTCTTCAGGGTTTGTTTTCGTTGAATTGGTTCATGGAATGACGGGCGAACATATTTTTTCTTCCCATTAATCGTAAAATTCTTTTCAATTTCCGCTTTCCAATTATCAACATCACCAACAATCGATAAGATCATGTTTTTTGGGTGATAATATTTCTTATAAAATTTAACAACCTTTTCTCGAGTAAGATTCTCGATAACTTTTCGATCCCCGTAAGTTGGATTTCTAGTTGGATGTTTTGTGAAAATACTTTTTTGTAATAAAATCCATTGATAGAAGCTCGGTTCATCATTAACCATATCAACTTCTTTTAATACAATATTCCTCTCTTTGGCTACGTGTTCTTCTTTGAATAAAGAATTTTGCATCATATCTGCTAAAACATCAACGGCTGTTCCGAAATGTTTCTTAAGAACTTTTACATAAAAACAAGTTCGTTCATTAGTAGTATAAGCATTAAAATCTCCACCTATTTTTTCAATCTCATTAGAAATATCCTGGTTTGTTGGTCTTTTTAGTGTGCCTTCAAACATGATATGTTCAAGAAAATGAGAAATTCCTCTTTCAGCTGGAGTTTCATCATTACTACCAACATTTACAAGTATTTGTATTACTACCGCGTTACCTTTTCTTTGCTGGTAAAGTACCTTCAATCCGTTCTTAAGTGTAACCCTCTGCATTAACTCTAAGAGTTTATTATATGGTTTATAATTGTTTGGAAATATACCTCTTGTATCATAAAACCGATTCTTAGAAAGCTTTTTTAAGATAGCTTTCTTCCTATAAGTGATGAAATTAAAAGAGTTCCAGCGGGAACTTCAAAAGAAGGAGATAGATCTTGTATTTTTACGTCATCCAGATCCAAATCTGACCTATTTTATTCAGGCATCTTGTTCTTATGGATTTCTGGTGGTAAGTCGTTCTTCAGCTTCATTATATCTCACTGAGTTAGACTTACCACCCAAGGTTAAAGGTATCAATAATTTTATTTTAAAAAAAGGTTGGGAGAAGCAAGTAGGTCGAAAAGATGTTAAAAAAGTTGGAATAAATAAATCTGCTTTACCTTTATCAAGTTTTGAATCGTTAAAAAAACTTTTCCCAAAAGCTCGTTTTGTGGACGTAACAGCGATTTTAACTAGTCTCAGATCAGAAAAAACTGAAGAAGAAAAAAAATATCTTAAGATTGCTTGCGATGTTACTTCAAACGCATTAAATGCTCTGAGTAATAATATTAATAAAATTAAGACCGAACAATCTGCAGCCATTTTTTTAGAAAGTTTTATCCGGGAAAACGATTGCAGCGTTGGATTTCCAACAATTGCGGCAATGGGAAAGAATGCAGCGATACCTCATCATATCACTTCTTCTCAAAAACTTCGTAAAGGATTTCTGCTCTTAGATTTTGGAGCTTGCTACAAAAATTATAATGCCGATATGACCAGAGTTCTTTATTTAGGGAAACCAACAAAACAAGAAAAATCGGTTTATAATATTCTTCTTGATGCGCAGCAAAGTACCATTGAGATGGTTGCTGAGGGTAAGGAATATTTAAATTTAGATGAATTTTGTCGTAAGAAATTAGGAAAACACGCCAAATCATTTAATCATTCTTTAGGTCATGGAATTGGTGTAGAGCTTCATGAGGAACCATTTTATAAAAAAGGATCAAAAATCTCTAAAAACCACGCATTTACGATAGAACCGGGTATCTATTACCCCGGTAAATTTGGATTACGAATTGAAGATTCTCTTATTTTTGATGGAAAAACCAGAATTTTAACGAAAGCAAGCAAGGAGTTAGTAACTTTAAATTACTCTTAGATATTCAAATCTCTCGAAAAAAACCAAAGAATTTTTAAGATGAAGGCCATTTTCAATCAAAATATTTATAAATAGACTAGTGGGGCTGTGTTGTAGCTTGGTCCATAAGCAAAATAAGGGCTATGGGAGCAATCTAGCATTAGAGGTTTGGGACCTTTAGACCCCGGTTCGAACGAAGCCTGAGCTGATTTAGAAAAAGTGGCTGAATCAGATTCAATTTCCGATTTTCCGGGCAGCCCCACTTTATATTCAAACGAGGAAAAAAACATGCCAACAAAACTTCCAACAAAAAGATTTGGAGCACGGTACGGTAGAAAACCAAAAACTAAATTTGCTAATATCGAAACTCAACATCGTACAAAGCAAAAGTGCCCGTATTGCAACAAAACAAGTGTTAAAAGACTTGCAGCAGGTATTTGGGAATGTGGTTCTTGTTCAGTTAAACTTGCGGGGAGGGCCTATTCTTTATAGGATAATTTCAAATGGAATACACATGCATGAATTGTTCGAAGGCCGTCAAAGAAGAAAACGTCAGAACGAGAGTAAGATGTCCATATTGTGGATATAAAATGCTGTACAAAAGTCGCCGAATACCTGCAAAGGTTAAAGCGAGGTAAAAATTTAAAATGACATCTGAAAGTGTTAATCATTTACAGTTGCTACGCCAGAATCTTGAAGCTGTAGCTTTACAAAAACAGCAGATAGAATCTCAAATGAATGAACTTCTTTCGGCTCTCTCAGAAATAAAACAAACTGAAAAGACTTATAAAATTCTGGGTAGAGTAATGGTAGCTACTCCAAGAGACCAATTACAAAAAGATCTTGAAGATAAAAAAGAACTTGTCGAAGTTCGCCTTAAAAATTTCACTGAACAAGAAAAAAGAATTCAGGCCGAAATGGAAACTGTCCAAAAGCAGATGGTAAAAGAAATCCAAGAAGAGGAATCTTCTAAAAAATGAATTCTACAATTCAAGATGCGATTGATTGTTTAAAAGTTTTACAGGAAGAAACAGATATCAGTAAGAAATTCCGTGAAAGAATGAGCGTGATAATAAACATTCTTAACAGCAACGAAGAATTGTTTATCGAGAAAGCTCTTAACGAATTAGACGAATTAAATTCTTTAGACATCCCTTCTTATCATAGAACTCAAGTATGGGATATTATCAGTTTACTTGAAAGTTGCAAAAGATGATTATTTATTGTTTCGTTTAACTTTCAATTTAGATTTTAAAAATAAAGAATTTGGTACATAAAGTATATCATCGTTGTGGGTTCTTATTTCGGTTTCTAAAAATCCCACTTTTTCAACTACTCCGGCAATTTCTCTAATCTCTACCCTTGTTCCGTGTCTAATTCTACCTCTCCGTTGTAGGATTAGCCAAGCAATAAAATTAGGGATGACGTCTTTCAATCCAACTAGGGCGGTGAGTATAACCAACATTAAAAGAGCACCAGCAATTAAATAAAGAACGATAGATTCGATACCTAATTGGTCTAAAAAGAGAACCATTGTTAACAAGTAAACAACATATGAAATAATTGAACTGACCCACTTTTCTAAATCTACGATCACTCCAACTTTACTCATAATTTTATTTAGGCCAATTTCTCGAAAAATTTTGAATAAAACTTTCTTTACTAGGATTCCTAAGCCAAATCCTACCAGCAGTATAATCACTCCTGCGATGATTTGATTGAAATAAGCTTTAATTCCGGTAATAAAATCCACCATAGGCTAACGGGGAGAAATTTGATATATAAACGTTGCGGAAAGAAATGGTTTATTTCTTAACTGGGTCCAATACTCCGTTGCTCTGCAACGACTATTAAATCAATTATCCAGTTAAGATTAAAAATACCCCGCAGCTTGCTGCGATTGGGTTTTTTATTTTATCTGCCCTGAATTGGATTTTTGTTGTAATTTATAAGTAAAATTAAAAAGAGATGATGGATTAAGGGGGATAATGGCTGATTATAAGGATCAAATTAAATCTCTGCAAGATGAGTTAAAGAAAACAAAATATAACAAAGCTACGCAAGGCCATATTGGAATTGTTAAGGCTAAGATAGCTCAACTTAAAGAAAAGCAGGACCAGCGAGTTCAGAAAAAAACCGGTAAATCAGAACATGGGTTCACTGTAAGAAAATCTGGCGATGGAACTGTCTTATTATTAGGATTTCCTTCGGCAGGTAAATCCACTTTAGTTAACAAAATTACTGGGACTGAATCAGAAGTAGCAGCATATGATTTTACAACTCTCTCTGTTATCCCAGGAATGTTGGAGTATAAGCAGGCAAAAATTCAAATTTTAGACGTTCCTGGAATTGTTTCAGGAGCTGCTTCGGGAAAAGGGCGTGGAAAGGAAGTGCTTACAGTTATTTTGAATGCTGATCTTGTCTTAATGGTTATTGACGTAAATCATCCAGAACATTACCCCGCTATTCTTCGAGAAGTGCGAGAAGCTCGCATTCGATTAAACAAAACAAGACCAGACGTATTCATTAAAAAAAAATCAAAAGGTGGTATTCAGATAGGCAAGACAGTTCCCATTGAAGTTGATGACGACACTTTGAAAACAGTGTTAAGAGAATTCAAAATAGTCAATGCAGAGGTTCTGATTCGCAGTCCAATTGACATTGACGATTTTATTGATTGTATCGAAGGAAATAAAAAATATGTTCCTGCACTGCTTTGTATTAGTAAGGTCGATTTAGCGTCTGCAGTTACTGTTGAAAAAGTAAAAAAAGAATTAAATGCTGATTTAGCAATCTCTGCCGAGCAGGGCATTAATATAGAACCACTCAAAGAATTAATTTTCCAAAAACTGGATTTCATTCGAGTTTATATGAAAGAACCAAGAAAAGAAGCCGATATGAACGAACCACTGATTATTCAGAAAGGCACTAATATCCGGGGTGTGTGTTCTAAATTGCATAAAGATTTTGTAAGCAAATTTCGTTTTGCTAGAGTGTGGGGTAAATCAGCTAAGTTCGATGCACAACGAGTGATGTTAAATCATACCTTGCAGGATCAGGACATTCTTGAGATTCATTTGAGGTAAACCTCATCATTCTCTCCAGTACATTTTATAAAATATGCCTAAATTTAACCCCTCATGTGTGGTATAATCGGAATATTTCATAAGGACAAAGCTAAATCACTGGTAGAGTCAGCTTTAGTTTTATTAAAAAACCGAGGAAAAGATGCTTCAAATATTCACGAAATTTCTTCTCGAGACGTTTTAGGACACACTCTTCATGCCGTGGTTAACCATGTTCCACAGCCATTACAGAGAGAAGGCTTACTCACGGCTAATTGTGAAATTTATAATTGGACAGAACTTTCAGAGAAATATTCCATCAAAGCAAAAAATGATGCTGAATTTCTGATTGGATTTCTTGACAAGTTTAAGTTAGATAAATTGGAAGAACTTGACGGGGTTTTCGCCTTTGGATATTATAATGACGGAACTCTTTATTTAGCGAGAGATTTGTTTGGGGTTAAACCCTTGTGGTTTATTCATACTAGAGATGAATTTGCATTCGTTTCAGAAAAAAAAGTTTTGGAAAAATTATGGTATCTTGATATTCAAGAATTAAACCCGAGAACAATTTTGAAATATAACTTAAAGAACAAATCATTAGAAGAAGAAAACAGGACATTTGTATCTTATCTTCCAGAACACAAAGAGAATCATGAACAGTTAAAACAAGAAACAAAAAAACTGTTAGAGGAAGCAATTGCTAAACGGATCCCAAACCAAAAATTTGGCCTTCTCTTTTCAGGTGGAATTGATAGCACATTTATTGCAAAATATCTTAAAGAAAATAATCACGAGTTCACTTGTTACACCGCTGTTTTAAATTCTGAAACTATTCCTTCAGATTTGGAATCTGCCCAGAAAGTAGCGGAGGAACTTGGGTTAAACATTAAAATTAAAAAAATATCTTTAGAAGATATTCCGGCTTACTTGACAAAAATAGTTCCGCTTATTGAAGATTCCAATGTTGTAAAAGTAGGGGTAGCTCTTACCTTTTATCTTGCTTGTGAGTTAGCAAAGGAAGATGGATGTAAAGTTGTTTTTTCTGGTCTAGGTAGTGAAGAAATTTTTGCGGGGTATGAACGTCACAAACGTTCCGGAAACATTAATCAGGAATGTGTTTCAGGTCTTCTTAAAATGTACGAACGAGATTTATACCGCGATGATGTTATCACAATGGATAATAATTTAGAGTTACGTTTACCATTTCTTGATCGGAAATTGGTTGAATTTTCTTTAAAGATTCCTGAAAAGTATAAAATCCAAGATAATCAAACAAAATTAATCCTCAGAGAAATTGCTTTAGATTCAGGTTTAAGAAAAGAGTTTGCATTCCGTAAAAAGACGGCAGCTCAATATGGTTCAAGGATAGATAACGCGCTTGGGAAACTTGCTAAACAAGAAAATCTTTCGAAATCAGAATATCTCCAGAAATTTTATCCAGCCCATAATGTAAAATTAGCGGTCTTGTTTTCTTCTGGTAAAGATTCTACTTATGCAGCATACATCATGAAGAAACAAAATTATGAATTGGGTTGTTTAGTGACAATGAAATCTCTCAACCCAGATTCATATATGTTCCACACTCCTGCAATAGATATTGCCCCTCTTCAAGCGGAAGCGATGGGGTTACCAATTATTGTTAAAGAAACTCGTGGTGAGAAAGAAAAGGAGTTGGAAGATCTCAAGGAAGCTTTAAAACAAGCAAAAGACAAATTTAATATTAGTGGAGTTGTTACGGGAGCTGTTTATTCTACTTATCAGCGAGACCGGATAGAAAAAGTCTGTGATTCTTTAGGTCTAAAAATCTTTTCACCGTTATGGCATAAAGAACAAATAAAGGAAATGAAAGAATTGTTACAGCATAAATTTGAGATAATTCTAAGTTCTATTGCAGCAGATGGATTAGATGAATCTTGGTTAAATAGGCTAATCACAGAAAAGGAAATTGAAGAACTTCAAATCTTACAACAGAAAACCGGGTTTCAGATTAACGGGGAAGGTGGCGAATATGAATCGTTAGTTTTGGATTGTCCTCTTTTCATGAAAAAAATTGTTTTGGAAGAAATACACCCAGCGATGGATGGGAAATATTGCGGAAGAATTATTATTAAGAAAGCTTCTTTACAAGAAAAATGAAAACCCCATTAATTATTTTAGCCGGATATCTTGGAAGTGGTAAAACCACTTTACTTAAACATATAATCAGAAACACCGATAAAAAAATAGCCGTTCTCATGAACGAATTTGGTGAGATTGGTATTGATACAGATACCATCCAAGGAGAAAATATTACAGTCAAGGAACTTCTGGAAGGGTGTGTTTGTTGTTCATTACAAGGAGAATTTGAGGCTGGTGTTAAAGAAATAATCACAAATTATTCTCCCGATATGATTATTTTAGAAACAACCGGGATAGCCGAGGCAGACAATTTGGTATTAGATATTGAGAACGATTTAATTGATATCTCTTTAGAAGCGGTGATAACTATCGTTGATGCGGATATCTTCGTTCGCTTTCCAACAATTGGAGGAAATACCTGGATTCAGATTGAAAGTGCAAATATCCTTTTATTGAATAAAATTGATCTTGTTTCAGAGAAACAAGTTGAAGAAATAATTATGGTTTTGAAAAAAATTAATCCGAAAGCTCCAATAATTCAAACAATTAATTGTGTTGTAGATCTAGATGTATTATTAAGTGTGGAAGTGGGTCATAAACACACCATCTCTACACAAAAAAAAGACCATGAGATGGAAACCTTTACAATTGAAGTTTCTGGCAATACAACCGAGGAAAAATTAGATTATTTTTTAAGTAAATTACCCTCAGAAATTTTCCGTCTCAAAGGCTATTTGAATGTTTCTGGAAAAAACAATCTTTTGAATTATGTTGGTGGAAGGTGGTTAATTGAACAAGGCCAAGGAAGAAATTATTTGGTTTTTATTGGCGAAGGTATTTTAAAAAAGAAAGAAGAGATAAGTGTAAAAGTAGAAGATTTAATGCTTTAAAATTAATTAGAAATCTGTTTATATACTCCTTTGAAACTAGTTTCAAGAATAACTTAATAAAGAGTTTCAAATAATTAATTATTAAAACCCACTGAGGATAAGATCATGGATAAAACAAATATAAATCTCGGATTAAGTTATAAAGTAGTAATCTCTATCCTTATTGTTCTTTCACTTTTACTAGTTAGTTGTTCTTCTTCAGCGGAAGTAGACGATTTCGCAACTTGCCTTACCGAGAGCGGAGCGTTGATGTATGGGGCATTTTGGTGTCCACATTGCATTGCTCAAAAAAATTTATTCGGGAAATCTTTTAATCGAGTAACTTACATTGAATGTTCTCTCCCTGATGGCCAAGGTCAAACTGAATTTTGTACACAAATGGGAATAGAATCTTACCCTACCTGGGAATTTGCTAACGAAGAAAGAATTACTGGGGAATTAACTTTTACCGAACTTGCCGAAAAGAGTGAATGTCCATTGCCCGTGTCGGAATAAGAAAAATAAAAAAGAAAAATAAAACAACGATCTAATTTTATTCATTCAAAGCTGCTTGGATTGCTGCATCAAATACTGCAAATGGTTGCGCTCCAGAAACTAACTGACCGTTGATGATGAAACCTGGCGTTCCTTGAATTCCCGCTCTCTGACCAGCAATCATATCTGCTTGAACTTCTGATGCCATTTCTCCTGAATCTAGGCAAGTATCAAATCTTGCGGTATTTAATCCAAGTTGTCTTGCGTACTGTTTAAATCCTGCTACACCGCCTTGTACTCCTTGCTCAAATAACAAGTCATGCATTTCGTAGTATTTCCCTTGCTCACCAGCACATTCTGCGGCTTCAGCTGCTTTTTGTGCTTGTGGATGGAAACTTAGTGGGAAGTCTTTATAGACCAATTTCACTTTTCCAGTATCAATATATTTGCTTTCTATCTGTCCAAGAGTTTCTGAATAGAACCTTCCACAGAACGGACATTCATAATCGCTAAATTCCACGATAGTGACTGGCGCCTTTGGATCTCCTCTCACTGCATCATCATTATCAACTAGGCCTTTCACATCTACACTTGGTGTGGGAGCTCCGCCACCTAAATCTGCAATAACGTTTCCAGTTGGGCCGGAACCATCGTTCCCTACTCCAAATCCTCCAGTGAATATTGCTATCACCAAAAGTACTGCGAGAACTCCAGATATGCCTTTCCATAAAGAAGCTTTACTTAGAGTAATCGTTTCATTTTGTTTTTGTTCAGAATCTTCCATTTGTCTCAAACCTCCTAAATTATCTTTTAGTCGTAAAAATATCGGTTATTATATATAAGTTATGGACAAAACACAACACTTTGTAAAGCGTATATCCTCAATATTTCTAAGAATTAACGTTCATCTCAATCAAAAACGGATGGTTGAAAATACTGCTAAAGTTTTTTTCTGTTGTTGTCTTTTAATTAAATTCTTTTTTTCTAAATTAGTTAGAACTTGACTCAGTTTAGCTTTGGACATGTCTGACCTTAAACAAAGTGTGTTTTGAGTAATTCCTTCTTGAGATACAATTTCTTTAAGAACTCTTTTTTCAAATTCATCAAGTCCTAATAATAAGATTGAAAACTTTTCTTCATGGTTTAAGGTGCTTTTTCTTTCTTTTAAATGATTAAGAAATTCTTTATCTCCTTTTGAAAGAAACAATAAATAAAATGAAAGTGCTACAATAAATCCAAACAATCCAAATCCAAGATCAACAAAAGAAAATGACGCTTGAATTGGTTTACAATCGGGTGAATTAAAACACCCAATTTCTTCACTTTCAGTAGAAAGTTCTTGATAGGTAATCACAAAGAAGATAAGAAGGAATATGCTAAATATTAACAAGACTGCACCTATCCTTTTTGTTTGCATGACTTATTTAATGATTTACTCCTATAAATTACTTTCTTTAAAAAGAGAAGTAAATCCCACCCAAACCTTTATTAATTCTTTAGCTCCCAATAGATTTATGACTTTTCTAAAACCAAAACCTTACGTGGGGATAACTGGATTTACTACTGGAAAAGAAGTTAGAACTCTCGGAGATTATGCTTTAACCATTCTCCCGGAATCTCATCAATTAATGCTTGGTTATGTTGTTACAGATAAGCGACTCGCTGATAAATCTTCTAGAGGAACTAACTCGCCGGCATTTAACGATTTACCGGATCTTATACAAGCCGCTCCAGTTGGAACTTTACCGATGATTCACTATTTCACTTCTAATCCGGCTACATTGGTTGACGATTTAACAACCGTTTTTCAGACCGGCGATTTATTTGAGAAAAATCTTTGTACTGCCGTTCAGCTAAATCAATTGTGGCCTGAATTGGATTATTTAGAAGAATTGAAGATTAAATTCTCGGGGCTACAAATTGTTCTTCAATTACCTAAAACTGCATTAAAAGAATCAATCGAACAAATAATAAATAAAGCAATAGTATATTCCGGTTTAGCCGAATATGTCCTTTTAGATCCATCTGGTGGTGAAGGAATTGATTTCAGGCCTAGAAAAATTTTAGATCTTCTTGAGAGATTACCTTCTGTTCTTCCGAAGGCCACATTTGGTATTGCTGGTGGTTTTAGTGCGGAAAATGTTTCTTCACACATTGAACTCTTGTCTAAAAATTATCATCAGCCATTTTCTATAGATGCTCAAGGAAAATTAAGATCTGATAATAAGACTTATCTTGATTTAGAACATGCAAAGGACTATCTATCAAATGCCGGTGAAAGTTTTGCTAAACAAAATCAGATTAGAAAAGAATAAATAGAGTTGTTCCCTAGTAGTCACTATGGTCAAGAATTCTTCGTCTAAAACTCGTAAGAAGTTTAACCACCGGATTAAAAGAATTCAAAAAGAGATTCATAAATTTTATTTACCTCATAACAATTTATTCATTGCTACTTTATTATCAATAATTTTCTTTCTTCTTGTTGAGGTTGCAATTAGAATTTATAACCTTTACAAGGCAATTCCCCTAGTTGATATTCCCAGTCATCTCATGGGAGGGGTAGCATTAGGTTTCATTGCTAGTTGGGCTCTTTCACTTACCGATGTTAAATCTAAAAAGATTTATGCTGTTGTTTTTGCTTTTATTGGAGCATTAGTTTGGGAAATTTTAGAAACCTTGCAAGAATTAGTTTTCTACAATCCACCCTATCTTCAAGACATATTTTGGTGGGATGGATTTTGGGATGTTATTGTAACAACCTTAGGTGGAATTATAGCTTTAGTTTTAATTTCTTATTTGAGAGACCGAAAATTTATCAATAAATAATCTAAATAATTTCTTGAAACTAGTTACATCAGTACATATATATATTGTTTCAGCTCCGTTTTCTTTGTATTTTACAAAATCCCAACCGGGAGGCGGAACAACAATGCAGAAAGAAAAGAAAATTTTAGCTGTCCTTTTTATAGCTACAGCTCTGGTGATATTATTCAATGCTCAGTCTCTAGCTCGCTTAGAAGGCATTACAACAACAACGGATATAGCTCCCACGTCAAAGATAATTCCGACTGGTGTGCCGGAAGTTTATGGCAAAGAATTATCTCTAAGATATGATGATGTTTCACCGCAAGATCCAGCGAGAGCCGACCTAACAATCAGGAAATTGGGGCAAATGGACCGGACACTTTCACTTGAGGGAGAAAAACTAGATCGATACATCAACATACTTTATCAGCTTCATAATGGCATTTCTTGCGAATATTGTTGTGGTGCTCGTTCAATAATTTTTGAGAATGGAGAAGCCGCATGTGGTTGTGCTCACAGTTACGCTATGCGCGGTCTTGCTAAATATCTACTCCTTGATCATGGTTCGGAATTAACTGATGAACAAATCTTGGAGGAAATAGGTAAATGGAAAGTTCTTTTCTTCCCAGGTCAAATGCAACTCAAAGCAGGAATTTTGGAAGAAAATGAAATTGAGTTTAATTATATCAATCTTGCCAGTAACCGTTATCGAGGAATTGAAGACGGTCAATCTGCTGGCGGAATGGTAGGAGGATGTTAATATGGAAGAAATACACACAACACACCATGAAAAAACAAGTGGGCATACAGAAAAAAAGATAAGTAAAGAAACAGCGATTTTATATGTCTTAATAGGCATCACTGTGATTTTATTAATTTTTTCTATAACACAGGCGTTTGCTTTGAATTCACTGCAACAGAACCTCTTTGGTTCGGTACTTAGTGGTGGCGGATCAGCTACTGTACAAAGTTCGGTTCCAGCAATGGTTGGGGGTTGTTAAAATATGAAAACTAGAAAGTCTGTTTCATTTTTCATTTTATTTTTATTTTTAATTGGTGCTCTCTTTTTAGTAAGTTGCACTAGTGAAAAGAATAATGAAATAAATGGCGAGAAAGCTATTATTTTCAAATCTTCTTCTTGTGGTTGTTGCGGAATATTCTCACGTTACATGGACGATAAAGGGTTTAATGTAGAAATTAACGATTTACCAGATCTAAATGGTATAAAAGAAAAATATGCAATTCCTATAGAATTGCAAAGTTGTCATACAACAATTGTTGGGGATTATTTTGTTGAAGGCCATATTCCTGCAGAAGCTATCCAAAAACTTCTGTTAGAAAAACCAGATATCGCGGGGATTGCTCTCCCTGGAATGCCATCAGGTTCGCCTGGAATGCCTGGGCCTAAACAAGAGAAATGGATGATCTATGCTGTAGGTCATGATGGGCAAGTAACTGATTTCATGGAAATCTGAGGTCAAATAATGAACAAGAAAAAATTGATTCCTTTTGTTTCATTTCTTTTTTTATTAAGGGGAGTTCAAGCTCATTGTCCCTTGTGTACAGCGGGGGCGGCCATTGCTGCTGGCGGGGCGGTATATTTGGGAATTCATCCCGCAGCTGTCAGCCTTTTCATTGGTGCCTTTGCAGTTTCAACTGGATGGTGGATGTCAAATTGGCGTTGGTTTAAGAAACACCGTATTCCGTTCCAAAAATCGTTAATCGTGATTGGTTCTTTTGTTTTAACTGTGTTACCAATTCTTCCGGTATTGGAAAGTAAACCTTACCCTCTTTATTTTTCTTTTCTTGGGGAATATGGATTAATTTATTTGTTAAATCTTTCTTTGATAGGAAGTATCCTGGGCGGGTTATTGGTATCGATTGCTCCCTGGCTTAGCCGGAAATTAAGTTCTATGAGGGAAGGGGGAAGAGTATTCCCTTTTCAAGGTGTGATGATAACTCTGGGACTACTTCTGATTGCTAGCATATTAATTCAGGTGACGTTTTAGAATGAATGAAGTAACACTTGTCATTCTGGGAATAATCGGTTTATTTATCTTATTTCTAATTTTTAAAAATGTTTTTCCAGAGAAAATAAAAAAAAAGTTCTGTGCCTTATGTTTTGCGGCAAGTTTAACTTGGATAATTTTGATTGTCTTAAAATTTGAAAATCTTTTTCAAGACAAAATAATCTTGGCTTTGCTTCTGGGAAGTTCAGCTCATGGAATTTTATACGTCGCAGAAAAACATCTTGAAGAGAAGTGGCTTCTCTTTCGTCTTCCATTTTATTTAACCATTATTATAATTGCTTATTCGATATTGGAAGGATTATCCAGATTAAATGAAGCGATTTTGATTATCGGAATTCTTTGGATATCTTTTGGATGTATGTTCTTTTACAGAAATAATTCCAGAACCAAATCAGTCGTCAAAAAAATCATTGAATGTTGTAAGGATTGGTAATCTTTACTCATTTGAATTCTCATTCATTGTTTTAAGATATTGTCCTAATTTAACTAAAATTTCATCTTTTAATTCCTGTTCGAAAGACAGATTACTTACAATTTCTTTCCAATCAACATCCGGCACTTTAGTTAGTGTCCCAACGAAACTTCTTCCAGCTTTAACTGATTCTTCTTCAATCTGTTTAGCGATATCTGTGCCAAACAATTTTGTTGCTTTAAATTTAGAGATGGAATTAGCTCCAGCTTTTAACAATAAAGATAAGTAATCAATTCGATCTTCCCAGATGCCACATTGAATATCTAATTTAGGGAAATTGATTCTTAATTGAGCAATCCACCAAGCCTGTTCTTCTTTTGTTGGTCTGCTTGCATTTTCAAACGGAGTTCCTTTTTGGGGTATCAATCCGTAAACGTGAATTTTATTAATTTTATATTTCACGATAAACTCTTTAAGCAATAAAAAATCATCTCTTGTTTCTCCCATTCCTACGATAAAGGTCATTGCTTTCTCTAATCCTAATTCTTCAGCAGATTCAAACATTCTTTCGTAAGGAGCTAGGGGCTTAGATGGACAAACCACTTGATGCAATTCCGGATTAATCGTTTCTGTAGACCCGACAATTCCGCGAATGTAAGGCGAATATTTAATTAGTAATGGTTTAGTTATTGGTCCAACAGATAACCAAATTTTTTCTTCGGTGATTACAATTATTTTTTTCAACAGTTCTTCAAGTTCTAAAGGGGTAAAAATACCGATACCTCCCGTAAAAAAACCAATATCCCATCCTAATTGTTTAGCAAGGATAAATTCTGCTAGAAGTGAAGCATCACTTCGTTTAGTTTCTTTAACAATTTTTTCTTTTGGCTGAGTACTCATGTAACAAAAAGTACAATCACCAATCGAACAACCCCAACTAAAAAATATTGCTCTTTCGAAAAGAACTGTTGATTTAAAATTACTTTGATGTACTTTCTCAGCTTTTTCAATAAGTAGGGTATCCATAATAACTAAAACTTATAGGCACTTTAAAAAGTTAACGAAGAAAACTAATCATTATCCACTCTTGGAGCAAGAATAAAGCTTAACAATAATCTATCTGTGACCTTATATTCAATTTTCATTGGGTAATCTGTATTGAAATGAATACTCACATTATCAGTTAATTTTCCACCTGAGATCATTTTACGGAGATATTCAAGAGAATATTTTGCTTTAAATTTCTCGTCGCTACTACTTTTCACGATAGTATTATCATCTGCTCGTATTTCAATGAAAGCTTTGGAAAGATCTCCTTCAGCTTTTACAGACAATTGATTTTTTTCTCCAAGGAATGTAACTGATTCGGCTACTACGCTAACATCTTCGATAGCTTCCTGAAGAATACTTGAATTAGTATGTATGACAATTGGAAAACTCAAATCTGGAACTCTTTGTTCTTTATCATCCAGATCAAGAGTTGGAATTGAGAACGACCGAGTAGTGTTACTTTTCAATTGAATTTTTAATTTATTATCTTCAGTTGTTTCTAAACTCAACATGTCATCACTTTTTGCTCGTCTAAGAATTTGTTTAAGATTGTTAAGATTTATTGAAACCTCTTCCGTACCGGTTGTGGTATATTCCGTAAAAGAACTACTTAATAATTTGAAAATAACCATCGCTACGTTAGCTGGGTCCATAGCGACTAGCTCTAGACCATCTTTAGTAGCTTTAAATTTAGCTTCAGAAACTAAATCTGAAATAATCCCAATGCTATCTTTAAAATATTTTGGTTCAGCCAATACTAACTTCATTTACGCCACCCTCAGAAGCTGACAACAATGGGCTGTTTATAAAGTTTGTTGTAATGAAGTTATCTTTTTAGAAACTAATTTTCTTCCCATCTTGCATCACATGGGTATTCTTATATCCTAATCCTGCTGCAAAATCTGCTAACATTTGAGCTTTTGCATTTTCAGCATGGATTGGAATGATATGTTCTGGACGCACTAGTTCTAATAAATCTCTATGATCCTCCAATGCTCCGTGACCGGAAACATGAACATCTCTAAAAATTCTTACGTTCATTGCTGAAAGACTTTTTTCTAGTTTTTCCCGATTATCAATGTTGATCTCTACTGGAATAACTTGACAGCTGAAAATGACGATATCTCCTTCTTTAAATTTGAAATCCAATTCTCCTCGAGAGATTCTGGATAAGACTGCTCGTGGTTCTCCTTGATGTCCGGTACAAACAATCAGATATTTGTCACGCCCTTCTTTTTCAATTTTTTTCAACATCTTATCAATTTGATCACGGTGTCGTAGAATTTTAACATCTTTAGAGAAATTAACCAGATTTATTCTTTCTGCTGCTTGCACATATTTCATTAAAGATCTACCCAAAAAAACAATTTTCCGATCTAATTTTTTACCCATTTCGATGATACTTTTTAATCTTGCAATATGGGAAGAGAAGGTTGTTACAACCATTGCTTTCTTTTCACTTTGAACACCTAACATAACATCTTTCAACATTTGTTTAGCGACAGATTCTGAAGGCGTCTTTTTATGTTCATGGGCATATAAACAATTCACAATAAGAAGTTTTATACCTTCATCTCCTAATTCTTTTAATCGTTCAAAATTAGGTTTTTTCCCGATAACTGGTTGGCGATCAAATTTATAATCGTTAGCGTACATTACTTTTCCGTAAGGTGTATGAAGAACTACAATCGCAGTATGAGGAATAGAATGGGTTACATTTACAAATTCAATCGTAATTTTATCAGATAATTTGATTGAGGAATTAAGATTCAAAGTTATTAATTTGTTTGGTAGGGTGATATGTTCATCCCAGAGAATACTTTTTAGAATTTCAATCGAATAAGGGGTTGAAATCACTGGTGCTGTTGGAAACAATGAAGCTGCGAAGGGTATAGCTCCAACGTGATCAAGATGTCCATGGCTTGGAACAATCGCTTTGACTTTACTATGCCACTCTTTAATAAAATTATAATTTGGAACTGCATTTACTCTTAGCAATTGAGCATAAGTTTTGGAGCTGACATCTTCTCGGTCTTCGGTATAACGAATATAATCTTCCATACTTAGCCCCATATCTAGGAGAATTACTTCATCATCAACTTTAATAGCAACAGAATTGCCTTCGGTTTTTGAGAAACCCCCAATGCAGCATACTTCAATTGGCATGAGGAAAAGAAAGACGTAGGGATTTAAAAAGACTCTGGTTTGAGGAAAATAAAAAAGTGTGCGCGGCAGGGCTCGAACCTGCGTAGGCACTAAGCCAATAGATGACTTACAACGAGTTTGGTTATCACACTCATATGCCTTGAGTCTATCCCGTTTGACCACTCCGGCACGCGCACTTGTTGTGTTATGATTGGCTCTGTTTTATAAAAGTTGTGTGAGAATAATAACCACTCTTAAAGAATCAATCTATCTCAATCCATGCAACTGATTCTCGATATCTTTCAATTGGAATTCCAATTCATCTAATTCATTACGTTGTTTTGGTTGAACTGGAGCTGGTTGCGGTTTAGAAACAGCAATAGGCATCTCTAATTTTGGTGTAACATTTTCCTGTTTCATAATTGATGGAAGACTTCCTTTCGGGAAAAGTTTTTTCATTTTTCCATCTACTAAAGAATTTAATTCTCTTACTTGAGAACGTAATTTCTTGAAGAGAGCAATTTTCTCCCCTTGAACTCTTTTAAATTTATCATACCCTTGCATGAAAATAATAATTTCTCTTAATGCTTCCAATAAATCTTTCCGCATCATCATTGGTTCTGGAACATGGACCATATATTCTGGCTTTCGCTGCGCATGCTGAGAAGACTTTTTAGCAGTCTTCTTCTTCGCGGTCTTGCGCGGTTTCTGTTCCATTATCGCTGTTAGCGGAGTTTTTGCTGGCATTTTAGAAATGTTGCGGCTCATTTAATGAGTGATCTACGAAATCAATTTTCTTTTCAACTTCAGCTAAAGTGTTTTGCCACATCTCTAGTTGATGATCTTCTTCATTTTTTAAATCATGAATCTTTAAGAGAGTCCCTTTAGCTTCATCTAATTTTTTCCGGATTGTTCTCATTAAATTAAGAACTTCATTGTATTCTTCTATTTTTACAAATACGGGCATTTTTTCCATGGGTCTCACCTTATCCTTTAAATAATAATTTGTCTACACGAAGTAGTTTGTCATGTAAAGATCTTACTGCTTTTTTCATTTTATCAAAATTTTCTTCTTCGTGATATTCTGAACGTTCTAGTTTCTTACTAATATGGTCTAATTCGACAATGTTACTATGTACAGATTCTAATTTTCCTAATAAATGTTGATACGTTTCTACTTTAACGAAATGTTCGCCACCTTGATGTACCTGAACTGGGACTGGCAAGGAAGGAATATCTCTAAAATCTCTATCAACTGGAGTAATTGTAGGGAGTTCTGCAAAAGTAGGTCGAGCTGGTCTCACTTTTGGCAATGGTGGTGGCATTCTCGGTTTTTCTATTACTGGTTCAAATTCCATTGGCATTTCAGGAGGAGCTAACGGTTTCTCAAAACCCACTGCTTCTTTAATTTTTCTTGGTTCTATAACCCTTTTAGAAGAAGAACTTGGAAATCTTAAAGAACTATCATCTACTTCATGAGCTTCAGGAAGCGGCACTCTCGGTTCTTTTCTTTTTCCAAATAACCATCCCATACACTCTTAATAGCAATTTTTGTTTAAAAACTTTCTTTAGTATTCAATAATAGTAAAACTTATCAATGACTTCTATTTTTTTCTAAAAATGGGTGGTGGAAAGAGCATAATATATGGATTAATCATTTTTTTCTTACTATTCTCAACTTTTGCAGATTTAGAAATTACTGAGATTATGGCTGATCCTTCTGGTGATGACGCTGCAATAAAACCTCTGGGAGAATGGATCGAGATTTATAACAATGGGCCAAAAACTGTTTCTTTACAAGGGTTAGTGTTTTATGATGATGAAAATGATCACGAATTATATATCACGGAAACAACAACTCAATCTTTAGACCTATGTAATGGTTGTTACGCCACAATTTATCGTAATGGTGATAGTGATTTTAATTTAGTCAAAACAATTGAAGAGGTCCGTTTAGCTGTTGGATATCCGTTCAATGCATCATCATTGATTGATGAAGTTAAATTTTCTGACGCGGATGAAGGAGTAAGTTTTAGTAAAATAAATGGTGAATGGTTTAAGACGGTTCCAACTCCAGGTAAAGAAAATGTTTATACTGGTTTTTGTGATTGGAAACTTTCAATTGAGAAAAATAATTCATTGTTTAATAAAGAAACGGTGTCGGCAAAATTTACTATCAAGACTGAAAGAATTCTTGGTCCGGCTCAGGAAATTACTGTCCGCGGAACTATTGAAGATTTCAACGGAGATATCATTACTGAATACAAACCTTGGACAAACCAATCTATTGCTAACAAAAGAACGAAAGAATATTCTCCATCTTTGCAGGAAGGAATTTATCAGCTTCATTTCTGGATTGAGAATTTGTCTTGTGAGGATGATGCGATTACCAACAATGACATCACCACACTCATTGCTATAAATCCCAGGTATAAAGTTAACGATTCATGGATAACTATCGATAATATTTATCTGGGTAATGATAAAACTGCAGAATGGGGAGATCAATTTACTGCCAAGGTTAGTGTTTACAAAGGCGATGAGACTCAGCAATCTGTACAAGTTTGGGTAGAGAAAGGCGGAGAAAAAATTAGCAAAACAACTAAGTTAAGCATTGAAGAAAAATATCAAGAATATCCCTTAACAATTCCTTTACAATTAATTCCAAACTGTAATCAAAAAATCGACGATGGTCCAGCTACTTTAATTGTGGAAGCTTTTGGTATTCGTGAAGAAAAAGGAATCGAAGTTGAAGATGTCGATTCGGAGGTATGTAAGAATTATCTCTCAGAATTAAACAAAATCCGGAAAGAATTCGAAACGGAAACGGCCATCCCTGAATTTTCTTTTGGAGATTTCTCGTCTAGTGCATCATCGGGAGATGTTATAACAATTCCAGTAATTTTTTCTGATGAAACTTCTCACGATTATGAAGCTTGGAGTTATCTTTACAAAGGCAATAAATGTTATTCTTGTAGTGATTCACAAAAAGAACGAGAAGATAATCTTCAGAAAATTATGATAGATGGTAAAAATTCAGAAGTAATTGAGTTTTTTCTTCCTCTTGATACTGAGATGGACGAAGGAGAATATAACATTAAAGTAAAAATTCAAAAAGATGACCAGAAAACTTTGAAAGAATTAACTGGAAAAATCTATGTAAAAAATGAAAAAAATAATCAGTCTATTTCTTTAGAATCTACTGCAGAAAAGGGAGATATATCTCACTCGAACTTGATTTCCAGCAGGGAAGGTAAAGGTATTTTAGTATATCAAGGAACCTCTAAAAAAGCATGGATTCTGGCCCCTTATATAATGGCAATTACGTTTGGTTTATTGGTGGTAGTTCTAGTTTTCAAGAAATCTTAGGTAGTAGAGAAAGCCTTAAAAAGAATAACTATTCGCAGTGATTATGGCACAAAATATTCGATTTAGGGCGCTTCTAGAAATTCTGGGAAAGCCTAAGGAATACGTTGAACAGGCACTTAAGAACTATGTCGAAAAGATTAGTTCTGAAGAGAAGTATACTTTACATACTCAGCACATCTCAGAAGCTATAGCTAATGAGAAAGAAGAAGGTTTTTTCTCAGCTATTGCGGAGTTAGAAATATCTACTCCTTTGCTAGAGGATCTGACTATTTTTTGTTTAGAATATATGCCGGCCCAAATTGAAATAATGGAACCAGCCGAACTGGCACTTAAAGATGCGGATTTAACCGCATTTTTCAACGATCTTCAGGCCAAACTTCATTCCATTGATCTAGTAGCTAAAACAGTTAAGATGGAAAATGACAGTTTGAAAAGGGGGGTAAATAGTTTATTGACAAATTACATTACCGTTCTTCTTCAAGGCCGCAGTATGAATTCGGAAGATTTGGGAAAATTAACCGGGGTTGAAAAAGACCGTTTGGAAGATTTTATGGACGTCTTAATTGACCAAGGAAGGATAGATTTAAATGATGGAAAATATTTCATAGTTGACAAGAAGAATGGAAATAAATGAAAAGAAGGTGGAAGCGGTACTTTTTGCTGTTGGTAAGGAAATAACTTCTGAAAGGTTAGCTAGTCTATGTTCATTAACCATTGAACAAGTAGACCAAATCTTAACCCGAATGCAGAAAGAATACAGTGAACGCGATAATTCTTTACAAATTGTAAAAAAAGAAGAGGGTTGGAAATTAACAGTACGAGATCAATTTGTCCCAATTGTTAGTAATATTGTTTCTTCAACGGAACTGGAACGGCCGCTAATGGAAACTCTAGCAGTTATCGCTTGGAAATATCCAATTGTTCAATCGGAAGTAATCAAACTGCGTAGTCCTGCTGCTTACGAGCATATGCGTTTATTAGAAGAGCAAGGATTTGTTGCTAAAGAAAAATTTGGAAGAACTTTTACGGTTAAACTTACAAAAAAATTCTTTGAATATTTTGACCTTCCTAGCGAGGAAGCTAAACAGGAATTCTTAAAACAAGTACCTTCAGAGATTCTTCGGGAAGCTGAGAATGTCGAGAAAGAAGCTGATGAAGTCGAAAGATTAATCGAATTTGGCAAACATCAAGACGAAAGCAAAGATGAAATTCAGAAAGCTATGAAAGAAGCTAAAAGTGATGAATAATCAAGGATATTTTTATTTCAATTTCTAAAGACTACAACCAGCTTAATCAGCCATATTCTCTCTTTGGAAGCGTAATCTTTATAAATGGCGGAAGACTTGGAAAAATAGTCGTTTCTCGACGGTAAATTTATCTTAAAAAATGTCACCACCTGAAGCAGAAAATCCAACGAATTTGGGAGAACAAATCATTCCTCGTGTTGTAGAAGACGAGATGAAAACAGCATATATTAACTATGCGATGTCAGTTATCGTCGGTAGAGCTCTCCCGGACGTTCGGGATGGACTTAAACCAGTTCATAGAAGAATTCTTTTTGCAATGTATGAGATGGGGATGCTTCATAATAAACCATTCAAAAAATGTGCCAGAATTGTTGGGGAAGTTTTAGGTAAATTCCATCCTCATGGTGATTTAGCGGTATACGATTCTTTAGTAAGGATGGCTCAAGATTTTTCTTTACGATATCCTTTGATTAAGGGACAGGGAAACTTTGGTTCAATTGATGGAGATCCAGCAGCAGCAATGAGGTATACGGAAGCTAAACTTCATAAAATTGCGGAAGAACTTCTCAAAGATATTGATAAGAACACGGTAAATTTCAGTGATAATTTTGATGGCTCATTGAAAGAACCAGACGTGCTTCCAAATAAAGTTCCAAATTTGTTAATCAATGGATCTTCGGGGATAGCTGTGGGTATGGCTACCAATATCCCTCCCCACAATGTTGCCGAAATTTGTAGTGGGATAATTGCAACAATCGATAATCCAGAAATCACTGTCCGAGAATTGATGGATATTGTGCCAGCTCCTGACTTTCCAACGGGTGGAGAAGTTAGTTGTGGAGATTCCTTGTTTCATGCTTACACTAAAGGCCGAGGGAAAGTAATTATCAAAGCTGTATCTACGGTAGAAGATGATAAAATTATCATCACCGAACTTCCTTATCAAGTTAACAAAGAAGATTTAATTACCCATATTGCCAGTTTAGTTCATGAAAAAGTTGTCACGGGAATACGAAACATTAATGATGAATCGGATCAAGATGGAATTCGGGTAGTTATAGATTTAAAACAAGGAACTGATCCAAATGTTCTTCTCAATCAATTATACAAACATAGCCGGTTAAAAGTTACTTTCGGAATTAATCTTCTTGCTATAGTTGATGGCCAACCTAAAACTCTTGGGATGAAAGAAATATTTGAATATCATATTCTTCATAGGATTGAAGTTATTCGAAGAAGAACTCAATATGACTTAGACCAAGCAGAAAAACGTATCCATATCCTGGATGGCCTTCTTATCGCTTTAGATCACATTGACGAAGTAATTGCGGGTATCAAGAGAAGTTCAACTGTGGATGATGCAAGATCATTCTTAATGAATACTTATTCTTTATCAGAACTTCAAGCTAAAGCAATTCTAGATTTGCGTTTACAAAAATTGGCTGCATTAGAACAGAACAAAATTAAAGAAGAACACGCGGAATTATTGAACGCTATTATTTTCTACAAAGAGATTCTCGGCTCTGAAGCTAAAGTTCTGTCATTAATTAAAGAAGAGTTGGAAGAAGTTAAAACAAATTATGGTGATGTTAGACGTTCAAAGATTGTTGTTGGTGAAGATGAAGATGTTGACATGGAAGACCTGATTGAAGAATCAACAGTAGTTGTAACTATGACTAATTCTGGTTATGTCAAAAGACTCCCATTAGATACTTACAAAACTCAAAAACGTGGTGGCAAAGGTGTTAAAGCAGCTGGTACTAAAGATGAAGATTTCGTAGAAAAATTATATGTCGCTTCTACTCATGATTACTTACTGTTCTTTACAGATGAAGGTCAGGTTTATTGGCAGAAAGTTTACTATATCCCTGAAGGAAGTCGACAAGCAAAAGGAAGACATTTAGCTAACCTTCTAAATCTTCGTGAAGGTGAAAAAATAACTGCGGTAATTCCTGTTCGTGATTTCAAAGAGGGATATCTATTCATGGCGACTAAAAAAGGAACTGTGAAAAAAACAGATCTGGTAGAATTCTCTCGTCCGAGAAAAGGCGGAATTAGAGCGATAACTTTGGACGAAGGTGATTCATTAGTTAACGTGAATTATACTGCCGGTGATAAAGAGATCATTCTTGCCACAAAACACGGACAAGCAAATCGTTTCAAGGAACAAGATGTTCGTCCAATGGGAAGAACAGCTCGTGGAGTTCGAGGAATTCGTCTCAGTTCAATTGATGAAGTAATTGGATTATTGGCTGCGGAAGAAGGAAAAGCAATTTTAACTATCACCGAAAAAGGATACGGGAAACGTACACTTGTTTCAGAATACCGGTTATGTAATCGGGGTGGTAAAGGCGTAACAAACATCAAAATTACTGATAAAAACGGCCCGGTTAAATTGGTTAAATTAGTTGATGGAAGCGAAGGATTAATGTTAGTTTCACAAGGTGGTATCGGAATCAGAATTAAATGTCAGGAAGTATCTGAGATTGGTCGGGCTACGCAAGGCGTAAGGGTTATGAAGTTAAACGATGGTGATTCTTTAGCAGCTGCTGCAATGATTGTCGTAGAAGAAGACGAAGATGATGAAGACAGCGGGGACAATGAGAATGAAAGCAGTTCGGAAATAAGTGGAGACGTTGTGGGTGTGGATGGAGACCACCAAGAATGAAATGGCACGTCTTAGTTAATCCGGGATTGGAAGAAACGGCTTCCCAAGAAATATCCGAGATTCTTAAAATAAATTCGACCTATTCTAAAGGGATTGTCAAATTTGAAGCAAGTAAAGAAGAAGCTATTCGGTATGCAATTCATGCGCAATCTATCCAGAGGATATTAGCATCTGTAAATCACTGGAAAGATAAAGTTCATTTTGATTCAAGTTTTTCATGGGAAGATTTTTTAACCAATAATACCTCTTGTAAAATTGAAGTTGAAGGCGTTAAAGGTCAAGATAACCGAACAAAAATTTCACGCGAAGTTCTCAGCGAGTTATCTCCCATATTAAAAGAAAAAAAAATAAATTTAAAATTAGATATGAAGAAACCAGATGTTCTAATCATCATTTATTTTGATGGCGAAGAATATTTTGCAGGGATAGATATTACTGGAAAAGATCTTGCCGGTCGCGATTATCGAGTTTTCCCTCATCCAGCGTCATTTAAAGGTGATAGTGGATATTTTTTTATTCGGTTTTCTAAATTTCAGCGAGAAGAAAAAATATTGGTTGGTTTAATGCGAGATGGAATGCTAGCAATTGAAGCTACTTTATTTTCAACCGGATTACCTGTACACCTCAATGCTAACAAATGGGCGTTCTGGAAGTTTCCTTGTTCGAATGGAATTTCCATCCAGGAAAGTCCTTCACCTTCTTTACTTCAAACATCAAAAGTGGAAGCGTTTGATCAAGGTACTCAAAATTTTACCGCAGCTAGAAAAAATGCGGCTATTGCCGGTGCAAAAAATTCAATGGAAATCCATAAGTTTGGGCTAGATGAGTTAGATGTGAAATTTGAAGAAGGGGAATTTGATCGATTAATTTTTCATGTAACTAAGAAAGACGAAGCTTTATTGAATGAAATATATTATCAAGCTAAATATCTTCTTAAGAAAGGGGGAACCCTATTATTTATCGGTAGAGACACCTGGGAATTAACAATATCTGATAAATTTTCTTTGATTAAAGAGGGATATGTACAGAAGGGTGATAATGTACATAAATGTTGGCTGTTAGAGAAGAACTAATTTTTTATTGAAGAAGATAAATTTAATATACTCCTTCAATCTCTGTAATGCCATGGTCTCATTTCAGGAACTCCGTGTACGTATAATTGATTTTTTTAGAATTTCTAAGAAAGAAATTCAAGCGTTCCTGATAGCTTCGGCTGTTGCATCTTTAGTATTCTCTTTTTGCGATTGGGGTCCAGCTGGTCAATGTAGTGGGGACTTCTCATTTGGTCTCGGCTTAGTTCATTTATTGATTGTATTTTTGATAGCTTTTGTATCATTATTATTTAGGGTGAGTTGTCAAAAGGTTTATGCTCTTAACCAAGGATACACTGCAAAATTCCGACCTTGGTGGAACGGTCTTGCTTTATCTGGGGTAATTGGGATAATTAGCATGGGTAAAGGAGCCATTCTTCTTCCGGGAAGAATTCATACGGAAATTTTGGGTAAACAAAGATTGGGGGAAGCATCGCCTAGTTTCTCTTATACTGATAACGCTCAGATTGCATTATGGGGAATAATCTCTCATTTCTTACTTGCACTATTTTTCGCTATAGGTATATTTGCTTGGCCAGGTACATATTTTTTCACTAAAGGATTTGCGTTAAATATGATTATTGGTTTCTTCTCATTATTACCATTGCCACAACTAGAAGGTTTACAATTATTCTTTGGTTCAAGACCAATTTATTATATCGCAATTATTTCTTATATCCTATTGGGGGCATTATTATTAATTCCTTCAAAAATTTCATTAGTAATAGTAATCGTGCTGACAACTAGCGCTAGTATCATAGCCTTGCTTCTAAGATCTGACAAATAGAAATGGTGTATATGTTTTTAGATGAACATTCCCACGCAACATTTAAAAGTATGATTGTATCACAAGTAGTTATGGAAAAGAAGTATAAAGCAAAGAGCGTTGTAATAAGTCGAAAACCAGGTAAAGATAAAGAAGGTTTCAAAAGGGCTTTCATTGGTCTCTTTAAAGAAAATAATCCTCATCTTAAGGGTCGAGCGCCGTTTGAAGTGTTGGATATTCCCGATATTGAAAAAGTAAGAATCAGGGAACTCAAAAACATTTCTTATTATTTAATGGGAAACGATATTGTAATTAATAATCTTGAAGAAGTAATAATCACCACTGAAGAGAATATCGTTACTATCACTGGCAAGCAGAATTTAAAATAATTTATTTTGGTTTATTTTAGTCCATTTTAATCAAGAGGTAAATTAAGATTTAAGCTTAAATTTTCTAAAAGAGTAAGATCATTTATTGCATGGTTTTTATACTCTTTTTTATTTGTATTATAAGCAAAAATAACAAAAGCAATTACACGTTCTATAAACGCAAATTTTATCGCGTTTAACAAAGATTTTTTTTCAATTAGGGATAGTTTTCGTTGATTTTCATAACCATCTAGTAATCTGGTTAATTTTTGGTGGTTTAATTTTTTCCAATCATCAAAACACCATCCCCTGATAGTTTGCCCTAAGTCTAAGATGAATGGTCCAGAATAACTCCTATCCCAATCTAACAAGCCGTTAATTTTATTGTTCTTAAAAAGTACATGACGTTTGCCTAAATCTTCGTGAATTGCTCCGAAGGGCAAATTTCTTTCAAACTTTAACTGATTTAAAATAGATGTTAATCTTTCAATAAAATTATTCTTTTGCAAATATTCATCAGTTGAAAATAATCCTTCAACTTCCCCGAATTTAATTCGGGTTTCTTCTAAACCCCATCTCTTCCTAGGGTACTTAAATTTATAATTCTTGGTAAGGTTATGAATTTTTCCCAACATTTTTCCAACTAAATAACATTGCGTTAAAGTTGTTTTTTTTGTTGTTTCTCCATCTATAAACTCATAACAAATTCCAGCTTTATCTCCCAAAATAATTACAAAATCATCTCTAAAGTTGATTAGTTTAGGAACCGGAATTTCCTTTTCTCGAAGAAAATTTATTAATTCAACTTCAGCTTGAACTTCATTTTTTGTTCTCTGTCTCTTTTTAATACCACACAGCCTTAATATGTATTCTTTTTTAGCTGTTTTTAATTTATATGTCAGGTTTCCAGAAGTCTCTAATTTATTGATTTTTAATATTTTTTCATTTTGCTCTTTAAACTTCTCTTTAATAAATTCTCTAACTATCTCATCCATAAGTTAATTTCTCCAATTAGTTGTTCCAGATTATTATCATAACCTTCAAAAGATAACAAGGTTGAATTTACAATTACTGGTTTTAAAAATGTTACTCGCCCTATTAAACCCGCGTTTGTAAAATAGTCGATATCCTCATTTTTTAATCTTTCTTTTCTAAGGGCATATTCAGCTATCCTCTCGATTATGTTCGGCAACTTCTCAAACGAATATGGTGTTGGATTTTCGTCTAATCCTTTTTCTATAACACCTTCCTTAAACCAAGCACAACCTCTACTTGCAAGAAGTTTAGCATAAGTTTCCAGATCTGGGTTACAGTATACAATCCTATTAAAATCAGCCAAGGAGATTCCATGTCTTCTTTCTGCTTGGCAACCTTTTGGGGTTTGTAATATGTAAACTATAGCTTCTTCAGGGACAATCAAAGCATCATGGTCCCAATCCACGTCTTTATTTACAATTGGATTAAAGAGCTTACTGAGATTTTCTTCAAGTTTTTTTGCAAGATTACTTTTACCAGAAATGCCAACACCGGTAACTAAAATTTTATAGGGATTCATTTTGATTTATCTCAAATTTAAGATATCTGCTTTATAGTAAAAATAAGAAGATTTTTTTTAAATCTATCTCTTAAGAATTCTCAAATGGTTATATATCCCTGCTTTTCTAAATAGGCTCTAATAATTTCTGCCTTATCGCGGTCATGATTTACTTGAATAACACCGCCTTCGTTGACGTATGTTTGTTCTAATGAGCAAGAATCAAAATCGTGAACCATAATAGTTATAGCAACATCCTCAACACTACGTCCACCATTGATGGCATCCGCAATTACTTTGGGAAAAGTAGCAAGATAACCTTGTAAGGTAGTTTTATATGCTTCCACAAATTCACGTAAATCTCGATTTTCAAGAGAAAATGCCAAGATAGCTGGCCTAGCTTCTAATCCACGAGTATTAATATCGCTCTCCATTCGTCGAATTTGCTCTTCAAGCGATAACATAAAAGATTAATATTCTAATGATATATAAAATTTGCGAGGATTGGTTCTATTCATCACAAAACCCACTACCCACTAGACAACCACGCACAATCCTTTTAAACAACCCCTTCTCCAAGAGTTACATGATTAGAAATTTCAGTCCTAGATTATATCAACAGACTATTCTAGGCACTGCAGCATATAAGAATACTTTAGTTGTTCTCCCCACTGGTTTAGGAAAGACCGCACTTGCTTTATTACTCACCGCCCAACGTTTAACCCAATATCCCAATTCAAAAATTTTGATGCTGGCTCCGACGAAACCATTATGCGAACAGCATGTAGAAACTTTCCGAAAATATTTGAAGATCGAACCAGAGAAAGTTGTTCTTTTTACGGGAAGTGTTAAACCAGAGAAAAGAGCAGAATTATGGAAAGATGCAACTATCATCATAAGTACCCCTCAAGGTTTAGAGAATGACGTAATTAACAAGCGGGTCAAACTCAATGAAGTAAGTTGTCTTGTTTTTGATGAAGCGCACCATGCTACGGGAGAATATGCTTATGTTTGGGTTGCTGATCAGTATGAAAAATCCAGTTCTATCTCAAGAATTCTCGCTCTTACCGCTTCTCCTGGAAGTGATTTTGAGAAGATAAAAGAAGTTTGTGCTAATTTAAAAATTGAACGAGTTGAAGTAAGGACGGAACAAGATCCGGATGTTAAACCTTATGTCCAGCATGTTAAAATTAATTGGGCGAAAGTTGAATTTCCAGAGGAATTTAAGATAGTCCAGAAATTCTTACAGGAATGTAGAAAATCAAAATTATTGGAAGCTCAGAAAAACGGATATTGCCGTGGGCCTGATGTTACCAAAGGAGAACTTCTTAAAACACAAGGAGAATTACAGAAAAATTTGTCGCAAGGAATTAAAGATTTTGAGATTCTTCGTTCGGTTTCCGTTATCGCTGAAGCTCTTAAAATTGAGCATGGTTTAGAATTACTAGAATCTCAAGGAATAAAACAAGCTTACGAATATCTCAAAGGAATTCAAGAGCAGGCGTTAACTTCTAAAATAAAAGCAGTCCAAAATCTGGTGTTAGATGCCAATTTCAAATCAGCAGTATATTGTGCTAACGAGGTTATAAATAAAGGTATTAAGCATCCAAAGTTAGCAAAACTTCAAGAGTTAGTGACAGATGCTATCGCTAAAACCAAAAATGCTAAAATAATTATTTTCACTCAGTTCAGAGATTCAGCCCAAGAGATTGTCAAACAGTTAGACAGTTATAATGTCTCAAACAATGTTTTTGTTGGGCAAGCAAAAAAGAAAGGGATAGGATTTTCCCAGAAACAGCAGAAAGAAATTCTGGACAGATTTCGTGAAGGAGAATTTCAAGTTTTAGTGGCCACTTCGGTTGCTGAAGAAGGGCTAGATATTCCCAAAGTTGATGACGTTATTTTTTATGAACCGGTACCTTCCGCGATTAGGGCAATTCAAAGAAGGGGAAGAACAGGTAGGTTAGAGAAAGGTGAAGTAACAATCCTTGTAACCTCAACAACGAGAGACGAAGCTTACCGTTGGGCTTCGTATCATAAAGAAAAAAGAATGTACCACAACTTAGAAAAATTGAAATCAGAATTCTCGCTCCTTCATCAAGAACGAAATCAAAATGCTACCTTGCAACAGTTCATTCCTGAAGAACAGATTGTTGCAGTTCTTGCTGATCATCGAGAAAAGAATAATCGAATTGTTAAAGAATTGATTGATCTTGGTATCTCGGTTAAAACTGGCCAATTAGAAACTGCAGATTATGTTGTGTCCGGGAAGGTAGGGGTAGAATTAAAAAAAGTCCCGGATTTTGTTGCGTCTATCATTGACGGTAGACTTTTAGACCAAGTTGGAGATCTTAAAAAGAGTTTTGATAAAGCTGTGTTAATTATTGAAGGGGAGGAGGATATATATTCTTTACGTAAAGTTCACGCCAATGCTATTCGTGGGATGTTATCAGCAATTGTTCTTGATTTTGGAGTTCCAATATTATACACAAAAAATCCTAAAGATACCGCATCTCTTCTAGCGGTGATGGCAAAAAGAGAACAGGATAAAAGTCGCGATTTTTCTTATCATGCAATCAAACCAAGATCAATGAGGGAACAGCAAGAATTTGTCATATCTTCCATTCCTGGAATTGGCGTGCAACATGCTCGGAAGTTATTGGAAGAATTTTCAACGGTTAAAAATGTGATTAATGCACCCAAGGAAGATCTTACCAAGATTGAAGGTATCGGTGAGAAGATTGCAGACCGAATTAAGAATGTTGTTGATGAGGAGTATCAAAAGAAATAAAACTGAGCAGAACGTTCATTCAAACAGTTTCCCAACAACATTAATTACATTTTCAAATCCATGTTCTAAAAAGATTTCCATTGATCGGGAACTTCGTCCACCTGTTTTGCAATGAACAAGGTAAGTTTTGTTCTTATCAAGTTGGGCTATCATGGAAGGAAAATTTGGATTGTAAAAATCGATATTCCAAGCATTGTTCACATGAACCTCATTAAATTCTTCAGGCGTCCTTATATCTAAAATAATAAAATCCTTATTATCTCTGTTTAATTCAATTAATTTCTTTGCTTGTTGGGGCGTAACGTTCTCATGCACCTGTAATCACACCCGTCTGCCAATGTTTAAGTAGTAATCTTGCGGCCGCATCAATATCCGGTCCCCCGCCTTTTTGCAATTTTTTAAATTTCAAGGCAATGGCTTCCAGGATCTCATCTCCTTCATCTTTAGAGATTTTGTAATGTTTCTTAATCAATTCTTTTTGTTCTTCAATTAAGTTTAATGCGACCAATTCGGGGTCTTTAATTTTACTATAATCAATTGCTCCGGTTTTACCGTGTTTAAGGTTATCTTTCTCCATGGAAGGAAAAACGCCAGGGGTATCTATCAGAAGGATCTTACCATCCACTCTGATTTTCTGTAATCCTTTAGTATATCCACTTTCGGACGAAGTTCTAGCTGATCCTCGGCCAGTTAAAGCATTTATTAAAGATGATTTACCTACATTTGGATATCCCACTACTCCAACGGTAACTTTTTCTCCTTTTGACAATTCTAGAATTTTCTTTTTTAAGATGGTCGTTCCTAATTTTTCAGTACTTGAAATGAAGACAACCGGATTTAAGTTTGAAATTTCTTTTTTAAGTTTATCAATATTAACTAGGTCACATTTGGTTATTACATATAAAATCCTTCTTTTAGCTTTAGTAATCTTTTCTTCAATTTCAAGATTTCTAGTTTCTTTAATGTGACGAGCATCAATTACTTCAATGATGATTTCCGCTTCCTTTAGAACTTGATTTACATGTCTCCAGAATGATGGCATTATGTCTCCAGAGTATACAAATTTATAAACGTTCCTTACCAAAAATGAGTTTATGCCATTTTCAAAGACATTTCCGAGAAAAATAAGTGAAAATTCTCCCCCTGTCTGGGAAGAAGTTGTCCTTACTTCGGAAGAGGAATCTCGAGTGGAAGAAGAATGTCGAAGAATTAATTTTAAACTTCTTGATGAATGTTTACAAGATGCTAAAGTGTTAGGTATAAAGAATGGCATCAATACCGATGAAATTAGAACTAATTTAGCAATTGCCTTATTTGAGAAAAGATCTTCTCATGTTATATTCTCTAAAGAAAATGCAGCAAAAGAAAAATTTGAAAGAATGTTTAATCATTAACCTTTCATATGTTTCTTAATTTCTTTCTCAAACTTCTTTAATTCAGAAATCGTATTAAAAAATAACGAATGGCGTTTTTTTCCAGCTAGAACATATCCGCCTAAAAACAGTTTGTCAAATTTATGTCTCTTAACTCCTTTAAGAGGTATTTTTGCACTTTTCTGAGAAAATCTTGTTTTTCTGATAATATGTAAATTTCCTGATTTCACATGATATTCTTCATGCGGTCTTCTTATATTTAGGATAATAAATGAAACAATTGTATATAATAAGATGAATCCTAGTGTTGAGCTTAAAGCGATAAGTAAATCGGTTTGAGCGATTGCAACAAAGAAAATTAATACTGCTACAATTGATACGGCTACTGCTTCGATTCTCATAAATAACAGTTTGTTCCTAGGGAAAGACCATCCAAAATGTGCTGGTGCCATTATTTTTTGAACTCCACCAACGGCGCTTTAGTCATGCTGATTAATGATGCGACAAACATTGCGCTGAAAATGATTAGGAAAGCTATTGCAAAATCGGCACTTAATGGGATGATAATATACATCGTAAAGATTAATCCGAGAATGGAGGTAAGCATGAAACTGGAAGGTAATGGTGCTGGTTTCCAACCACTCAAAAACCAAGTTTTTTTCTCAACTTTTTTCTTCGTTCTACTTCTAGAGCTTTTTCTTTTAGCCATACTGTCTATCACCTCTTTTAGATATAGAAAGAAGAAAGAATATTTAAAGGTTATGGGAATACCTGTTTATATCATATGCAAATTACAACATTCAAAGGGAATTATTTTGAGGTAGGAAAACAACTCGGGAAAATTTATAAAAAGAATGGAATGGATTTGGGATCAGTTAAAGTAAATAAAGATATTTTAGAAAATCAAAAGACGATTTATCAGAAATATTTCCCGGGAGTGTTGGAAGAACTGAAAGGAATAAATGAAATTCTAAAAATTAACGAAGAAAAGCTTTTGTTCTTTTTTTTAGCTGGAGAATTAGATTGGTTTAGGAAGTTTTATGTCGCTAAAGCGTGTACCATCTTTGGAGTTAAGAATAAAAATGGATCTTTTGTAGGAAGGAATTATGATTGGTTGAAATCAACAGAAAATTTATTTGAGATCTATAAAATAATCACACCAAAGAAGAACAAATACATTAGTATAACTGATATGGGAGTTTATAGCAATAAATCTAAATCCAGTTTTCTATTGTATAATGAGGATGATGCGATAAATGATAAAGGGTTATTTATCGGATTAGATTTCGCTCTTTCTTATAAATGGAAATATGGATTAAGACCAGCACATATGATCAAACTGATAGCAGAAAATTGTAAAACTGTTGATGAAGCTTTGAAAATATTTAAGGAAGTTCCATTATGTTATCCTAAATTTTTCTTTATAGCGGATAAATCTGGGAGGATGGTAGTTGTGGAACACAATTCAGAAAAGGTCAAAATTCGTGAACCTGTTGACAATAGATTAATAGTAACAAACCATTTTGTTGATCCAGAACTAAAAAAAGAAGATAAAATCTTGGTCAAATATCCTAAGCATAATACCAAATTGAGATATGAAGAAGTAGATCAAAAAATAAAAGCGAGAAGAGATTTCAAGTACTCAGATATTATTGAAATCCTAGGAGATACTAATTCTCATACTTGTCAAGATAAATATGGTATTAAATCTATCTGGTCATTATCTTTAGAAATGCAAAAACAGAAATATAAACTTGTCTACAACTTATTTGGGAAAAAAAAGGAAAAGGATTTAGAAATCTAATCTCTTTAAAATATAAATCTAAATTAATCAAGAATCAATCTTCTTCTCAAGACCAGTCAACCGATTACGTTCTGAGGAAAATGCTTTATTTAATCCATAAAAAACTATTCCTGTAAGAATGCCGTATCCAACTTGTTCATAATTTTTATGAATGAAACCATCAAAACAAATAAGTCCACTTACGGTAGCTCCAATGCAACTTGCTATTTCTCCAACATAATAAGAATAATATTTCATGCTTTTAAGATAAATGAATCGATTTGTTTTTTTGCTTTCTCTCTCTTTTTCTGATGTTCAGCTAGGAATACGTTTAATTTTTCAATTAAAATTGCTTTAAGTTCTCCACTTAAAAGTTTTCCGGACTTATAATCCTGGTAAATCTTTTCTAATCTTTTATCATCCTTTTCAAAGAACATTAACCATTGGTAAGCAACATCAACCTCTGGATTTCCACCTTTCTTACGATGTTCTTCCACGGTTGCTTGTCCTCCTGAGAAAGCATATTTGTTAATTTTCTTTTTTACAGTAGCTGGATCATCAATCATGTAAATAGCGGTATTTTCTTCTGAAGCAGACATCTTTCCATCCGCATGCATTCCACCTAATCCGGGAAGAAATCTGCATTGGATAGAAGCTGGCTTGTAATGGCCAAGTTTTGGAAGAACATCTCTGGAAACTCTAAAATGTCCATCTTGATCAATTGCATGCGGTATCAAACAAGGGATTTCTTTCTTCTTCAAAACTGAAGGTAGAAATGCCGGAACAGCTTGCATAGCCGTATAAAAAATTTGCCCAATGTTACTATCTTCTTTTAACCCGAATGCCGCTTTAATTGTCGAAAAAGTAATTTTCTTAGCAACTTTAACAGCTTCAGGATATAAAAGATTAGCATGTTTTGTATCAATGATAAAATGGGTTTTCTTTGGATCAAATCCAACGGCAATAACATCTAGCATGTTTTCATGAAGATATTTCTGACTGTCTTCCCACGACAAATTATTCTTGAAGAGGTATTTTTCTTCATCTGGAAACTGGAAATATAGCTCCACATTAAATACATCTTGCAACCACTTAGTAAAGATCCAAGGGATCATGTGGCCAATATGAACATTACCAGAAGGAGATCTCCCGGTGTATAAAAAGAATTTATTACCTTTCTCGAATTCATCTAGGATAAACGTTAGGTCTCTATGTGCAAAAAATATTCCCCTACGTAAAAATGGATGAAGAGTTTTACTATGTTTTTGTATTCGTGTCAGAATTTTCTTATCTATCTTAGAAACTCCAAACTCCTTGATTAGCCGATCATAATCAACATTTCCTTTAACTTCCCAGGGGGTAACTTTTTGAGACATTATAGTGTGGTAGCGTTCATTCTTTATATACTTTTTTCAATCTCTCGTAAACAACATTCATAACGCCATTAAGATTTTCGACATCTTCCCTATTATAATCAAGCAATAATTCTAAATATTCCCGATCACCGGAAGCATGAAAAGCTTTCCAAGCATCTACTGGATTTCCATAAAGATGTTCCGGTCTTTTCAATTGTAGAACTTTTTCAACTTCTTTAAGTCCTCCAATTAATCCTAAGTTAACACATAATGGTTTAAGATCAATATGGGCATAATTCATCTTAACCCCAAACAGTTTTAATTTTGGCAGATCAAAGGATGAACCATTGAAAGTGATAATTAACTTGTGTTTACTTAATTCTTTTTCGATTAAATTAGTATCTAGATTAGCTCCTTTCACGAAATGATTAGTAGAATAGTAATCGGAAATTCCTACCACAACTATTTTTCCATATGAATCAGTTTCAATATCCAAGAAACAAGAACTGTCTTTGAAATGAGAATATAACCGCCACATCTCTTTCTGGGGAAGTTTACCAATAAAATAGTTGGGGTTATCCTTTTCTAAGGATTCTTGAGCTTCCTTTATCTTTCGGTCATAAAATAGTTTTTTTTCTTTCGAAATGCCTTTGATAGATTTAGTTTTTAGAAAACCATGCCAATCAGTTATTCCTTGATTCCAGATAGATTTTTCTTTACCACGACTAATTTTTTCTAGGAATACAAAGGATTGTTTAATCATTTTAGTTCTTGTAAGATTTGGTCCATGATTGAGATACGTTTATTTAGATGTTTCACTTAATTTTTAAGATTTAATCTTTTTGAAGTTAGGGGTAAAAAGAGATTTAAAATGGTAATATTGATCTTCTTTTCTTGTAAACTTCCAAATTTCTCCATTCTTTGGATATTCATATTCGCAATTAATGTCGGTCGGTTGATTGGTTAACAGCCTACAAAGGAAAGCAAAACTTTTACCATGACCAGTAATTACTATCTCCTTCTCGGGAATATCATTGAGAAACGAGATTAGATTAATCTCAACATCTTTACCAGCTTGACCTTGCAATGGTCTATAATGATGCCAGCCTTCACGTTTAGATATCTTTTCTTCGATTGGATAATGCCTAGAAATATCTTCTCTGGGTAAAGAGTGGAAGATTCCCTTCCACCATTCATCTAACCGGGGATCAACGGTTACTTCAAAACAGCCGTCATAATTCCGGAGAATACCTTCCATTGATTTTTGCGCTCTTAAAAAGTTTGAAGTATAAAGGCCGGTATCTGTTTTTATAATTCTCTCATCATAAATGAACTTAGCTGAAAGAGCAATTTGAGCATGACCCAGTTCTGTCAATGGAAATTGGTGATTTGGAAGATTTGTTAGTGATTCATCATCCATTCCGCGGGCATTGCCAATTGATTGTCCATGTCTAACGGTGTAGATAATATCTGGAGCTGTTATAATCGGATTTTTAAATGTAATTCTAGCCATATTCTCAACAAGAAATTCAGCTTTTTAAGATTTCTGCAAAATGCTTCTGCAATCTTAAACTTACTTAAGAGTACATCGAGAGCTAAAATAAATTGAACTCATAACTCAATAACAACAGATTTTTTTATAAGATTCACACTTTGAATCTTCTTTTCTTTCTTCAATTCTTTCTCGATTTCTTGCCAACCATTTTCTTTCTTCAACTCCTTTACGATATCCAACAGTTTCTGTAAAGGTGTATATTTCTCATAAATCAACTCGCCTTTTTGACTATTATCTTCGATCTTTTGTTCTTGTTCTTTGATGGCAGCTTCTTGAGTAGCAATGGTTTTGTTTAACGATTTTATTTTTTGTTCGTAAGGTGATTCTCTCAAGAAAGGTTTAATTCTATCTAGAGCTTCACTATACATTCCAATTTTTTCTATCTCTTGTTGATCTTTAAGAGCAAACGGAGTGATATTATCTTCATAAATATAACCAGCTGGCTGTTTTATTTTTTGTAAAAATTCTTTAAGAGTATTAAGGATACCAGATATTTCTTTAGTGGAAACCTGAGAAGGTTCCATAGACTTATCAAGACCATTTAATTTACAAACTTCTTCAGCATATACTCCTCCAAGTCCTAATTCGGTAGCCAAAGCAACGGCAAGATTTTTTTTATCACTGGTACGCAAAATCTCTTGTAGTTTTTTCTCACCAATTTCTTTCCAATTAACTCCAGGTGTTGGAAAAACATATTCTTCCTTTGCTCTAACAATCCGGTCTTTCCAAATCTGTCGATCAAGGGAACCAATGATCATTAAATCTTTATTTGTAAGGACAATATTCCCTTTAGAGAACAGTTCGATAATCAAGTAAAATGTTTCTTTTTTATCAAATTCAAAAACTAAAATTCTTTCAGAATCCTTTTGAGTTATTGACTTAATAAAAGCGTTACTGAGATATTTTCTAAGTAACATACAAAAACCGGTAGGTCTAAGTGGGGCATCTTTTTCAGTAGTTAACGAAAGGAATTTACCTGGGACAATTTTCAGATATTGTTTGCCTTTACCGATAGCATGAAGTTGCAGAAGTAATTCTGTCTTTTCTTGATGATAAATCTGGGATATTTTTCCTTTTACTAGAAACTGTAGTTCGTTAACAATTGCTGCTAATTCAAGTGAGGAGATGTTTTTTTTCTGCATAATTCTAAATAATTCTAAATTAGTAATCTAATACCAGCTTGTTTTAAATAGTTTTTTATAGTTTTACAATTCATTCCAAAAAATGGTTGAAAAGAGGATATATTCAGTTGCTCGTTGTCCTAGTTGTAATATTCTTCAGACGATTCAATTTACTCAGATATCAACTGCAGTCCTTCGATGTAGATCTTGTAATAAACAGACAAAATTACATAAGGCAGATGGAACCGTAATCGAACTTCACGGTTTTTATAATCATCCTTATGATGCTAGCGAACAATGTAAAGAATTGAAAGTAAAGAAAGCAGACCTATTTAAGTCTGCCAATCTTATATAAATTTAATGATTTGCGTCTGCTACATCATAAATAAATTCAAGGGCTTTCCTTTCTCTTTCAGTTAAAGTTTCTCCGCTTCTCATTTTTGCCGTGAGAACTCTTTTTTGCAATTCCAATACTTGTTCGCTTAAGTACGAACATCTCTCTTGAAGATCATGAGCTTTTTGATCATATTTTTGGCAATTCTCAGTTTCTATTTTAATTTCTGCTTCTTCCAATTCTACCTCCCGCAAGGCTTCTTCAAGAGTTTTTAATTTTGGTTGATTTCTGAACGATGGATCATAACCAAGAAGATTTTGCAAGTTAATCTTTGCATAAAGTAAGGATTGACGATCATGTTCATATCCCACCCATGAATAGAACAATTCTTCTTGTTCAATGGAACGTTCATAATCATTTAGTCTAGATTCATATCCGTCAACCGAACTTTTACAAAGATTGAAGGTATTATATTCGAGTGTGCCTATTTTTTTAATCCAATCCTGATCTCTTTTTTGTTTTTCTTCTTCAGTTAAATGATCCATAAAATTGTTGTTCAGTAAATAATGATTTAAGGCTAATGAAACTAAGTTATAGAAAAATGAGCGCCCGGAGGGATAGTCGAAGCTTCGCTTCTCGTTCAGTTTCTGCGAAACTTACTCGAACCCTCGTAATGATCGCTGTCTCCTAGTCATCGCCTAAAAGGCTCATTCTAGCGGATCTGCAGGCGATTGCCTTAGCCGCTTGGCGACGGGCGCTTAAAACGTCTTTACGGGCGATTCTTTATATAGTTTTCTTTTGTAGAAATAGTTATTCAGAATTTTGCCGGGGTTTTAATTTCTCACTTCCACCCCACTGGACACGACTCTTTTTATGCTTATTTCCTTCGTAAATTCTATACCCACTACCCACTGGTCAACCACGGCTAGAGTTTAAGAACCACCCCCAGCCTTAAGGTTCTGCAATCATTAAAAGTGGTTGCTCCTCAACGTTTCGAAAGAGACGGTTGAAATAAAATGCGAACATGGTGTGGAAAAACCGCCCGTGATTTCGGGAAACCGGAATAGCAATGAGGTACAAAAATGAAAACAGTAAATGAAAAGGTAGTAGTAAATAAAGAAACACAACAAAAAGAAAATTTCCCAGAGAAAAAGTTTCGTGCGGGATCTATTTCTGCAACGGTCTGGCTTAACAAAGGTCAGAAGAGTGGAGACATTCTTGAATATAGGACAATTTCTATTGAAAGAAGTTATACTGATAAAGAAGGAAAATGGCAATCGACTAACTCCATGCGAGTAAATGATCTGCCAAAGGCTGCACTTGTTCTTCAACGAGCATATGAACATTTAGTGGTGACTAACGTGGGTGCTTAAGCACCCATATTTTTATAAGATGAAAAAGGTGAAAAAAATGAATGCAGAATTACAACTGGAAGTTAAAATGGAACAACCTAGAATAAAAATTCAAGATTTGCCGGGAGTAGGCGCAGCTACAGCTGAAAAATTGGAAAGTGCTGGTTTTCATGAACCTTTGTCGATTGCCGTAGCAACAATTAGTGAACTTTGCGAAGCAGCAGGGGTATCTGAATCGGTTGCGCGTAAAATGATTAATGCCGCAAGAGATAGCATGAAGATGGGCTTTGAATCGGGAATTGAGGTTATGCAACGTAGACTTAATGTATCTAAACTTTCAACAGGTAGTGATAGTTTCAATACCTTAATGGGTGGTGGATTCGAGACCGGAGCAATCACTGAATGTTTTGGTGAATTTGGTTCAGGAAAAACTCAAATAGGCCATATCCTAGCTATAACTACGCTTAAATCTGATCCAGAAGCTACAGTGGTTTACATTGATACTGAGAACACTTTCCGTCCAGAAAGAATTAAACAATTAGCTATCGGTGCAGATTTTGATCCAGAAGAAGCTTTACAAAGAATTCTTGTAGCTCGAGCTTACAATTCAGATCATCAGATGCTACTTGCTGAGAAAGTTGAAAGTTTAATTACGGAGCAAGGAAGAAAAGTTAAGTTGGTAGTTATCGATTCTTTAACTTCTCATTTCCGTGCAGAGTTCATTGGAAGAGGTACACTTTCGGAACGTCAGCAGAAATTGAATAGGCATATGCATCAATTATCAAAGATTGCTGGTTCATTCAATGTATGTGTTTATGTGACTAATCAAGTAATGGCAAAACCAGACCAATTCTTTGGTGATCCAACAACTTCTATTGGTGGACATATCGTGGGCCATGCATCTACTTTCAGGATATATCTTAGAAAAGGTAAGAAAGGAACAAGAGTTGCAAAATTAATCGATGCTCCAAATTTAGCTGATGGAGAAGTTTGCTTCGAAGTTCTGGAAGGCGGACTAAGGGACGCTAATTAGTTTTTTTTAACTTTTTTCTTTTTTTTCTAATTTTCCATTTTAAAAGCAACATTTTTATAAGATAGGGCTTATTTTTCAATAAAAACCTTAAGGAGGATATTTAAATGAATGAATCAGAAGTTCCAGTAAAAGCGGGCGAGTCGTATGATGTGTGGATAAATACCGTTGGTGAGAAAGGTGATGGTATTGCTAGAGTAAAAGGGTTTGTATTATTTGTACCAAATGTACAAACGGGCGATTATGTGCGGATTAGAGTTACAAAAGTTCTTCAAAAAGTAGGATTCGCTGAAGTTGTTCAACAACTTGAGAAACCAGATAGAGTTGAACGGCCTCGCAAGAAGTTTGAATCCATGACCATGGAAGAACTTCACAAAGAAGAAGAACCTTCTCAAGAATTCGAGAATTCGGAAGATTTTGGCGAAGAATTAGATGAAGAATAAGTTTTTCTTCTTTTATGCAAAAATAGCCAGAAAACCATTGACTAAAGTCAATGGATGGCACATTTTTCTAGCTATTTTGCATCCTAAAAATGCGTAATTTAAAAACTGCGTTTTTCAAACCTTGCTTTTCAAGGCGAGGTAAGACTGTTTAACATATTTTTATGATTTTATTTTTGTTTAAGAGTTTCTACTTCAACAAGTTTTAAATAATTCATCCACCTTCTTTCATAAAGAGGTGTCGTGATGTCAGGAATTGTATGGTTAAAAGAATGTCAAAAATTAAGTCATTCAATAATTGGAAAAAAGGCTGCTCGTCTTGCTGAATTAAAACAACATAGTTTTCCTGTTCCAGAAGCGTTTGTGATAACTCCCGACGTTTATGCTAAATTTCTTCAAGATACCCAACTTCATGACAAATTATCTTCTTTAGATTTATCCTTGAAACAAGAAATGATTGTTTCTACAAGGATGCCAGAAGATCTTGCCGAAGAAATTACCGATAATTATGAACTTCTAAGTGCTGATCCAAGGAAAGCTTCGGAACTCGTTGAAACTTTTGGGTGCCGGGTAGCAGTGAGAAGTTCATCTTCGAAAGGAGCGACCTACCTGAACATTAAAGGAGCTGACAATTTAATGGCAGCAATCATTGCTTGCTGGGCTTCATCATTTGATTCTGTTCCGGCCATAATCATCCAGCAGATGGTTGATGCAGATATCTCTGGAACAATGTCTACAGATCATGCGGAAGATACAATCGCGATTAAGGGTATTTCAGGGGTTGGCGGTAATCGGGAAGCTCTTCCCGCAACATATTTAGTCAGTAAAAAAAGCAGAGAAGTTATTAAATGGGAAAGTGGCCGACAACATTTTAAGATGTTTTGTTCTTCCGATGGTAGTATTGAAAACGAAGAAATTCCAAAACATCGTAGGGAAGCACAGAATATTAATGATGCTCAGTTAAAGGAATTAACCAGAGTTGGTACAAAAGTTGAACAACAATATGGTTATCCTCAACAATTACGTTGGGTCATGGCTAAGGACCAAGTTTATTTTCTTTAAGTTCTTGAAGAATTTTATTTTGATATTTTTCTAAATTTGTTATTTCGTCATTTTTTGGGGGATTAAGCATGAGATATTTAATACCATTTTTTCCATAACTATCAATTATTGGTTTGACTAAATGGTAACCACCACCATAAATCAGCCATTTGAATTTTGGTAAATCTGTGGCATCATATGATTCTAAATTGTTTGGCCATTCTGAATCAGTAAATAAGTCTAATTGTTGAGTATGGGTTCTTTCAAAATATTCTGCAATTCCTTCTGAGATTATTCGTAAACCAATAATCCCCGCTCTATCTTTAGAATCTGGAAAAATTGGCCAGTTACCTTTGCCTAAACTTTCATTGAGTTTATCAACATAAAAATGTCCTAATTCGTGTTCTAAAACAATCCTATAATTCTCAACTTCATTGCCTTCAAGCCAATTTATAAATTGATAGATTATCAGATCAGTTTCACATGTTAGCGATTTAGAATTAAAGTTAATAGTATCATTCTCGGGTGTATAGACTGCAAAAAATCTTTCGTCATAATTTGAAACTTCAAATGCTAGGTTTGGTTTATCTTTATGAATTATGCCTAGTCTTTCCTCCTGTTCTTCCATGATTCTTTCAAGGTTAGAATAAGCTTCATGTTTAATTTTATTTTTATGTTCATCACGTACGCTTGTCATTTCTATTGATGTCCCAGTCAAACAAAGTGAAACTAAACCAAGCAAACAACTCTTAAAATGGACTGATATTTTCATATTTAACAAATCTATTTATTTTTTCACTGGTATTCGCATAAATTTATTACATTCTAAACAAGAAATAATTACTTTACCTTCTCTAGTTCTGACTCTAGAATTAACTCCTGGTTGGAGATATTTGTAACAATGTTTACAAAATCTTCTTTTCAAATTAGGAGGAATTCGCATTCTTACTTTCATAGAGATTTTTCTGGCAAGGGCAACATACCTGTTTGCTAAATCTTTCCTTTTAGGAAACTGGATAGCTGCTTGTTCGAAAAGTGTTTTAACCCGCTCTTTAGCAATTTCTTTTTGTTTATGTTTTGGAATAATCGGTTTTGCCATCAAAACTAATATAAACACTGTTTCTATTTAATACTTTATGCCACCAGGAAGACCAGTTCAAAGTCAGATCCGACAGAACGTTGTTGAAATTCTTTATTATCTCGGTAGAGGTTATGGGTATCAGATTGCTAAAATTTATAATGAAATTTTTCCAGAGGTAACCCAAAGAAGTATCTATTATCATCTGCGCAAAGGTGAAAAAACAAGAGAAATTGAATTAAATACTATCGAAGAAGAAAAAGGAGATTTCTCCTGGGGAAGTACGGTGGAAAAAATTTATTACACTCTAGGCACTGCAGCTAAACCATTGGGAGAAAAAAAAGTTCAGGATTATCTAAAAAAACAGGGATATTCCTTGGAACCGCAACTGCCTAAGAAAAAGTTCACTAAATTTGTAGATAAATTTAGAAAGGGAAAATATTTAAAGTAACCCTCATGTCGTTTTTTAATGGAAATAAATACCTTCACTGCAAAAGTTATTGATCGGAAACAACTCACAGAAGATGTAATTTTGTTATCATTTCAATGTCCTGAAAATTTCACGTTTAAAGCTGGACAATACGTTTCTGTTAAAGTTGAAAATGAATCAGAAACCAAAAGAAGATCATATTCTATTCTTAATCCTCCCTCACAGAAAGGCCAATTAGATTTATGTATCAAAATAGTTGAAGGAGGATTTGCTTCAAGTATTTTTGATAATGCTCAAGTAGGCAATTCCTTTGAATTTAAAGGGCCATTGGGCCATTTTATATTTGATGAAGAAGATAACTCCCCAACTATTTGTCTGGTCGGGACCGGAACTGGGGTGACTCCGTTATATAGCATGCTTATGGAATTCCTTCCATCTATGCCTGAAAAAAAGTTTGTTCTTCTTTTTGGAGTGAGGCATCAGAAAGGATTATTTTTGCATGATAAATTTCAGCAACTAGCGAAACAATATCCTAATTTTGAATATATTCCTATGTTAAGTCGTGATGAATGGGAAGGTAAACAAGGAAGAGTCCAACAACATTTACCGGAAGATTGTAGTGATACCACATTTTACATCTGTGGTTTAAAAGAAATGGTGTTGGAGACGAAAGAGTTATTGATCAATAAACAAGTTGAGCCAAAAAATATTCGATTTGAGAGGTATAATTAAAATGGAAAATGTAATTATTCTTGGCACTGGAATCTCCGGTTGTACCGCCGCAATTTATACTGCGCGAGCAAATCTTAATCCACTAATTATTTCCGGATCTGAAGATGGGGGTCAATTAACTTTAACAACCGATGTAGAAAATTTTCCTGGATTTCCGAATGGAGTGCAAGGCCCAGAATTAGTACAGATGGCTAAAAAACAAGCCGAAAGATTTGGAACTAGATTCATGGTCGATATCGTTACTGATTTTAACCCCATTGAAGGAGGATATGAGTTAACTCTGATGGGCGGAGATAAACTTCAAACAAAAACAATTATAATTTCTACTGGGGCTTCTGCACGGTGGTTAGGTTTACCTTCAGAAGAAAAGTTTAAAGGGCGCGGTGTTACAACGTGTGCAACATGCGATGGTGCTTTCTTTAAGGATAAGGAAGTTATTGTTATTGGTGGGGGAGATTCAGCAATGGAAGAAGCTATTTTCCTAACCAAATTTGCAACTAAAGTAACTCTAATTCACAGAAGAAGTGAATTGAGGGCATCTAAAATTATGCGGGATAGAGCAAAAAATAATTCTAAAATTGGTTATGTTTGGAATTCCGAAGTCGCAGAAATTTTTGGTGACAAATTAGTTTCCGGAGTTAAATTAAAAAATTTGGAAACTGGTGAGATATCCGATTTCAAATGTGACGGGGTTTTTCTTGCTATTGGTCACGTTCCAAATACTACCATCTTTCAAGGAAAACTGGATTTAGATAATCACGGTTATCTTAAAACAGATAGATTTACTAACACCAATCTTCCAGGAGTTTTTGCAGCAGGAGATGTGCAGGATACTCGTTACAGGCAAGCAATAACTGCTGCTGGTTCAGGGTGTCAGGCGGCTATAGAAGTTGAGAAGTATTTAGTAGAATTAGAATAATTTACTTACCTCTTAACACCAAAATAGAATTCTTTCCTTAATTTGTGAGATGTGTCTAAGAAAAACAATTCTCCCTCGTAAGCATCCAAAGTCTGATCCATTTTTACTTTGGGATGATTTAAATCAAAATAAGGAACAAAGTGTTCTTTCTCTAAATCACATTCAGGAAATAAAGTTCTAAACATGAAAACGTCCACTAAATCTTCATATCTTTCAATAAACTCTAAAGCTTTATCGGCGGAATCAATGGCCCCCTTCAATAAGATTGTTTGCATTCTGATTTTCTTAGCAAATTTTTGATAATGTTTCAAAACTGCTTCCAAATCATTTTGTTGTGAAGAGTGATAAAATCTATTATTAATTTGTGAATCCCAGTGAACTCGGGAGAGGTTAATCTCGTCAACAAGAGGAATTTCCTTTAATAAGAAACCATTAGTATACATTTTAGTATAAATTTTTTTAGCCTTAAACAATTCGATAATTCGTCCAATTTCTTTATGAATTAGCGGTTCTCCTCCACCGGTGATTTCTACTTCATTAATTTCATCTTGGATCTCTTCAATAATTTCTTCCAATTTGTCAAAATCCATATATTGAGGAATAGAAACGTCGATTTTTTTTTCTTTCATATAACAAAATGAACAATTACTGTTACATGCATCTCTGACAGGGACTAAGTAGAGTCGTTTCATTTTCTATGGCCATTAATAAAAGCTCGTTTTGTAACATCTTTCATGGCAATAAGGTCATCTAAACTAATTGTGCCTCGGAATTGTTGATTTAAATATTCTTCAATAGAACCAATTAAATCAGAAAGCTCTAGTAATGCCATTAAGGGATTATTTTGTTGAAGAGAATCTTTGAATTCTTCAATCTCTTCGTAAATTTTAGTCTTTTCACCTAATTTTCCTTTAGCAATATCTTTAAGGTGATAACCTCTCTTTTGTTTTTTTAAACAGTAAGAGAATCGTGGTTCAGCTAATCCAGTCCCGTAAACCCAATAAAAACCAGCATGAGAGCGAATTCCGTATGAACCTACTTCAATTTCCTCTAAAAAAAGATCTAATCCTTGGGAAGTTTTCTTAATTTTCAAAGAAGCGTATTTTTGTAAAAATTCTTTAGCATCATTTAACATTTCTTTTACTAGGTTTTCGCCGTCATCCGGTTTTTTAAAACCAAGATGATTTATTAACTCAACTTTTAAAAAGTTTTTGTTATGAAAGTTATCAACTTTATCGTCTCTAAAGCAAGGAGAGCAGGCAACAAACTTTCCCAGAGGTAATTTTTCTTTTAAAATTAGTTCCAAAAATGACTGTTCAGCTGAAGCAACATGGTAACCTAAGCGGCTAAGGATTTGAGGGTATCCTTTTGAAGTAATTTGATAGGCTTCTTTAGAAATAATCCAAGGAACATTTATTTTTTCATAACCCTTTTCTTCATAAAAATCGAGGGCATTAGCAACTTTGTGGTAATCAACATCTGATTTTATCCCTAAACTATTTTTCTTCATATTAATAATAAGTAGTTTTAATACTTATCTAGTTTAGTTTTAAAACTATGGTGTGTAGTTTCAAAAGTATAAATTTTTAAATATAAAGAAATTAATTTTATTTTCATGGGTGGCTTAAATGAAGAAGAGAAAAGGGAAATTATTTCTGCTTTAAAGAGCGAGCCGTTGAGCATACAGGAAGTTTCTAAAATAATTAATAAAAGTTGGGTTACAACAAATTCTTATTTACAAAATTTAAAAGAAAGAACTGGTCTGATAGATATCAAAGTTTTTAGAAAGGGTAGTTATGGGGCTTTAAAAGTTGTTTACTATAAAAATATAGGATCAAATTCGGATTTAATTAAGAAAAATTTGTTTAATCAGATAAGTAGGGCTAGAGATAAGAAAGATTTTGATTTTATGGAATTATATCAGTTTGTTCCTAATGATCAAAAAAAAGTTTTTGTAGAAAACTATAATGATCAAGGTGAAACTTGGAGAGAAGATTTCAGCCGTCTGTTCAAAACGGCAGAAAAAACCATTTTTTGCTTTTCCGGTAATTTGTCTTTTATTAATTTACAAGAGGGTAATTATAACATATTGGATGATATAGAAAATGCTTTAAAAAGAAACGTAGCAATAAAAATACTTACTCGGGTTAATGCCGGTTCGATGAAAAATTTGAAGAAAGTAGAATACTTATTAAATAAATACGAAGATTTGTTTGAAATAAGACATACCTATCAACCGTTAAGAGGTTTTATCATTGATCAAAAAATTGCTCGTTTTAAGAATGAAGAGTTGACTTCCTTTTATAAAAAAAGGGAACTGGAGGAAAATTTGCGAATTTTTTATGAGATTTATGACTCTAGTTGGTTAGCTTGGCTACAGGATGTTTTTTGGAACTATTATAATTCCGCTGTCAGTTATAATCAGAGAGAAAAAGAAATTAGGGAAGTTTTTAGCAGTATTCAAAATTAATTTTTAACTCTTTTAAAATACTTTACTTAACCAAGGAAAGAATAAACTGAACACTAGAACTAATAAAAAGAATAAACTAATCTGCCTATATCTTTTTTCTCCTTTATCAATACCTTTCAATTTATGAAGGAATGTTTGAACCATTCTACCACCATCAACGATTGGTAATGGTAACAAATTAAATAATCCGATACCTAAACTTAGAAGGTATAACCAACGTAAGAAACTGGTGATTGTTTCAAGTGTGTTATAGAACAAATTCATGATTCCCATCGAATATTGTTCTTTGACTTCAATTTCATTTTTGATATTGCTAATTCCTAGAAACCCTCGGCCAGGAACATCCGGGCTTTCGGTTAATACTAATGACAAATCTTTTTCTGTCGTATGAATTATAATTGTGTCTCCTGGTCCATTTTTGATTAATTCTTCTTGGAACTCTTGAAACGTAGAAGATGTAACATCGTCAATGCCCGTTACAATAACGCCAGGATTTATACCTGCAATCTGGGCTGGAGAAGTTTCTCCATAATAATTTTCAAAACTAAATCCTACTGCATCAGTCATTGCATCTTGTAAAGGCATAGCCGCAAATCCAAGAAGGAAAAGGGCAAGCAGACCTAGCATTATGTTTGAAAATGATCCAGCAGCGAGAATTGAATATTGAACAATATCATTCTCTTTTACCATCTTTTTTTCATTTGGTTCAACAAAAGCTCCAATGATTGGTCCAAAGAAAACAATGCCTGTGTTTTTGACTTCTACATTATGTGCTCTTGCAACAATACCATGAGAAAATTCATGTACTATGGCAATAAAGAAAATTGCAATTAACCAATGCCAGAATGGTAAGATTCCTAAACCCGGGACATTTATTCCGGGAAGTACTAATGACACTCCGGATGCCATTGCGGGGATAGTAAATAAGTCGTAAAGATTCTTTACTAAGAAATAACCAATGATAAGCATTCCAATAAATCCAACTCCCACCCCGATATAACCTAAAAGAATAATCCATTCTCGATGTTTCTGGGAATATTTATCCATCCATCTTAATCCCCATTTCATTCGATAAAGAAAAATAATTTTTGCTTGGGTTTGAATTTTTTTACGTTTCCAGATCAAAAGGATGATAATAGCTAAATAGAAGATGATTACATACTTAAATCTCAAAAGAAAGCTTAATACATCTATCATTGACTAAATCAATATCTAAGGGTTTTTATTTGTTTCTAAAATAGAACAATAGAAAAATAAAATATAAGAAATTTATTTCTTCCTTTTAGGTCGTAATTTTGTACCTGCACTTTTTCCTCTTCCTCTGATTTTTCCAGCTTGAACTTTAAGAGGATTAGCTCTGATTTTTCTTTTTGTTTTACGATCTACAAAAATGTTTTTGAATAATCGTGCGTCTGCTTCTGCGAATTTACCCATGAGTCATCACTTATTTAATTTGTTTAATTACTCTTACACCGGTTAAAACCCAGTATAATACTTCTGATCCTTCCTTCATTTCTCCTTCTAAATCTTCTGGGATTTCCATTTCAAATGTTTCATAGGATTCCATATCCATAACACTTGCAGTTTTTCCTGAAACGGATAAGACTTGAGCGTTTTTCTTTTCAATGATTGGAGCTTCTATTTTATCATGTCCAGGCATGACCAATTGTCGTTTTTTACCATCCAACATTCCTACTGCAGTAAGGTTTACTTTTGCATGCCCATGTTTTCCTGGGCGGGATGTTGCGGTATCCGTGATTTTACACGGCGCATTATCAATTATGATTGTGTCTCCTTTCTTCAAGGTTCCAACGCTAACTAATTTTCGATCGTCCATTAAAAACACCTTATTTGGCTGCTAATTGAATATCTTTCTCGGTGATTGTTTTTCTTCCTGCATGTTCAGCAAATTGTTTTGCTCTTGCAGAAAGTTCACGAGCTTTCTGTTCCAATACATCTGCTAGTGCGATTTTAGCATCATCGGATACTCTTTCGGCACCAACCTCTCGCATAATCTTATCCATGGCATTATACGAAAGAAACCCCTTTTTCGCCATAGTACGCTAAAAAAGATGGTTATTTATAAAGATATCGCACTTAATGAAAAAAATTCCACAATTTTGGCGTGGTTTCTTTTCGAGTAATCCGTCGGCTTTTTCTAATGATAGAATTGATTTCCTTCTCGATAAGTTGGTGGTTGGGATACATCTTTTCTGCATCTCTAAAATCTTTGTTATGGTATGAATGTCGCCCATTATTATGGGTGAACTGAAAATGTTTATGGAGCATTTCATGGTACATCAAAAAATCTAAAACCTCGGATTGTGCTTCTTTAAAAATGGTAGATACAGTTATCGTGTCACTGTGATAATTATAACACGCTAATTTTCTTTTAGAGTCTCTTCCCCACCGCAGATTAGGCATTTCCACAGTTCCCCCCAATAAATCAAGATTTACTCGGCAGAATGATTTTTCTAATAATGGGTCAATATTTGTTTTAGGAGTAAGTAATGGAATATTTTTTGTGAAATTAGTATAAATATCAATATTTGTAGTTGTTTTCTTTGATTTGAATATTTTACATAACAAGTGTTGGATCAATCCAATTTTTATTTCTTCATCAATATTTTTCCAAAGAAGATTCATCTTGATGGTGATAATATTCTTATGCAGAGAAATGTTTGCATTAAAATTACTCAATCTTCGATTATATTCAATTTTAGTTTGATATCCAAATTCTTTTAATGGAAAAAGTCTTTGGTAAGATTCTTGGATTAGGTCCATTCTCATTCCACTTCGTACCTTAAGATTGCTGCTACTCCACCAAGATCTCTCAACTGAGCTCCTTCCCTTGTTTCCGTGGAAACCATTACTACTATTGATCCACCAACTTCAGCTTTCTCTTCTAATTCCATGATCTTTTCATCTGAAACCACTTCAGAAATTAAAAGAACATCGACCGCGTTCATTTCCAAAGCTTTCATGGTTTCACGTTCACCATAAGTTATTTTTTTTGGATTTTCTCTAAAGGTTTCAAAAAATCTGGTCATAATTTTTTTCTCTTGAACAACTTCTTCTTCGGAAAGTAAATCTTGTGCTCTGTCAAGAAGTTCTTGCAAGCCAAAATCTCCGGTGTAAGATAGGTCTTTTGTTCCAAGAATTTTTCTCTTTATATCTCCAGTCAAATAATCTTTATTTAAGAAATCGGTAACGGTTATTCCTGGACCACCGATGATTATCCCCTTCAAATTATTTCCTAATGGCAAAAATTGGTCTTTCATATATTCTGCAATTTTTTTGAAATGGTCTTTCGTAGCTCCTTCTCTAAGACGTGCAAAACGAGCTGCGGATTGTCCTCCAGCTTTAAATTTTCCAGGAACTTCAGAATGAGTTTTTTGTAATGGGATAATTGTTTTTCCTCTTAATAAGGCAATCATTGCATCTCTTTTATCTAAAACTACTAAACCGTAAGCACTGTGATCAACAATCATTTCTTCTAAAATATCCGTAACAAAGGCTTTGTCACATCGATAAAGCCTGATGTTTAAAGGAGCAGGCGGTTCTGCACTCCAGACTCTCATATCAGTCTTACCTTCAGCCGCTGCAATATTTCCGGTAAAAATGACTAATCCTTTCTCTGGCGTTCTGGAAAATCCTTTCAGATGCTGAATCATTTTTTCCAATGCTCCTTGCACGTTCTTTCTTGTAACTGCCGATTTAATGTTAGAAGCGGTCCCTTGTTCTTCAGCTAAATGTTGGACGATTTTTGATAGTTCATAGCCGGCTGGAATATAAACAGAAACAAATTCAGTATGTGGAGCTTTGTGCGTCTTAAGTTCTTTAACTAAACGTTTAATTTTTAACCGTTCTTGGGGTGCAATAGACATTAAACCCTGAATTCGAGCGGAGATTTATAAAGATTTGGTGATGTTCAATAAATTATCAAAAATATTTATAAAACAAACCCCAATCTAATCCTAATATGACTTTCCTTGAAGATTTGATGGAACTTGAAGAACCGGTTAATCAGGGGATTAAACTTCCATTTTCCCGGCAATCATTTTTAAGCAGATTACTTAGGAATGATGAGGCTACCAATTATTTTTTACATTGGTCAAACGGGGGTTTACCATTAGTTCTTCCACACGATGACGAAGGTGAGTTATATCATCCTCGTGTTCAATGGGGAGCTTCTCCTCAAAAAAAAGGTTCTTTAGAAGTTCCTCATGAATTTGATTTAATTGATTGTTTAGCCTTGGTTAGGGATGAACAGAGATTTAAAGCTGAAAAAGTTATTGGAAGAGACTATCCTGTCAAAATGTCTTACGCAATAACTTTGATGAGGGGTAGAATAACTCATGTGGAATTGAGTTATAAATTTGACATGCAACGTGATGGGAACTTCAAAGAGGGAGCATCATTTACAGTTTCTTATCCTTCTCGATCAAATAATGCTCAAGCAGAACCAAACAAGAGAGATCCACAAATAACTGTATCCGGTGGTGGTCGTTGTGTTTATTCTGGCAAGGGAGAAGTTAGTTTTCATGCTAGAAAAGATGGCACTCTTGCTTTTAGACTTCCAGATGGCTTATCTGAACCAAAACAGGTAGATTATGATCTCAGTATGCAAAGCCTGGTTGGATTTATGTTAAGAAGAGACTTTAATTTAAGTGATTTATTTCATTTAAGATATCTAGATTATTTTGTCTTTAAATAAATCGCGTCAACCATTTTCTTTAAACTTTGTTTTTTTCCGACATCAAATATCATAACATTATGTCCATTTTCCAAAGATTCTAATAAACATATTTGGAAAATTTCTGCGTCTAAATTTTCTCTGACTTTCTTCTGGGTGTATCCTCTTTTTTCTAACCTTTTTTGTAACAATTTCAAATCTGAACAAACTAAGACTACACATAAATCTACTAATTTTGACGGAAGTAAGTGGGCAACGTGAGAATCGATAACTATCTTTGGATGCTCCTTAATTTTTTCTTTTACTAGTTTCTCTACTTTTTTCATATCTAAATCATAGCATTGTTTAGACCGATTATAAGCCGTTGAAATATCTTCATAATAATGGTGAATATCAAGTCTCCAAAAATCTTTTTTTCTTAAAGCCTCAGCTAAAGTTGATTTGCCAACACCCGGAGTTCCGGTAATTATTATTGTGGTCATAATAACTAAGAAATGATTATTCTATTATAAATCTTAAGCTTTCTTTTTGTGGTGAACTTTCTTGTGATGTTTCATCCACCTAGCAACAAAATGTTTGTGGAGCACAGTCTCAACTAAAATGATTACGACGAAGAGGATTATCGCGTAACCAACTAACAATAATAAGTCTTGCCAGACGCTACTGAAAGATGAACCAAATATAAAAAATTGTCTTATTAATTTTTCAGCAATAACAAATGGGTTATATACTGTGATTTGTCTCAAAATGGGTGATAATCCTTCTAATGGTAATAATACTCCTGATAATGATAAGAGTAAACTACCTAAAGAGATTGATGCTAAAATGGCTGTTTCTTCTGAAGCAAAAAGATATCCTATGATCATACCTAAGAAAATGAAGATGGTTGCAGCGAGGAATAGTACTAAGGCCACTGCGGGTATTGAAGTCAGAAGTGTATCAAGGAATAATAAAGCAATTCCTAGAATCACGACTATTTGAATCAATGATAGAAAAACATTAGTTAAATAAATTGCAGAGATGAAACTTATTTTACTTACTGGCAAGAAATAATTTCTTATGAAGGCAGGACTATTTTTTTCAATCATTACCAACGTAGTTCCTAACAACAATGAACCGAACATTACTGCCAGGACTAATAAGGCTGGGAAAAGAAAATTAAGAAATGTTCCTTCTTCGACGACATTTTCAATTCTGGTCGTGAGAGGTTTAGAAATTGTTGAGGCATCGGTAACTTTTTGTGAATCTAATTGTGTCGTAATTGTGCTTAATGAAGTACCAATATTGTCGATGTTAACGTTTATCTCTTGTAATGATGTTGCTACTGTACTCATGTCTGTTCTTGTTGCATCGATTGCCGCAGCAGCAGTACCCAAACTTGCTTTAACATTTTGAAGTTCGGTATTCATGGTATTAATCATGATTTCTAAACTAGCATTACCGTTCGAAGCGAAAATAATCGCAAGATCTCCCAATTCATCATCTGCGTCATTTAAAGCTTTAGAGATTGTTTGTTTTTCCGAACCGCTGATGTTAGAATCACTTAATGCATCTAAAGCTTGATCAATATTCCCTTGTGCATTAGTTACTCCGGTTCTTGCTGTTGCGACTGAAGTGATGTTGTAAGTCGTATCGGGAACAATCAAATCTACACTATCTAAACTTGATTTTAATGAAGAGGCAGAACTGGAAGCGGAAGAACTTTTTTCTTTAATTATTCCAATAGTATTCATGTTACTATTAATCGTATTGCGAGTATCTTGTAAGGTTAATAGAAGATTTTGACTCAAATCTTGGGAAATCTCTTGGGCTTTAAGATTAAATTTTTCTCCAACAGATTCTTGGATAATCCAAACCAAATTTATTCTGCTTGGATCAATATAAAATATAACCTCTTTCGGTTGGTTCCCTTCAACTTGAAGACTTTCTGGTAAAACTATGCAGGTGTTTACTTTGCCTCCAATAATATCTTTCCGACAAGGATCGACTGAATCTTCGTATTTTTCAATTGTAAATCCTTCTTCTTCAAGTAAACTAACAAAAGAATTTACATCATCACTAAATGAAGTAGCATGAACTCCGATAGTTAAAGAGAAATTGTTACTTGTGTCATAAGACAATCCCAAAATTAAGATGAGTAATAATGGAGCAAAAATAACAATCAGCGCTGAACTTTTTGATCTAATAAGTATCTGAAGATTCTTTTTTGTTAATAGCCAAAGTGCTTTCATCTATACTTACCTCTCTTTTAAATTCTCAATCTTTACCAGCAATCTGCTCAAAAACATCTCTTAAACTTGGTTTCTGGATGTTTAAGTCGTGGAAATTAAGATGTTCATCTCTGATGAATCCAATTAAACTAGACATTGTATGTTCCAATTTTTCAGGATAAATTTGTAGATTACCATTATGATCGATGATTTTTGATATTTGGAGTTGCTTAAGATGATTCAAAAGTCTTTCTTTATCAGCTCCCGGCTGAATGTTTATGGTGAAATGGTCTCTGAGATATGGTTTTCTCACATCATCAATTAATCCGAAACTATGAACTTTTCCTTGATGGATAACCGCAACTTTGTTACAAATAGATTCCACTTCATCAAGGTTGTGAGAAGCAATAACTATGGTAACTCCTTGTTTATTAACTTCCTGCAATAAATTAAGAATTTCTCTTCGTAGTATTGGATCTAAATCGGCCGTTGGCTCGTCTAACAATAAAATTTTTGGTTTATGAACTAAACTACAGGAGATGTCTAATCTCTTTTGCATTCCACCAGATAGTTGTTCAGCAAGTTTATTGTGATGTTCAGTTAAATGGGTGAAATCTAATAAATTTTTAGCGTTTGCCAAAACGGTTTTATTAGGTAATCCACATAATCTCCCGAAAAGAACAAGATTTTCCATCACGGTTAATTTTCCATAGAATGAATTTCTCTGTTGGGTAAAACCTATGTGGCCTTTTATTTTATGAAGATTTTCATGAATATTATGTTCAGCTTTGTCTACTTTAGAGATGTAAACCACTTCGCCATCTGTTGGTTCGATAAATCCAGCAATTAAACTAAGCAAGGTAGTTTTTCCACTTCCCGATTGACCAATTACTCCTACGATATCGCCTTCCTCGATAACAAGGTTAGCATCTTCTAGAACACGATCTTTCTTATACTCTTTCGTCACACCCTTTACTCTTAGCAAGTCTGCCATATTTATACTATAATAAGGGGGGCTGAATCATATATAAATGTTTTCACAGTTGGAATGTAGCTGTTTACAACTTAAGAATCCATTCATCTCCATAATCTTTATAAAAAGACCACTCTATTAATCCCAAGAATGAATCCGATAAAGAAATTTTATGAGGACAAGTACAAATTATTACTTTTACTTCCGTTCATAATTCTTCTAGCCGCATTAATCCAGATTGGATTGCAATATTCTGCAACTGGAGATTTTGTTAATAAGGGGATTTCTTTAAAGGGTGGTTCAACAATTACCTTACCTTATAGTGGTTCATTTAATGTGGATAATCTTAGAAATGAACTGTCTTCAAATTTCCAGAAAGCTGACATTACTGTTCGTACAATTCATTCGGCTGGTGAAGTTGTAGCGATTGCTATAGATACAGATGCTGAGGATGAACAAGAGATTTCTTCAGTCGTTAAGATTCTGGAAAAAGAAACTGGCCTTTCCAAAAATGATTTCAGTATTGAAATTGTAGGTTCATCTTTGGGAGAAAGTTTTTTCAAACAAACTGCAATGGCTCTTCTTATCGCATTTTTATTGATGGGCTTGGTTGTGTTTATTTATTTTAGAAGTATTGCTCCGAGTATGGCTGTGATTCTTGCAGCTTTTTCAGATATCGTAGTTACTTTAGCCGTTTTCAATCTTACTGGAGAAAGACTAAGTACAGCGGGGATTGCAGCTTTCTTGATGTTGATTGGTTATTCAGTTGACACTGACATTCTCTTAAGTACGAGAGTTCTAAAAAGAACTGAACTTACAGTAATGGAGAGAGTATATAGCGCAATGAAAACTGGATTTACGATGACTGGTACAACTTTGATTGCGGTATTGGTTGCTTTATTATTTGTTCAAAGTGATATTATAAAACAAATTGTGTTAATTATTTTTATTGGTTTAATAGTCGATCTTATTATGACCTGGATTCAAAACGTTGGAATCTTACGTTTATATCTTGAAAGAAAGGGGCATCGAAAATGACCTTAAAAAAAGCTTTACTAAATTGGAGAGTTATCATGTTGATGATGTTTATAGTTTTCTCTCTTGTTGCGATAAATCCTCAAATCTTTGGTAATGATGGGGTTGTAATTAGAAGCGTTATACCTAATTCAACAGCAGCAAATGCCGGTATCGAAAATCCTTCGGCTAAACTTCAACCGTTATCTAAAGAAGTAGTTCTTTCAATCAACGGGCAGAAATTAACTAATGAAATAGATTATTTTAATGCGTTAAGTAATTTAAAACAAAATCAAACAGTACGTTTGGAAACAACGAAACAAGTTTATACTTTTTTAGCTCCGGAATCAACCGAGAACATTGGATTGAGAATTTCTGATGCTCCTACTTCTAATTTAAGGAAGGGTCTTGATTTGGAAGGAGGTATTCGTGTTCTTCTAGAACCAGAAACTGCAATTACTCCTGAAGATCTTGATATTACAATTGGCAGTTTAAAGGAAAGACTTAATGTTTATGGTTTAAGTGATGTGGTTGTTCGTCCAGCTAAAGATCTTTCTGGGAAAGATTTTATCGTGATTGAAATTGCCGGTGTTACGGAACAAGAAGTAAAAGAATTATTAGCTAAACAAGGCAAGTTTGAAGCAAAAATCTCCGGTGAAACAGTAATGGCCGGAGGTAAAGATGATATTACTTATGTTTGTAGAAGCGCAGAATGTTCCGGGATAAATCCATCTCAAGGTTGTTCTCAAACTGGTGAAGGTTATGCTTGTAGTTTCTTCTTTAGTATTACTTTAAGTCCGGAAGCAGCTGAACGTCAAGCTGAGGCCACTCGTAATTTAGCTACAGAAAGAGATGGAACATCTTGTTACTTAAGTGAAGATATTGTTCTATTTCTGGATGATAGCGAGGTTGATCGTCTAAGAATTAGTTGTGATCTTCAAGGAAGAGCAGCTAATAATATCCAAATCTCTGGTTCAGGCGTGGGTAGAACTCAGCAAGAAGCTATCACTAATACTTTACTTGAAATGAAAAAACTTCAGACCGTTATTATCACTGGAAGTTTACCTGTGAAACTGGATGTAGTAAAATTAGATACCATTTCTCCAACTCTAGGTAAAGAATTTTTAAATAATGTAATGCTGGTTGGGTTACTTGCAATCTCATCAGTAGTTGTAGTTGTTTTCTTACGTTACCGAAAAATCAAAATTGTTTTACCGATGGTACTTATCTTAATTTCAGAAATGATTTTAATTTTAGGATTTGCTTCTCTCGTTGGTTGGAATCTTGACTTGGCAGCAATCGCTGGAATTATTATTGTAGCCGGTACGGGAGTCGATCATCTGATTGTCATTACCGACGAAACAATGCGCGGAGAAGCCGTTTCTGATTGGAAGAAAAGAATAAAAAATGCCATGTTTATTGTTATGGGAGCTTATTTCACAACGGTATTTGGAATGCTTCCGTTACTTTGGGCTGGTGCAGGATTATTGAAAGGGTTCGCTCTTACAACTATTGCTGGTATCTCCTTCGGTGTACTTATTGCTCGACCAGCTTATGCAGCTATAATTGAGAAGTTGTTGGAATGATTAATTAAGAATTTTTAGTCTATTTAGTTTATTTTTAGAAATCAACTAAACTATTTTTTCATTTAATAATGATCATGCAAAGCAGCTTTCTTACTTTCCTTTATTCTTCTCAAATATCCTCCTAACGCTGGGATTGTAAAAGCGACAGCAAAAACAATCGCAATCAACCAAGGATTATTTTGACTTTTTCCAGCACCTAATTGTTCGATAAGAGAATTTGAAGTAATCACAACTACAAAAAGATTAATTAGAGCTACAGCGGGAACAATAATCGTTGCCATAAGATGATGTTTGTGTTCCAGATGACCTATATCTGTAATCAAAAAATTGTAAAGAAAACCAATCATTCCGGCGAGCAGTACTGTAATGCTAAACAAAACCCAAGAATTGAGAACAATCAAAAATGGGATCATCACTAATGAAACAATCACGTTAGCAAAAACAATTACTACTAATGCACTCCAAAAAACAATCTTTGAAAAATGAACGTCATACCATCCCTTCTGTTCTATAATCGATTCCGCTTTATTTATTTCTCGGACAGTCCAACCTTTCTTTAATAAATTAGATTTATGTTGCTGTTTCATTTTGTAGGAAAATTAAGTGCTAAATGGTTAGCGATATTGTTAAATTGTTTAGCTGGACGTGATTTCGGATAAATATAAGTTACAGGCATGGTTTTATAAGATGCCTTTCTCATTTTACGTTCATTACGAATATTAGCAAGAACAGTGTGGCCGAGAGTTTCTTCAATTTCTTCTGGTTTCATTTCAAATTTGCCTCGATTACTCATGTTTATTACAACTCCCGCAACAACTATCTGATGAGCATTAGCAATTTGAATAGTTTTCAAGGCATCCATTACCGAACTGATGGTGGGGTTGGTAACAATCAGAACTTCATCACTATGTTTAATTAAATTAATCACATCATATCCCAGTCCACTTGGTGCGTCTACCAGAACAAAATCGGCACTGCCATCAAGATCTTCAAAAATCTTTGGTAATTTCTGTGAATTGGTTTTTTGATATTCGGAATAAGCCGGCGATGCCGGAATCACCGAAATTCCACTTTCATGGAGATACGTAATCTCTGTAATCCCTTTTTCCTTTCTAAGATATTTATTAATTGTTCCTTTAGGATCCATCATCCCTAAATTAATTGCAAGATTGGGGGTTACTAAGTTAGCATCTAGAAGAATAACTTTTTTTCCAAGAGAAGTAAGAGATTGGCCCACATTTAAGGTGGTGGTAGTTTTACCAACGCCTCCTTTTCCAGAAACAATCGTGATAAACTTAGTCATCTATAAACCCTCCAAACAATAGCTATTTTTAGAATGCAAAGTGAAAGCTCTATTTAATATTTTTGTTCTATTTGAACAATAAACTTAGGAATCATCATCATCTTTTTTGCCAAGAATTCTTTCTTGTGAAAATTTAAGAAATTGATGTACAAACTTTTCGCAATTAACAAGATTATCAATATTCATTTCCGCGGTAGAATTTTCAAAATCAGCAATCAAATTCACATGTCTTCGATATTCTTGTCTTTTTTGATAGGGATGCTTTAGAACTTTCTTCAAAAAATCATAAAATGTAAGGTATTTTTGTAAGATTGGATCTTCAGGATATAGCTCTCGCAACTTTTTAGCTTTTAAAGCCGGACTTCTAGGCATAGATTCAATTGTCCCATCTATCTCTGCTTTTTTCATGAATGCTTCAACGATTGAATCAAAAGTACCAACCATCCTGTTAAGAGCGTTAATTATCACGTCGACAGTTCTAGTATATTTTAAACTAACGTAAATAATGTGTTCAAGCCGTTTTAGTTCTTCTTTTGCTTCAAGCAGATATTCTTCCATGGGTATTTCAAAAATAACAAAATAGGTTATAATGCCTATTTTGGGTATACTCCTTAGGAGTGAGTAACTTTGAATAGAAAACTTCTATTTAATACTTTCTATACTTTTCAATAATTCGTTTAGTATTTTCCAAAAATTCTTTCGTTTTCGCTAGATGTTGTGTTATAAGCGGAACGGTTAAGGTTTTTAACCGATAATCTTTACTAGTTAGGACAAAAGAATCATTTCTTCTGAATTCCATTGGTGTTTTTTTGTGAAGGTCAACTAGTTCTTTCATTGTTACAGCTAAATCCACAAATGAAGAATCAATTTTATTTCTTGGAGCAGTTCTAGTCTGGAAAACTGCTAATTTTCCCTCGAAATTTTTTGGTGGTGGAGTTATCAATAACAGTTCGCTTTCATGAGAAAGAAGAGCATCAATGGAAGATTCAAGACATAGAAAAATATTTTCGATAACGCCTAGCAATAGTTTAGGATCTTTTATTGCAGGCAAGGTTGTATTTAGTAAGTGGTTTGCGGATAAGTAGTGTTTTTCCGCTTTCTCTAGAAATTTGTGACGGGAGGGCATTATTCAGATTGCGATAAATTAATAATCGCTTCAGCAAGATCTCCATCTGCTTTCTCGATAGCTTCCTTCGCTTTATCTTTTGTAGCGCCGGTTTGTTCCATCACTGTTTTAATATCTTCCTCTGAAATCTCAGGAATTACTGATCTTGATTCCTCGTGAATTTCTCCAGAAATTTGAAAATTTTCTTGCCCCATCATATTAACTTTTGTCACGGATGGATTTCTGATAACAATATCCTTATTTTCCATCCTTATGATTACTTCTCGAGCATGGATTTCTTGCTGTTGGATGCCAAGCTGTTTCATAGCTTGTTGCATTTTCCGAGGGTTCATTCCAGGAAACATATTTAATTGAAAATTCTTCCTCCGATTTGATGAAGAATAAGTACTAATAGCAGAACTACGAACACTAAAATCATTACGGCTTTTGGTGAGAGTTCTATTCGTGATTTGAATTCGTCAGAAAATCGGGTTAATCCTCCTTGTCCAGAAGGAAGTCTGATTTGGTTATCTTTTGCCATGGGAGCTGATTCTTGTCGTTATTTATATAGATTTCCTATATTTCCTAAAAAGAGGCGCACTATACTTTAAATTTATATCCCCAATCTTTTTCTAATACTTTCAACCCCTCATAAACTCTGTCGAGGATAGTATCATGCGTTTCTGCGCTAATACCTTCTTTTGGTATTTTTGAGAATGAAGTAATCTCATCGAGGTTTGGTTTTGTGATATGCTCCATCTCGACGACAGCAAGTTTCATCCAGGCAATTTTATGGATAGGATTTTTACTCGCACGTCTCCTAATTTGATCAAAAGTATGGCAACCACCTTGATAAGTTCTAGGTTCAAGAAGTGAACATACTGTGTCGACAGCCCCTACTCTCATTGCATCTTCAGTAGCGTTTGGATAATACTGATTCCATTTTTGGTGATGGTATTGCTGTCGATGGAATTCTAATGATCTTTTAATTTCTTCAGAGAAATCTTCTGTTTCGTTTTCCTTAAATTGTAAGGCCAATCCTTTAACTGCTTCCCATTCAAACTTGTTTCCATCATGGACAATATCGTGTGGTCTGTCTGGATCTTCAGAACCGATCTGGAATTGTTGAAGATAATATTCAATATGGTAAGTATGTACAGCTGTATGAAGAAACCATTTTAGAATTTCTCTTTCAGTAGGAATTGCTATTGACATTTTTTTAAAAAGTTGGCAGAGTGACATAAGCCGCCTTCTGTCAGACCCAAAACAAGCGTTGCTTGTCGATAGTCTGTTGGAGCATTCTACTAAGCGTCATACTGACTTGCACCGATCAGGGAATTCGTCGTTTCATCGGTCCCTGCAGAGGCGTCAAAGACTTAACTCGCGTGCTTTTCAACACGCTTCGCCATTACAAGAAAATCAATGATATTATTTATCCTGATTTTCTGTTCCAAAAGTTTGTTATGAACTTTTGTTACTGGATGTCTCATCATTCCCATGTCTGCAGGACGTGTCGTGTCTAAACCAGAGCCACGGGATTTCTCCGTCTTCCTTCTGGAAGTGACCTTTTCTTGGGTGGGCGGACTTTCCTCAGTGTAAACACCGTAAGCTCCCTGCCACTACTGCCAAATTATTTGGGCACTATCAGGTATTTAAACTTAACGGTTTTTCCTGATCTTTTTTGCCGTAGAATATTACTGCTACTTGTGCTCGATATATATTTTGATCTGGACTTACATAAACAGCACAAAAATCTTGCCAAGAGCCAATCGGATTAGAATGGACTATCTCATATGCATCGGCACCGAGATTTTCATTTTCTTCTAAAAGTGACTCTAATGTATTATCTCTTGCTTCTGTTTGGGAGTAATATCCTTCTGGACTGGTTTTAGTTATAATCCCTGAGATCCGATTTCCAGAATATGGTTCTTTAGAGTTTTTATAAATAAGTCCATTTCTAGTTTCATCGAATATGATCTCTCTTACTTCTTTTACCATGAACTTATTTTTGTTCGCGGCTGTAGAATATTGCTGAGACATATCCTTGAAAAGGGGTAGAATCATATTCCTGTCTAGAATCATGTGCACCTGAAGAAACTATTTCAAACGCATCAACATTTAATTCTTCATGGTCTCTAAGTAATGAATCTAAAGCTCTATCTTCAGCTTCTATTCTCGAAGAAAAACTATTTGGCGTCGTTTTTGATTTAATCACTGTTACTCTAGTTCCATCATATCGTTCATTAGTTTTTCTATAAAAAAAACTTCGTAACACTTCATCAAAAAATATTTCTTTAACATCTTTGCTCATATTATCGCCTCCTTTTATACTAAAGTGCCAAAGCTTTCGAACTTATTTTTGGCACTTTATATATATAAAATGCGTTAATATATTCGAAATCTAACGCATTTTAGTATAATTATAATAACCTCGGTTAATATATCTATTTCTACCGTACAACATCCACTTTCAATAACAATTCTTCCATACCCTTCTTATGGCCGGCTCCAACGATAGCTAGAATATTTTTCTCGGGATGTTCTCTCATAATTCTGACTAACTTTCTTACCATGAACTTATTCCTATCCTCAACAATAGTTTTGTACACTGATGGATATCTTCTTTTCATTTGATCCATCATCTTTTCAACAATCTCGCCAGTAGGAACCTTACTTAGATCAATAGATTCTAATCCCAATTTCTTGATTTGTCTTCTAGGCATAAAGATTCCGCCCAGAATTTCTCCCACAAATCTAAACCGTTCTCTCCAAGTAAATTCTTTAGAAAAATTTTTAAGAGTTACAGCAATTGGTTGATCAATAAGAGCAATTTGAATTTCTTCTTTCCTAGCTAATTCAATGGCTGCTTTCATTTCACTTCCCGGCATTACTCCTACCGTTTTTCCTAGCTTTTGCTGTACAAATTGGGCAATTTTTGCAAATAAATATCCTTTGATCCCGATAGTGAAAGCGCTACTAAACGTAATCCTGTTTTGTTCTCCGCTAAGCAAAGCAGCAACTCTTTGTGTATCCAGTTCTACCGCTACGATATCCGGTTTTTTTGTAAGAATAGCATTTTTAATCTCTCGTATACTCTGTTCTGCAATATGGGAGGTTCCAATGATTTCTAGCGTCATGTTATCTCTTCAAAAGAGAAAACTATTTAAACCTACTCGAATTCGAATCTTTCGGGTGAGGTGATTCTCTATGCTAAAAATGAAGAAGGTTTCGGAAACGTATGATTTAAAAGTATTTACAGATGCAGGTGATTATTTTGGTGATGTTGAAGACAGTATCGTTACTTCAAATAAGGTTTCTGGCTGGAAAATCAGAGCAACAAAAGCATCATTCTTAAGCAGAGTGTTAGGTAGTGCTAAAGGAGTTATTGTTCCACATCAACTTGTTCGTGCAGTAGGAGATATTCTTATAATCTCTCGTAACGCAATTCCAAGTGGCAGTGGAGCAGAGGACGGAGAAGAATGAATTATCAAAAACATTTTAAACATTTATTAAATTATCAATATTTGCAAGGTGACATGGAAGAAGTTGAAGACTTTTTCAATGTTGCTGCATAATTCTTCAAATCTCATCTTGACGAAATATATTTAAACTAATCTTTCTTTCTAAAGTAAATTGTAGGTAACTAAATATTTTAGTATCTATGAAGATGGTGATATGTTTTGGCAGATGTTGTAACTCTAATCCTTCTTGGATTAAGCTTGGTACTATTTTTCGGCTTCTTTGCTGAATTTATTTTCAAAAGATTTGGTTTACCAGACATTCTTCTATTAATTGTAATAGGATTCATTCTTGGTCCAAATGTTTTAGGTTATGTAACTCTTGATAGTTTATCGACTGTTGCTCCAATATTTACCACGTTTACTCTTTTATTCTTATTATTTGACGGGGCATTTAACATCAATTTATCATCTTTAATTAGAGAGTTTTCTGCAAGTTTTATTTTAACGATGTTTAATTTTATTATATCTGCCGCGGTGATAACAGGTGTAATGGTTCTTAGTGGAAGTTCTTTCTTAACCTCTTTATTGACTGGCTTTTTATTGGGTGGAGTTTCTTCAGCTTTTGTAATCCCTGTTCTACAACAGATGAAAGTTAAAGAAAATCTCTATTCTCTCTTAGCTCTAGAATCGGCTCTAACGGATGTATTTTGTATTGTTTTTTCATTAACTGTTATTAAAGTTATTAATGCTGGACAGTTTGGATTTATAGGGATAGCTAATCAAATAGTTTCACTTTTTGCCGTAGCTGGTCTGGTAGGAATTCTAGGCGGAATTTTTTGGATGATTTTAATTCATCATGTTTTCAAGGAACATAATTATATCATGACTGTAGCTTATTTAATCTTAATTTATGTCTTAACAGAATTTCTTAGTGGTAATGGAGCAATCGCTGCTTTATTCTTTGGATTAATGTTAAAGAATTCAAAGCAGTTATCTTCAATCATCAAAGGAATAACCACCCACGCCGCTAATGATAAAAAGAAAGCATTGCAAGGAGAATTGGGAGTTTCTGTAACCTCTCCTTCAGAACAAGATTTTTATGACAAAATTTCTTTCCTCCTTAAAACATTCTTTTTCGTTTTTATTGGAATTTTAATTGATTTATCTGACTGGAAAGCTCTTATTATTGGGGTTGTAATCTCGGCAATTTTAATGGTTACAAGAGTTTCTTCAATGCTCTTGTCTTCACACTTTAAACCTCAAGAAAGAATTATTGTAAACAGCATGTTTGCGAGAGGCTTAGCCGCAGCTGCAATTGCTCAATTGGCAATCGAACTTGCTGTTCCTCAAGCAGATCTTATTGCTAAAGTGACTTATGTAGTAATTACTATGACCATAATCTTCAGTTCATTAAGAATATTCTTGGCAAAAAGGAAGATAAAAATGCCGTATAATGTTTAAAAATGGTAACGGATATTTCAATATTATTGGCTAGATTTTGGGGACTGTTTTTATTAATTCTTGGATTAATTTTTCTTATTAGAAAGAAACTTCTTAAAGATATTTTCATAATGTCTAAAGATAATTCCTTTATGTTAATAACCGGTTTCATGTCGTTGATTGTAGGATTAATTACCTTAATTCTACATAACTTGTGGGCCTTAGATTGGCGGGTGATTGTGACTATTTTTGGTTGGTTATCTCTCGCTAAAGGGATAGTAAGATTAGGATCTCCTAATTTCACCAGAAAAACAATAAAACTTTTCAAGGATAAATCATTATTAATAAACGGATTACTAATCTTGATGATTATCCTTGGCGGGTGGTTAGTTAAAGCGAGTTTCTATTAACACCCCAGAAATATTTTCTTGATGAAGTCTGAATATTAGAAATTATTAAATAATCCAATTACTTTCTGGTTATATGGCTTTAGTAACGTTTGCAACAATCATCTTGGCTATTATTGTTGCTTATTTAATCAGTCATTTCTTTCTTTCATTTGTTAAACTTGCCGTTGGAACATTATTTATGGTCTTTCTTCTCATCTTATTTTTTGGTATAACTTGGAAAGATGCGATAGATTGGGGAGTAGCAATCTTGTTATGGATATTCTAAGGGTATCCTAAGAGTATTAACATCTATTATTTAGAGTGATAAAGCTTATAAAATACTCTCATAAAAGAACTATTATGACTTCATCAATTTGGACCGAAAAGTACAGGCCAACTTCTTTCTCGGAAGTACGTGGACAGAAAGATATCGTTGAGAAAGTTGAAGCGTTCGTAAAATCTGGAAATATGCCTCATCTTTTATTTAGTGGTCCAGCCGGAGTTGGTAAAACCACATTAGCTTTAGTAATTGCTAAAGAATTATTTGGAGAAAATTGGCGAGCGAATGTTCTTGAATTAAATGCTTCTGATGAGAGGGGCATTGATGTTATCAGAGTTAAAGTAAAAGATTTTGCCAGAACCAAAGCTATCGGCGACGTACCATTCAAATTGATTTACCTTGATGAAAGTGATGCTCTTACTAAAGAGGCCCAGCAAGCTTTGAGAAGGACAATGGAGAATTATACTCGAACTTGTCGATTTATTTTAAGTTGTAATTATTCTTCTAAAATTCTGGATCCTATCCAAAGTAGATGTGCTGTATTTAGATTTAAACCGTTATCAAAAGAGGAAATTAATGAAGTAATCAATGAAATAATAAAAAAGGAAGGCAGTGATTTAAGTCAATCAAATTCTCCAGAAGTTAAAGATGCTCTTTTTGAAGTAAGTGGCGGAGATTGTAGAAGATTAACTAATGTTATGCAAAGTTGTTTTGCTATAAAGAAGGAAGGTATTTCTCTTACTCCGGAAGATATTTATTCCATGGCTTCAGTAGCCAAACCAAAAGAGATTAATGAAGTATTAAGTTATGCCGCTAAAGGTGATTTCTTGAGTTCTAGAAAGAAACTTCTTGATATTATGTTACAATATGGGTTATCTGGTTTAGATGTCATTAAACAAATCCAGAAAGAGATTTGGAATATTTCATTAGATGATCAAAGGAAAGTTCAATTGGTTGATAAATGTGGTGAGGTTGAATTTAGAATGGTGGAAGGTTCAGATGAATATGTGCAATTGGAAAGTTTTCTGGCGTTTGTAGTTTTAGTTGGTCAAAAAGTATAAAAAATATAGAAAAAGTAAAAAAAAATAAAATGTCGTTCTAATTAAGAACTTTCTCGGATCCTTAAAGTTTGTTGTATTAAATCTCGGTAAGTGTAATCTACAACTAATTTAACTTGTTTTACTTGAAGGAATTTGTCTGAAAGTGCTTCTGTTAAACGGCAAACAACTTCTGTTTCGCCATCACGAAGTCTAGCTTCGTTTACTCTACCAGCAGCTTTACATTCCCAAGCAGGGTCATCTAAAGAGAATCCTAATTGGTCAGCAGTTGCACTAAATTCTTGTCCAAGAATGGTAACTTTTCCGCCGCCAACATTTTTAATTTTAAATCGTAATGCTACAATTCCTCTTCCTGCACTTTCTTCTTCAACACTAGTTACGGTTACTGGAGCTCCAGAAACTGAGAAACTTTTTGCTTCAGCAACATCACATATTCTGGTATCGGTAAGATCTTGTTTAAGGCAAACTTCTGGTACGATAACTGTTGTTTGATATTTGTAATCTAAATTTGCAAAGATTTTTCTATCAATAAAACCAATAACATCAGCGGTATATTCAACATCTTGAGAAAATGAAACGGTTTCCTCTCCGCCAGTTGGAGCTAATTCTGAAACTTTATCAACAATTCCATCATTGCTTAAGGAAAGAGCAGGGATCCCACCAAATTCGTTTTGAGAAAGACCTTCTAAAGTTACAGTAATATCATTTGGTTGTAAATCATATTCTCCTTTATTACTCAATCTGATTTCTATTGGGAAAGATTCTGTTTCGAAAATGGTATATAATCCATTCTCTTCCGGCCCAAATGCTTCAAATTCTGCAAGAACTCCTTGAGTTCCTCCAATAAAAGCTCCTTTCTGAGTTGAATTATCAGCTCTAGGAGAACACGCAGTTAGTAAAAATACACCTATCATCAAGGAAATTATTATTAGTTTTTGAAATCTCATAGTCACGCCTCTTTTTCGTTCTAAGAACACAAAATCTCTTAAGATATTTAAAGTTTACCTTGGGGTGCTAATAATTTTAATCTTCTTTTGCATAGATTGGATGTAATTATAATTCAGAATAATCTGTAATGGGGTTTCAAAAGCAGGAGAAATTCCCATCTCAGCTTTACAAATAATTTTACCTACACCATTATTCAAGGAAACAATCCCGGAAGTAGGATTACAATTTACCGCAGCACCAGGTAGGGAAACTGTAAACTCAATTTTGTCAAGATCTCGGTGAGTTAACTGAGTTGCTTGGGCACATGATTGGATATCTGTTTGGGGATGAAGAATTCTTCCATTTCCATTATTAACGATATCTATTCCAAAGATAGCTTGCGTACCAGCCATTTCTACAGTTACTTTACTTACTGAAACTGGTGCTCCTTGTCCTCCGCTCATACCAATATCTTTGACTGCACAAGTTTTCTGTTCAGCTGTTACTTGATGTAATGCCGTATCGATGCATACTTGAGGATTAGCTCTTGTAACGTAATTATAACAAGTTACAAAGTTAAGATTAGGATTATATTCTAATATTCCATCTGGAAGAATAATGTTGGTTGAAGAAAATTCTAATTGATTAAATCCACCATCAGTATTGAATACGGATTTACCTTCTAAAGTTCCCAAGCTTTCAGCGCAAGATCTAGCTACTCCAAAGACAGGACTGATAATATTTGGATCAAAACCGGTAATTTGAATAAAACAATCTTGAGCTCCAAGATCATGATTTCCTTTATTTTTTACTTCTACGATTGATAACAGTTCGTTTTGATCATAAACAACCGCAGGTGGCAAATCCTGCAAGAAGGTCATTGTAACTCCTTGGGTGCCTGATTGAACTTGTTTTAAGATAGCTTCAGTATCTCTAGCATTCTCTCCAGATGCAACTTGTCCGGAACAGGAAGTAATTAGAAATACTATCGTAAAAAGTAAAGCAAACACCATCCAACTCTTTTTCATATCACAAATGAATGAAAAACGGTATATAAGCTTTTTGTTTATATATGGTAATCTGATGATGAATCTTCTGATTTCTGGTCTTTTTGAATTTCTTGATACGCCCTATAAATTTCTTGAAGTTCTTCGCAGAGTTTTCTGTCACCATAAATATCGTTCCAGATAACATAAATGTGATGTTCTCTTCCAGAATTTCTCCAAGTAATGTAGTTCTGTTCTAAAAGACTTATCGATCTTCCTAAGCGTTCTTCTAAACTTTCAATGGTCTTTGTCATTATTCTAAAATAAAAGACAGATAATTATAAAGATATCTATTACTCAACACAGAAATATTTTCTTCCTTCCAAATTTTGTGATTTGGTCTTTTACAAAACGAACACAATTCAAAAAGTATTATAAATGACGGTGATACTTTTCACAAAATGACTCCAAAAAAAGTAATTCACCTCAAAAAAGATTGCATTAGCTGTGGAGCATGTGCCGCAGTTTCTCCTAAATTTTGGGAGTTGGATGCGGAAGGTATGGCTCAATTGAAAGGAGCTCATGAAGAAGGCGATCATTGGCGCCTAGATATTGAAAACGAGAAGGACATTGAAGAAAATCAAGAAGCTTCAGATGTTTGTCCAGTAAATATTATCCATGTGAAAGATGTGGATGAAGAGTGAATAAATGGGATTAGATAGATCTTTAAAAAACACTTTTGGTAAAGTAAGCGAGTTGTATGATTCTTCTCGTCCAAGTTATCCTACGGTGTTAATCAATGATGTTTTAGCTTTGTCTAAAATAAAAAAAGGTGATGAAATCTTGGATGTTGGTTGTGGTTCAGGCAAAGCAACAGTTCTATTTGGTGGTAGAGGGTATGATATTACTGGTTTAGACATTAGTGAAAATTTGTTAAGAATAGCAGAAAAAAAGACTTATGATTTTCCGGAAGTTAAATATGTGGTTGGTTCTTTTGAAGAAAATAGTTTCCCCGATAAATCATTTGATCTTATTATCTCGGCTCAAGCTTGGCATTGGGTTGACCCAGATAAAAGTTATAATGTAGCTGATAGATTGTTAAAAAAAGGTGGCTCTTTAGCCTTGTTTTGGAATTTTGAAATCTATGAAATATCTGAATTTCTACAAGAATTAGAACAACTGTTTATTGGTAATTGTCTAAAATATATCCCGCAACAGGATACGAAGTCGATTGAAGATAGAATAGAAAGATCCGGCTTATTTGAAATCTATCAAAAAGTGGATTATATTTGGAATGAGAAATTCACCTCAGAGAGATATTTGAACTTAGTTAAATCATTATCCTGGGTTAACAGTCTCACCGCAGATAAAATAGATGACTTACTTAATGAAGTAGAACTATTGTTGCAATCCCGAAAAGAACCGATTAATATTCCCTATGAATCTTCGTTATTGATGGTAAAGAGAAAAGAAGATTAGTAATTCACTTCAATTTATGTTGTTTATTAATTCCTAGATGAAAATTCTGAAAATGATGATGAATCTTATTAATCAGTAAATCATGCTTTTTAGTTAGACTTCTCAACTTAGACAAAGCAGCATCATGCTTTTTCCTATGTTTCTCTTTATTTTTCTCCGTAGCAGTTTCATGTTTCCGTTTATGTTTCTCAGCTTTATGACTATACTTTTCAAGTTGTTTGTTTATTGATACTAATTCCTTAGAATAAAGATACAAATAAGCTGCTTCTTTTGAGATGTTCATTTAGGTTAATAGTGAACTTCGATATATATTCTTTTCCATGGAAGTGATTAAAAACAAGATTCTTTGGTGTGTATTTATGATCTCATGGCATGGTACGCTATTTAATGAACTACAATATTTTTGGAAAAATCTTCGAAATTTTGCGTTCTATAATCGTAGTTTGTTTGAGATATTATTTATTGTGATATATACCGCCGAACAAGCCGTTCTTATTTGGTTTACTTATATTATCAACAACGTGACTCAACTCGCTTTTGTAGTGTCAATTTTTGCCTTGATTGTAATCACAACCTTTAGTGTTCATAAACAATTAATGAATTCTAGAATTAAACTATTGGAAGATGAAGTAATAAATTTACGCTCTGATAAAGAAGCTTTGGATTCCTCTCTAAAACAGGCTAAAAAAGAGTTTACTCGAACAATGGTATCTATTTCGGAACATTTAAATAATACCGATGCTTCAATTAAATCAAAGAAAGAGGTGGACAGATGAAGAAAAGAGAGGATATTCGTATGCTTTTAGAAGAAGGTAAACTTCGCTTTGATGAAGCAATACATGAATATGATAAACACAGCAAAGAATTTGATCGCCGGTTTAACAAGCTTATTTCTTTATTCTAAATATTCTTATTATTTTATTCGACTTTGAACTTTTTCTACTAACTCTGGTTGGATATAACTATTCACGGTAACAGCATAATGTTCTTCCCATAATCCTTTCTTTTTGTTAAATTTTTTATGTCCTAAATCGTGAGCAATCCCCATGAAAAGATTTTCTACTTCGTTTTTAGTAGTTTTTTTTCTTTTGGAAAGAAATTCTTTAACTTTAATTGTTGCGTGATGCGATCTTACGATGTGTGGATAAAACTCTTTTCCACAATATCTCACAAAAGCTTCTTTGAAATGGTGCTCATGTAATGACGAACCATTTTTTGAAAAAAGGTAAGGCTGTTTTTCTTTAAGAGATTCTTTTAATCTTTTAACATAACTTTCTGGAAAACGTTTAATGATTGTAATCGGCACGCCATCTTTACCAATGAAATTAAAACTGACATTATTGCCTTTGACGGAAACATTTTTCTTTGTGAGGGTTGTCAATCCTTGATGGTTGTGAGCTTTAAAATAAGTCTCATTGCCGATACGCATATATGTCCTCAATAAAGTGTACATTGGCAAAGCCATAGAATCATTTTTATCAGATAGACTTTTAGTTACTTTAGCAAGTAATTGGGGATATCTTTTCTCAAATTCATGTACTTTCCTATATTTATTATCCCGATGCTCTTTTCTTTTCTGAAGAGTGTACACATATGACCATGTTCCCCCCTTATTCTTGTAAATCACATCCCAATGATCGTGTGATTTTTGATCATGTAAGGTAAGACCTTCAGAAAAAAGTGAGAAGGCTTTTTCTAATTTTTCTCCGTTTGGAAGAAGAACAATTCTTTCACCGAGTTCTTTATTTCCTAATATGGCTCCTTTAAGAAATTGTGGGTTTTTATTGTCAATCAAAAGATTAAGGTTAGATTCAGCTTTGTAAAGTTTGACAACATCTTGTATTGATTTAAAATCCTTCTTAATTTTTACCCAGCCTTTAGAAGTTTTCTTGTACGGTTTAAGATCTTTAACTTTAATTCTGATTATATCTACCGGCATTTCTTTTTTCATCTGATGAAAGAAAAGTTGAAGAGACTTATAAGGGTTACTGATTGATCACTTTTTCTTTACGATGATCATGCAATGATCTTTCTCGAATGGGTCTAGGATCTTGTAATCAATTACGGTAAAAAGTTTGTCTAACTGATTTCTAATTTCAACAAAGAGATCTTTAGGTTTTCTTTTAACATCGATACTTCTAGCCTTTACAGCCAATAATCCATATCCACCACTTTTTAAGAAAAGATTACAATTCTTGATAAAAATCTCGGATTGATTTTTCTGGGCAATATCTTGATAAACAATATCTGCTTTACAAACTCTATTAAGATATTCTTCTGGTTTATTAGCATTAGCTAAAATCGGAACAATATTTTTTCTATCTTCAGCTAAGAACATTAAATCACGCATAACTCTTGGAGCCGGATCAATTCCAAAAATCAATCCTTCTTCACCAACTATGTCTGATACAAAAGATGAAGTATATCCGTGGCTTACTCCCAAATAAAGAATAACATCCCCTTTTCTAATCCCCGCATTTGTACATCCTTTCATGATGGTTGCAGCTAATTTACTTCTTCTGGGATCGAATTCTCTGTATTCAATTCCTTTTTCTTTAACTAATCTCTCAGCGAAAGGAGCTTTACCTCTAATCATGTTACGGGTGTATAATCTTTTTCTATCTTCGTATACTTCAAAGATTTTATGTGATTTAATTTCTGAACTCATGATTTATAACGCTCCATTAATTCGTTTGCAGAGATGATGGTTGTCTCGTCCATGCTATATCCTAATTTGTCTACACAATCCATCACATCTTGTTCGGTAACTCCTTCAATTTCAAGGAAGGTCGGTATACCTGCGATGGTATCAAATTCAATTTTGGTATTTCCTAGTTTGTAAGAAATCCTTTCTTTATTATTTGTAAATGTTTCAACGAATCCGAGAGATCTTAAAATTTGTAATGTGTCAGAAACATTGCTAGTTTCCACTTCAATTTCTTCTCTGATTTTGAATTGTTTTCCTTCTTTCTTGCCTTTGAAACATAATTCCACTTTGTCTCCAACAGTTCTCACGCGGAGAACTTTATCATTATCACGTAATTTTAATTCGGGATGATCAAACAAGGTAGCTTCAATTTTTCCTGAGAAAGTTTTTTCTGCGCCTAGCTGTAACAATTTTCTTTCTATCTCAGCTGTATCTACTTCCAAAATTTTCACTTCAATTTCTTTCATTTGATTTTCTCTTCTAATATTTTTCTATATTCTGGTGCTTTAAATTCTCCTTTGAAATAATCCAACCTTGCACATAAAGATAATTTGTCAGCAAGCATTCTTGCAGCTTTCCCTCGAATCTTTTTTGGTGCATTTTGAATTAATTGGTGTTGGAAAACAACGCCATATTTTGGACTTCTACTCCCAGTTTTCAAATGTCTGAAAAGAGCTTTCTCAGCCCCTAATAATTGGATCGTTGATGCTGGAAGCATTGCTAAATGTTTCAAACTTTTACCTAACTCAAGTAATTTTGCTCCGACAGTCACTCCAGCTAATTCAAGAATATTTGGACAATAGTTTTTCATTATTCCCTCTAAATAAATCTCATGCTGTTTTCTTACTTCATATAATGCTTTAACTTGGGTTGCTAAGAGTAACATCTCATCAACATCGGCTTTACTTAAATCAGCACCCATTAAATTTTCTACAGAAAACTCTTTTGTCAGTTCTGTTTTTGATTTAGCTAAAATCACTTCAACGAATGATTCGTGAGATTGAATTCTTTCTGACAATTCTGGGAAATATAACCCGTACCATTCTCTTAATCTTTTAACTAAAAGATTACCTGCTCGGTCTAGTTCTGTAATATTGCTGATGGTTTGAGTGATTAAGTTGTCTTCATTAACTGAATCTTTAATGGCTTTCTTAGTAATCTCTTTATTCTTTTCAGAAAAAGAAGCGAAATACTTTTTATCTTTAAATGCTTCAAGTGCCAGATTGATTTTTTCTGTTGGCAATTCCTTCAATTGAGTTTTCTGTGGGGCACTATCTTTAGTGATACTGCCGTTATCATCAATGATGAATCGTCCAATGACATTTGTGAAAAGATATTTCATTGTCTGAATTCCAGAAGCGTAACGTATTTAAACTTTCCTTAGATTTTTGAGCAATTGATGAATAATTTACCTTCGCATTTAAAGGATTTTCAATGCACATATTGTTCTCATTCACTTGATGAAGAAAGTTGGAAATCTATCTGGAGTTGGGGCAAGCATTACAAATCTCAAGATTGTTCCGGATGTGGAGAAGAAAATTGGTTTGAAGCAAATTTTCATGGATCTGGCCACGAAGGAGATGTGCGCAAGGTTCATACTGGTTTAGAATCTACTGTTAATCGTGTTGCAGAGAAATGAAATGTTTCACTAAGTTTTTTAAATAAGGTTAATAATTAGATGTTTTGGGTGGTTTTCTGGTTTACTGTTTATACTAAAATGCGTTAGATTTCGAATATATTAACGCATTTTATATATATAAAGTGCCAAAAATAAGTTCGAAAGCTTTGGCACTTTAGTATAAAATGACTGATAATATTGTTCGGGACTTGAAAAAGAATCCTAACGATTGGGATTCGTGGCTTGTGTATTCTGACCATCTTCAAGGCCCTTTAAGAGCTCTGATTAACATAGAACATCGTTTATTTTTCTCACCAAGTCATCTTGAAGGGAATAATTATTCTGCTTTAATGAAAGCTAGAGAACAAGCCCGGAATGATGTAGAAGAAGATCTGAAAAAAAAAGGCGTTTCACGTGTTCTTGATTGGTATCATGGTCTTCCTCACGATGTTGATTTTAATGGTAATGATAAACAGAGAACTGAATTGGTTAAATGGAACCCTTTCATTCGATTTATTGAGACTATTCAAGGAGATTATCGAGCATTTTCCAAGTTAGTTCCTGGCACAAGAAGACACGTTGATAAATTATGGGAGGATCGGTTGGTTCTTCATGAACTGAGAGAGATGGGGTTTGATACTGCCGATGGAGCAATTTATTTCATGCGTGACCGCAAACCTTATTTTGCTCTGACGAGAGAAAGAAGCAATCCTTTGTTAAAAAATCCTGACGAAGCATATAAGCAATTTAGAGAAACAAGAAATTATCGTTTGCCAGAGGAAGATTTAGAGTCCGCTCTCGCCGATCCTGAAACGGAAGTTTTTGATTTATCTAAATTGTCTCTGAATAGAAACTCAGAGGCGAATCCTTATTTAGAATTATCTACTGAAAATCCTGAACTAGATTCTCTTAATGATGATCAGAGAAGATTAATTCGCCGCGTTTATGGAAAGGATAAATTTTATGAGGTCATGTCTATGTTAGCTAAACAGTGGTCTACAACAAGAACTTTCGTTTTGAATTTAGATTATGTAAGAGAATATGCTTCTCGAGGAGCAATTGGGCGGGCGTCCTGGTTGTACAACATTAGCTTCGGCGCAGTTGATTACGGCATCTATAGTAATATCTGCCTTCGTGGAGTACTGGCAGCGTAGCTGCTGGCCTAGAAACCATCTCAGGTTTCCGGTAGTTCAATCCTCCATCAAACTAACAATTAAACTAAGAAAACTTCTATAGAAACCTTTATAAATAACCCTAATCCTCAAGGGTAAAACAACTGAAATCATGTTCACACTACCCGACGAGATCTGGTAAATGGGCATGGTTTATTGGTCTGATAAGGCAACCATCACCAAGAAATTGGTTCTTGATGGGCGTCCCAAATAGGCTGTTGTAATAAAAAGATGATGGTCGATAAGACCTAACTATATAACATGGGAAACATTCGTCATCCACGAAGAGGAAGCTTACAGTTCTGGCCTAGAAGTAGGGCTAAATATCTTATTGCAAGAATCCGTTCATGGTCTCCAGAAAACAAGGCTAAACCATTAGGTTTTATTGGGTTCAAGGCTGGGATGACTCACGTTATGGCCAAAGACAATCGGGTAAAATCCATCACCAAAGGTGAAGAGATTGCTCTTCCGGTTACAATTGTGGAATGTCCACCAATGACCGTTGCCGGAGTTTCCTTCTATAAAGTTAGTTCATATTCAGGTTTACGAAAAATCACTTCTATTATGGCCGAAAAACAGGCTAAAGAATTAAACAAAAGAATTCCGGTTCCTAAAAAACCTGTCAAAAAATTCGATGAAATCACTGATTTCGAAGATTTAAGACTTCTCGTTCATACTAATCCAAAACGTACTTCTATTGGTGCAAAAAAACCAAAGTTACTTGAATTAGCTATCGGGGGTTCTAAAGAAGAAAAACTTGCTTATGCTAAAGAAGTATTGGGAAAAGAAATCACTATCAAAGACGTATTCGATCACGACGCTATGGTTGATGTTCACGGAATTACGATCGGGAAAGGATTCCAAGGAACAGTTAAACGTTATGGGGTTCCAATTAGACAACATAAAGCAGAGAAAACTAAACGGGGTATTGGAAACCTTGGTTCATGGACTCCTAAAAGAGTGGAATTCACCGTTGCTCAACCCGGAAAAATGGGTTACCATCTTCGAACAGAATATAATAAGAGAATTCTTCATGTTGGGGCAAGTGGTGAAGAAGTAAACCAAAAAAGCGGAATTACTAAATATGGTAATGTTAAAAATCAATTTTTATTGGTAGCTGGTTCTTTGGTTGGACCAAAGAAAAGAGAAATAGTTCTTACTAAGGCTACTAGATCACCAGTTAAAACTGTAAAAAATCCATTTGATATTAAACTAATCGTGAAATAAAAAAACTAAAATGAAACTTCCAATATACGACACACAAAAAAAGAACGCAGGGGAAAAATCTATGCCTGCCCAATTTAGCGAAAGCTATCGCCCAGACTTAATTAAAAGGGCAGTTCATGCTGTACAAAGTCTTGCTCGTCAAATATATGGAGCATCACCCGAAGCAGGATTCAGACATTCTTCAAAATTAAGTAAACGACGTAGAAAATACCGGGGCAGTTATGGTTTTGGTATCTCTCGGGTAAATCGTAAAATTCTTTCCAGAAGAGGAACAAGATTCTCTTGGGTAGGGGCATTTTCTGCACAAACAAGGGGCGGTAGAAGGGCGCATCAACCAAAAGCAGAAAAAATATTCGCACTTAAAATTAATAAGAAAGAAAATCAAAAAGCAATCCGTTCAGCAATAGCTGCTTCTCTAAATAAGGAAGTTGTTGCAGAAAGGGGACATTTAATCCCTGCAGAGTATCCATTTATAATTTCTACATCATTCGAAAACATTGAAAAAACATCCGAAGTTCAAAAAGCATTGGAAACACTGGGTTTCGATGATGAGATGGAAAGATCTTCACAGAAAAAAGTTAGAGCAGGAAAAGGAACTATGAGAGGACGACGATATAAGAAAAAACGAAGTGTTCTTTTTGTAGTTAGCGATATTTGTCCTTTAGTAAAATCTGCTCAGAACATTCCTGGGGTAGATATAGCAGTTGTTTCCGCACTTAATGCAGATCTTCTCGCGCCAGGTACAAAACCAGGAAGAGTAGCGTTATGGACAGAGAAAGCTGTAGATCTAGTGGCAGAAAAGAATTTATTCATGTAATAATCAAAATTAAAAATGGCAGCAAAAACCAACAAGAAGGAACAGAAAGAACAAACTAATGACGATTCTGTCAAAAAGTCATCTTTTGATCCTTATGAGATTATCAAGTATCCGCTATCTACTGAAAAGAGTATCAGACAGATAGAATTTGATAACAAATTGGTATTTGTAGTTCATACTAGATCAACTAAACGAGATGTTAAACAGGCTGTTGAACAATTATTTAATGTAAAAGTTGTAAAAGTTAATATTCAAAATTCATTCCAAGGACAAAAACGAGCTTTCGTTAAACTCTCTCCGGAAAATTTAGCTTCCGATGTGAGTGCGGACTTGGGATTAATATAGGTTCATAAAATGGGTAAGAGATTAATTCAACAAAGGCGAGGACGCGGAACAAACACTTATCGTTCTCCTAGCTTCCGCTTCAAAGGAAAAGTAAAACATTACCCTGTGCAAACCGAAGGAAGAGTTATGGATATTGTTCATTGTGCTGGACATAGTGCACCATTAATGGAAGTGAAATATTCCACTACTGGAGATCAACGAATAACTTTTGCACCACACGGAATAAAAGTAGGAGATTCCATCGTAATTGGAGCAGGAGCAGAACTAAAAGGCGGAAACGTATTATGCCTTCGTGACATTCCTGAGGGTACATTGATTCATAATATCGAATTAAGACCGGGAGATGGCGGAAAATTAGTTAGAACTTCCGGAGCTTTTGCAAAAGTTGTTGCAAAAACAGAGAACTCAGTAAAAGTTCTTTTACCATCAAAGAAAGAAAAAATGTTATTACCTGAATGTCAGGCAGCAATTGGAATTCTTGCGGGTGCAGGAAGACCAGAAAAACCATTCCTTAAAGCAGGTACTCGGTTTAAGAAAATGCGTGCTCGTAATAAACTATATCCAAAAGTATGCGGTATATCAATGAACGCAGTAGACCATCCATTTGGTGGAAAATGTTCACATATTAAAGGACGACCTACCCAATCTCCAAGAAGTGCTCCTCCTGGACGTAAAGTTGGTAAGATTGCTCCAAGAAGGACAGGTAGAAAAAAATAAACTAAGGGAAAAAAATGGCAAAAGAATTATTGTGGCAAGGACTAACGGAAGAACAAGTTAAAAGTATGGATCTAAAAGAATTCATAGAACTTGTTAACGCACGTCAAAGAAGGTCTTTGAAACGCGGACTATCAGAAGCTCAAAAAGCTTTGATGGAACGAATCGAAGCTGGCGAAAATAATATCAAAACTCATTGCCGAAATATGGTTATTGTTCCAAGTATGATTGGAAAGAATTTAAGAATATACAATGGTAAAGATTTTTACCCTATCACAATCACTTTAGAAATGATCGGTCACTGTTTGGGAGAATTTTCCCATACTAGAAAAATGGTTACTCACAGTTCAGCCGGAGTTGGGGCAACAAGATCAAGTAAAGCTGTTTCAGCACGATAAAACTAAAAATGAAAACGACACAAAATAGCATCAATGAACAAAGTGCAGTAGCGAAAGCATTGAATGTTCCAATCTCTTCAAAACAGAGCTTTGAGATCAGTCGACACTTGCGTTACAAGAAAACTGCCTTCGCAAAGAAATTTTTAGAAGATGTTATCGCTCTTCGTAAAGCCGTACCATTCAAAAGAGCAATTAGAGATGTTGGTCATAAAGCAGGTATGTCTTCGGGTCGTTACCCTCAGAAAGCAGCTAAAGAATTTTTAAAATTAATCAAATCAGTTGAAGCCAATGCTCAAAATAAAGGATTAAGCACAACCAATCTAACAATCACTAAACTACTTGCTAACAAAGCATCAATTCCTTTCCAAGGTGGACGTTTCCGTAGAGGTTCAAAAAGAGCCCATATTGAAATCATGGTTGAGGAAAGAACCGCAAGAGCTAAAGCTGTTAAAGCAGAAAAAGGAGAAAAAATTGAACCAAAAACAACTCCTAAAGAAATTAAAACTGAAATTAAAACTGAAACTAAAGTTGAATCAACAACTCCAAAAGTTAAACCGTCAAAAGTTGTTGAAGAACCTGTAGTAAAACAAGAATCACAATCAGCAGACATTTTACTTGAAAAAGCAATGAAACAAAATGTCAAAGTAGCTCCGAAAAAAGAAGCTACGGTAGGAACTAAAAAATCAGAGAGAGGATCTGATGCGGATAACAACGAGGCAACTCGTTTATATGAAGAATTAAAAAAAAAGGGAACCTTGAGAGGAAATCCTGTAACAGGTGAAAGTAAATGATTGAACGACAATTCATCACACAGAAAACGAAAGAGTATTACATCAAAGAATATGTAGAAAGTATCCTTCATGGTGCAGGTATTTCAGAAATCCGTCTTAAAAAAATTCCTCTCGGTGAAAAAATTATTGTTCATGCTAGTCGTCCAAGTTTAATTGTTGGATCCAAAGGGTCAAATATCAAACAATTAACAAAAGTACTTAAAGAAAAATTCAAACTTGAAAATCCTCAGATTGAAATCGTTGAAGTTAAGAACGTTTTCCTTGACGCTAATGTAGTTGCAGAGAAAATATCTGGTTCATTAGAAAGATTTGGTTCAGCTAGATTCAAAGGTATTGGTTACAAAGCATTAACCAACGTAATGAGCGCTGGCGCTATTGGTGTAGAATTAATCCTTTCCGGAAAAATTCCTAGTGCAAGAGCAAGAAGTTGGCGCTTTTATCAAGGATATTTAAAAAAATGTGGGGATATTGCTGTTTCAGGAGTATTGAAAGCTCATAAAACTGCTCATTTAAAAAGCGGATCAATCGGAATTAAAGTATTAATCATGCCTCCAAATCTTGTACTCCCAGATCATATTGAAATCCTGCAAGAACCAATTCAGGTAATAGAAGAAATCACTCCTGAGAAATCTACAGAGAAATCTGAAGGGAAAAAAGAAACTGGAAAAACAACCAAGAAGAGAGCTACAAAGAAAAAAACAACCAAAAAAACTGCTGAACCATCAGCTGAACAGATTGTTGAAAAAGTAGTTGAAGAAAAATCAGAAGATGTTGTTGAAGAAATCATTCCTGAATCAGATAAATCTGAAGAAAATTTAAAGGAAGAAGTTTCAACATCCGAAGAACAATCTAAACCTACTGAAGAAACTCAAGAGGACATACAATAATGAAAGTAACTAAAGATTTAAGGGCTTTGGAAAGTAACGAGTTGCAAAAGCGCCTAGAAGAATTTAAAAAGGAGCTATTAAAACTTAATGTGCAAGTTTCGACGGGAGGCAGTGCAGCAAATCCCGGAAAATTAAAACAAACAAAAAAGAATATTGCTCGCGTATTAACCTTAGTTCAGGAAAAAGAGGCACAAACAGCAAAACAATGATGGATGTTATGAATATCATACAGTTTAGCATTTATCTTGACGGTGGTCGTCAATGGTAGGTGTTTGTAACCAATGTGGGTTACCACAGGACCTATGCGTCTGTGAAACAATTGCTCGTGAACAGCAAAAGATCACGATCAAGATTGAAAAAAGGAAATTTGGTAAAAAATATACCATCGTTAGCGGATTCAAAAAAGAAGTTAACGTTAACGAAATTGCCAAAAAATTAAAATCCAAATTTGCTTGTGGCGGCACATCTAAGGATGGGCATGTAGAGTTACAAGGAGATCACAAAAAACGAGTTAAAGCCGCAATGGTCGAACTTGGTTTCCCTCCGGAAACAATTGAGATTAAATAAAGGGTGAAAATCATCAGGAATGATTCCTGGTGGAGTACAAAACATGAGCAAAAAACCATCGTTTCCTCAAGAATTAATTGGGGAAGAAATTGAAGTGGTTACGGCAACAAATTCCGTGGACCAAGGGTTGAAAGGAAAGATCGTTGATGAAACGAAATCTACGATTACCATTCAATGTACGGATGATAAAGAACGAAAATTGCTCAAGAACACAATCACGTTTAAAATAAAAAAAATCGGACTGATTGTTGATGGAAAAACCATCCTCAAAAGGCCCGAAGAAAGAATTAAAGGATGAAAAAAATGGCACAAGAAGTGTTGGGGATAAAAGCCCCACAAAAACCAGAACAGTATGATAAGAACTGCCCTTTTTACGGCGAATTAGTCGTTAAAAAGGAAACAATAGTTGGAACTATCATCAAAAAAGATACTAATCGTTCAGCAACAATTGAATGGAAAAGATCCAGATTTGTTCCAAAATATGAACGTTATGAAGTAAAAAGATTTACTTTACGCGTACATAATCCGACAAGCGTTAATGCTCAAGTTGGACAGAAAGTTATTGTTGCAAGAACAAGACCGTTAAGTAAAACAAAAAATCATGTTATCTTAGGCGTGGTTGGCGGAGAAGGTTCATTAATAGATGAACAATCCGATAAGTCAACTAAAAAATCGACTAAAAAAACTAGTGTAAAAAGGAATAAAGAAACTAAGGACGATATTCCAGCGGATACTGAATAAAATGAAAGCAGTTAAAGGTAGAATAACAAAAGGATTGCCATCTCAGGCTTATGTTTCAACTTGTGATAACTCTGGAGCAAAAATGTTGAAGGTAATTTCAGTAAAAGGACATAAAACTGTTCGTGGAAGAATGCCGGCTGCAGGAGTAGGCGATTTAATACTAGCTTCAGTTAAAAAAGGAAAATTAGAAATGAGAAAAACAGTAGTTCCCGCAATAATTGTTCGTCAAAAGAGACCATACCGGCGTCCAGACGGAACAAGAGTTGTATTTGAGGATAATGCTGCAGTTGTATTAAAAGATATGAAAGGAAATCCAAAAGGTACAATCTTCAAAGGGCCAATTGCAAAAGAAGTTGCGGAAAGATGGCCAGCAGTAGCAAAAGTAGCGAGTATGATCGTTTAATATTTAACATATCAAAATCACAAAAAAAATGGTAAAATCAGCATTTTCAACGGCATGGAAAAGTAGCACGCAACCAAGAAAGCAACGAAAGTATGTGTTTAATGCTCCTTTACATCTCCGTCAAAAATTTGTACACTCTCACCTCTCACCAGAATTGAGAACAAAATATGGTACGAGAAACACCCAACTTAAAGTTGGAGACAAAGTAAAAGTGCTTCGTGGTCAATTTAAGAACAAGGAAGGAAAAGTTGAACGTGTTGACTTAAAAGATGGAAAAATGTTTGTTACTGGTGTGGACTACGCTAAGAAAAATGGTTCAAAAGTAATGTTCGGATTACGACCATCAAATGTAATGATTATTGAACTTCAATTGGCAGACAAAAAACGGAAAGCTAAATTGGAAGGAAACAAAAAACAACCGGTATCAAAAGTGGATTCAAAAAAAATTCAAAAAACAACTCCAAATAAAAATGAAGGTAATTCCAAATGAAAAATCATCTTAAAAGAATAGCAGCACCACGATCATGGGTTATTGATAGGAAAAGTAGAACATTCATTACTAGACCTAAACCAGGTGCTCACTCTTTAGATAATGGGATATCATTGGGAATTATCATTCGAGACTCTCTTGCTTTGGCCTCAACCATGTCTGAAGTAAAAAAATTATTGAATAACCAAGAAGTATTAGTAGACGGAAAAAGAAGAAAAGATCATCGTTTAATCGTAGGATTATTTGACACCATTTCAATTCCAACAATCAAAAAACAATGGAGAGTTTCCTTGGATAAAAAAGGTAGATTAACTACTATAGATATCCCCGAGAATGAAAGTGCAACAAAACCATGCAAAGTGGTTGGTAAAAAATTACTTCCTAAAGGAAAAATCCAATTGAATTTACATGATGGTAAAAATATCATTACTGACAAACCAATTAAAGTTGGCGAGACAATAATCGTTACTTTACCTTCACTTGAGATTAAAGAAGTAATCTCTCCAGTGGCAGGGGTAGCTGTTATCCTTACTAATGGAAAGAAAAGTGGACAATCAGGCAAATTAAAATCCCTAATCGGGAATGAAGCTACTCTTGAAGTTGATAATCAAGATGTTGAAACCGCTAAAAGATATCTTTTTGTGGTCGGCAAACAAAAACCAGTAGTTACCTTACAATAAAATAAATCACAACAAATATACCATGACTCAAACAAATAAAATGACGGAAATCCGCGTTGCTAAAGTTACGTTAAACATTGGAGCGGGAAAAAATGAAGATCTCCTAACTAAAGGAGTTAAATTACTTCAAAAGCTATCTCCAATTAAACCAGTTAAAACTATTACCGATAAAAGGATTCCTGGTTGGGGCTTACGTCCTGGTTTAGCTATCGGAGCTAAAGCAACAATCCGTAAAAATACCGATGAATTACTAAAACGTCTTTTTGTCGCTAAAGAAAAAAGAATACCTAGTAAGAGTTTTGACGAAAGAGGTAACATGTCTTTCGGTATCCCCGAGTACATTGATATTGGTGGTTTGGAATACGATCCAGATTTGAAAATATTGGGATTAGAAGTAGCGATAACTTTAGAACGTCCTGGTTACAGAGTTAAGAGAAGAAGAATTCGCTCTATGAACATTGGAAAAAATCATCAAGTTACTAAAGAACAAGCAATCACATTTATTCAAGAAAAATTTGGTGTGGAGGTTTACTAATAATGACAGCAAGCGACTGGAAAAAAATGTTTACGCAATTGGATGCGAAACCAGTAAAGAAAGCAAAATACATTAAACATAACTCCCCTAAAGAAAGATCATGTGGAAAAAATAAAATCCGTTGTCAAATTACCGGCAGAAGAGGCGGAATAATCCGAAAATATGGATTAAATATCTGTCGTCAAAGTTTTAGGGAAGTTGCAACAAAATTAGGATTTAAAAAATACAGTTAAATACGGTGAATAACAATGTTAAATGACCCATTAGCAGCGGCATTGTCAAAGATGCTGAACGCGGAAAAAGTAGGAAAGAAAGAAGTATTGATTAAACCAGCGTCAGCCATGATTAAGTCCGTACTTACTCTCATGAAGGAACATAGTTATATTGGTTCATATGAAGAAATCAATGATGGAAAAGGCGGAGTCCTAACAGTACAACTTTTAGGAAACTTAAACAAATGCGGAGTTATTAAACCGAGATTTTCAACAAAATGTACTGGATTTGAGAAATGGGAAAAAAGATACTTACCTGCAAAAGATTTCGGATTGTTGGTTGTAACTACGCCAGTAGGAATAGTTACTCACTTCCAAGCAAAAGAAAAACAAACCGGGGGAAGACTACTAGCTTATTGTTATTAGTTCAAACTTAATGAAAGAAGATATTACTTTGGAAATTGAACTTACAAATGGGGTAACTGCTGAAGTTACAGATACATTGTCAGTTAAAGGTCTAAAAGGTAGTGTTGAAAGATTATTTAGACATCCAAGAATTACAGTCTCTGTAAGCCCAGAAAAAATTATTTTATTTTCTGCAGCTGCAACAAAAAGAGAACAGAAAGTAATTTACTCTTTTGAATCACATATCAAAAATATGGTTAAAGGAGTTCAAGAACCTCACATTTACAAAGTTAAGATATGTTCCGGCCATTTTCCAATGAGCGTGACTATATCTGGCGAAGAATTGACAATCAAAAATTTCCTCGGGGAAGCAGTTCCTCGTAAAGTTTTATTGTTACCAGGTTCAGAAGTTAAAATTGATGGTAGCGAGATCACCGTTAGTAGCCCTAACAAAGAAATTGCTGGCCAGAATGCAGCAAAAATAGAATCGTTAACTAGAATCACAAATAAAGATCGCAGAATTTTTCAAGACGGGTGTTACATCACTCAAAAAGCAGGGAAGGATATTGCATAAAAATGAATAAACAACAATTACTTGACGTACGCCGGAAAGCAAAGAAGGTAAAGCCTCACTTTGTAGAAAGAGAATCAAAATTTTCCGCTAGTATTAAGGAAAGATGGAGATTACCTCGTGGTAAACATTCCGCTATTCGTCAAAAAGATCGAGGAAGAACAGTAATGCCTACTCCTGGGTTTGGTTCCCCTAGAGCTGTAAGGGGTCTTGATCGCTCTGGATTGGAGAAAGTTGTTGTATCCACAGTTAAAAAATTAGAATCACTTTTACCAGAAACTCACGGAGTAATAATCGGTAAGACCGTCGGTCTTAAAAAGAAATTAGAATTGCTTACTGCCGCTCAGAAGAGAAATTTAACTGTCCTTAATGTAAAAGATGTAGCTCAATATTTAGATAAAGCAGCTAAAGATTTTGCAGAGAAAGTTTCAGCTAGAAAAATAAATAAACAACAAAAAGAGAAAAAATCAGAAGAGAAAAAAAGAAAAGCTGAAGAGAAGAAGAAAGAAGAAGAAAAAGCTAAGGCAAGTGAAGCAAATGTTAGTAAAGAAGAAAAAGAAATGAAAGCTAAAGAAGAATCTGAAAAACAGAAAGAGATGGCAGAAAAAACAATCAAACAAAAACAATAAACTATTAAATCCCAATCAAAAATCACAAGGTAAAGACATCAAATGAAAGCAAAAAAACAATTGGCAGCGAAGGTCATGAAGACCTCTCCTAAGAAAGTTAAATTTGCAGAAGGTGCTCTAGATGAAATCAAGAAAGCAATCACCCGTTCAGATATTCGTGGTCTTATTGCAGTAAAAAAAATCACTCTTAAAGGAAAGAATGAACATTCCAAAGCAAGAGCAAGAAAAAATGCTGCTCAGAAGAGAAAAGGTAGACAGCAAGGAGCAGGAAGTAAAAAAGGAAAGAAATTTGCTACAACTCCAAGAAAAGAAAGATGGATGGCAAAGATAAGAACTCAACGATCTTTCCTAAAAGAATTAAAAGAAAAAGGTATTGTTTCACCAAGAAATTACCGGGTACTTTATTCAAAAAGTGGCGGCGGATTTTTCAGAAACAAACGTCACATTAAATTATTCATTACCGAGAAGAGTTTAATCGAACAAAAAGAACAAAAGAATGAACCGGTTAAAAAGAAATAAATTAAAAAATAAACAAATTAAACAAATACCATGACACACGGACGACCAAAACCAGTACCCTTCAGAAGAAGGAGAGACGGAAGAACTGATTACAAGAAAAGATTATCTTTGTTATTATCAAAGAAACCTCGCCTTGTTGCTCGTTTCACGAATACACAGGTTATCGGACAAGTAGTTCAATTTAAAACAGCTGGCGATATCATTGTAGTTGGAGTAAACTCATTATCATTACAAAAAATGGGATGGAAAAGTTCCTGTAAAAATATTCCAGCAGCATACCTGACTGGATTTATGCTTGGAAAGAAAGCTTTAGCTAAAGGGCAAAAAGAAGTTGTATTTGACACAGGATTTAAAAAGGCAATTCATAAAGGAAAAGTTTATGCTTTCCTTAAAGGAGTATTAGACAGTGGGTTAAATGTTCCTCACGGAGATGGCGAAGAAATTTTCCCAACTTCAGAAAGATTACAGGGAGAACATTTATCATCAAAAGGAGCTGTTGAATTATTCAATAGTGTTAAGAAAAAAATAGAAGGAATGTAAGGTAAGTAAAATGTCAGAATATTCAGATAAAATGAAACAGAACCCAAGAAGAGATGCAGCTGAAGCTCCATCATTAGATTCTTGGAAACCAAAAACAATTCTTGGTAAGGCAGTCAAAGAAGGAAAAATAACTTCTATTGATGAAATTTTCAACAACGGTTTGTCTATTCAAGAATCAGAAATAGTTGACAGTTTGCTTCCTGGTTTAGAAGAAGATTTATTATTAATCGGTCAAGCTAAAGGTAAATTTGGCGGTGGTCAAAGAAGAATTTTCCGTCAAACTCAGAAAAAAACTAAAGAAGGTAATCGTATTCAATTCACAACCTGCGCTGTTGTCGGTAATCGAGATGGGTATGTTGGAGTTTCTACCGGGAAAAGTAAAGAAACAGTTCCTTCACGTGACAAAGCGAAAAGAAAAGCTAGATTAAATTTAATAAGGATCCGTCGTGGTTGTGGAAGTTGGGAGACAGATTCAAGAGAACAAAATTCAATTCCATTTGCAGTTCAAGGAAGATGCGGTTCAGTAAGAATCACCTTGATGCCAGCTCCTCCGGGTAAAGGTCTTTGTGTTGAGAGAGAATGTGCAAAAATTCTTGCTCTTGCAGGAATTAAAGATATTTGGAGTAAAACTGAAGGACAAACTAAAACTAAATTAAACATGATCACAGCTTTGATGAATGCTCTTCGTAAACTTTCAGAAGTTAAGATTAAAGCAGAAGATATTGATAAACTTGGTATTGTTGAAGGAAGAGTTTCAAATAAATCTTTAAATAAATCTTTAAATTCAGAAGCATAAGGAAAAGATAATGGCAGAAAAAACAAAAAAAGGCAATAAAGACTCAGTTAAGAAAAAAGCTGCAAAGAAAGAAGCTATTAAATCCGCAGCTAATCCTGCGCCTAGTGAACAGATTGCGGTAGTTCTTGTTAGAGGATTTGTTGATGTTTGGAAACCAATCAAGGATACTTGTCAAATGCTTAGATTAAATCGAAAAAATTATTGTGTAGTTATTACAAATACTCCTACCAATAACGGTATGCTTCATAAAATAAAGGATTATGTTACTTGGGGCCCAATCAGTAAAGAAACCTTTGCTGAATTAGTAGCTAAGAGGGGAGAAGAATTCAAGGCAAGAACTACAGATTCAAAAGAAAAATATTCCTATAAATCATTAGAATTTGACGGGAAAAAATACAAACCTTACTTCAGATTAAATCCACCTCGAAAAGGATTTGGAAGAAAAGGAATTAAAATACCTTTCAGTAAAGGCGGTGCTCTCGGAAATCGGGGAGAAAAAATTAATGATCTTTTATTAAGAATGATCTAATACTATTTAAGGTAAAAATAAAATGGTTACACGCAAAACAAAAAAAGTGAACAAGTACCGAGGAAGTACCACTCATGGAGGAGGCCACCGTAAAAAAAGACGGGGAGCTGGGTCTAGAGGCGGTCGCGGTAATGCTGGTTCTGGAAAGCGTGCTGGTCATAAGAAATATGGTAAAGTATTAGGTAGAACCGGATTCCTTCCAAGAAGGGGAGTACCAGAAATTAAAGCGATAACTGTTGGATATTTCACATTACAAAAAGTTAATAAATTAGTTGTAGCTGGTAAAGCTGTAAAAGAAGGTGATGCTTTCTCAATTAATCTAGGTAAATTAGGTTACGGTAAATTACTTGGTACAGGGAATACATCTCTTAAATTGAATTTACAAGTTGATAGTGTAACCGCAAGCGCTGAAGAAAAGATTGCTTCTGCTGGAGGAAAAGTAATTTCTTCTGGGCAAGATAAATCAAGTAAATCTAAAAAGGCGTAGATATTAATAACCTTCAAGGATAACTTGAGGATACATAAAATGGCATTACTTGATAAGATATTCACCTATCTGCCTGAAGTTAAAGGGCCTAGAGAAAAACGACTGCCATTTAAACAAAAATTAACTTGGACGTTATCCTGTTTAGTTCTATTTTACATCTTAGGTTTAGTTCCTCTTTTTGGATTGGGAGAAAATGCTCTTCAACAATTTGAATTTCTTTCAATAATCTTGGGTGCATCTTTTGGAAGTATTATCTCTCTCGGTATCGGTCCTTTAGTTACCGGTTCTATTGTTCTTCAATTATTATCTGGGACGGGAATATTAAACATTGACACTACGACTACAGAAGGAAGACAAAGATTCCAGGCTTTACAAAAATTAACTTCTATATTCTTCGTAATTTTTGAGGCTTCAATTTACGTATTAATGGGTGGATTAGCTCCATCATCAGCTCTCGCGGGCACATCTCTTTTTGGTCAATTAGAAATTATGCTTATCATCCAACTAATTATTGGCGGATTATTAATCATGCTGATGGATGATGTTGTTAACAAATGGGGATTTGGTTCCGGGATCAGTTTGTTTATCGTAGCAGGTGTAGCTCAGCAAATTTTAATTAGAACTCTTAACTTTTTCCCGTCACCTACGAATCCAGATATTGCCTCCGGTGCAATTCCTGCCTTTTTCCAATCATTAGCTGCTGGTGATGCGATTACAGCAACTTTACAAATTGCAGCAATTGTTGCAACTATAATCATTTTTGCTGTCTGTGTCTTTGGTCAGGCAATGAAAGTAGAAATCCCGTTATCGTTTGGTAAGGCAAGAGGATATGGAATCAGATGGCCGTTAAATTTCTTTTATACTTCAAACATCCCGGTAATTTTAATTGCAGCGTTAATGGCTAACATCCAACTCTTTGCAAGATTATTAGAAAACTGGGGTCATCCAATTTTTGGTACATTCGCGGGTAATACTCCTATCAGCGGTTTAGTCTATTGGTTAAGTCCGCCGAACATCGTCGCAAGTATTATTCAAGGGAGTTTTACTCTTTCAAATATTGGGCAAGCTCTAATTTATGTGGTTGTTTTCATGATTGGATCAGTAATATTCAGTATCTTTTGGGTACAGACAGCTGGAATGGATGCAAAAAGTCAAGCTAAACAAATCATGAATTCCGGTCTTCAGATTTCCGGATTTAGAAGAGATGAAAGAGTTCTTGAAAAAATACTTAGTAGATATATTTGGCCTTTAACTATTGTTGGAGGAGCAGCCATAGGATTACTGGCAGCTCTTGCAGATTTGATGGGTACTTTAGCTAATGGTACCGGTATCTTACTTGCGGTAATGATTGTCTATAAATTATATGAAGAAATTGCTAAACAGCACATGATGGACATGCATCCTGCATTGAGAAAAATCATGGAGTGATTATATGGATACCCTTGAAGAATATATCTCAAATTTAGGGCAAAACAGTCCGGTCCATTTTTCTTCTCAATTAAAAAAATTGGAAGATAATTCTTCTAAGCTAGGCATTAAAATTTTTGTTGACAAAGAAAACTTGATCCAAGGGAAAAGAGTCATAGACTTACGTAATGATCCTCAAGTTGAAGGATCACGAACTATCTTTCTAACCAGAGATTATTCCATTGCCACAACTTTTGATATAGTCCCTTATAATATCCTTGAAGACGGGACAGAAGAAAAAAACGAATTAAGTCATCAATTTTTATTATCTTTTTATACTGATTCTCTTTTTCCAGGAAGAGTTTATTGTCGTCATGATGGATGGGGACATAATGATCCGCCCTCTGTTGTGATTAGTGGAAACTATTTTCACTTGGGAACTGAACTTAGCGGAGAATTATTTCATGGAGAACAAGTCGATAGATTAATAGATTTTTACCGTAAACAAGGTTTAGGTAGAAACTTATTACTTGAAATCAAAATCCGAGTTGCTTGGCAAAGATCTAATCCTGAAGGAATCTATCGTGTAGACCCACAACTTTTATAAAGAATGGGGCGAGGTAACAATTAATGGGCTTTTTAGACTCAATATTAAATCCTGTACTGCTTCCTTTGATAGATTTTAATCCATTTTGGGGATTGTTAATTATCTCTTTTTTCATATCATTATTCATCACTTTTGTTTACAAGAAAGTAACCGATCAAAATGAAATGAAACGGCTTAAGGATTCTCAGAAAGATTTTCAGAGAAGAATGAAGGAAGCAACCTCTAATCCAAGTGCAATGAAGAGTATCCAAAAAGAAGCTATGGAAGTTAACATGAAGTTAATGAAACATTCTTTTAAGCCAACGTTATACACTATCTTACCATTACTACTAATCTTTGGTTGGATGTCTGCTCATTTAGCATTCGAACCAATTTATCCTGGAGAACAATATGGCGTTACGGCTTCATTTTCTGAAGGAGTTTCTGAAGCAATGGTGGTAGTTGATGAAGGTACCGAATTAATCTCGGAAGCTAAACAGGAAGTTACTGGTGCAGCCACTTGGAAATTAAAAAGTACGGAAGGAGAGCATTTCATAACTGTAAAATCAGGGGATGAAGAACAAACTAAAAAAGTTTTAATAACCACAAATTTAAGGTATGAAGAACCAATAAGTTTGTATGGAGATCTGAAAACAAATCCAACTAAAATAACTGCGATTCAAATTAATCAAAATACTCTTAAACCTCTTGGTGAAACAGAAATTTTTGGCTGGCGACCAGGTTGGCTTGGAATTTACATCTTATCATCTTTAATATTCAGCATTGTTCTACGTAAATTATTGAAAGTGTATTAGGTTTTTGGAAATGTCTCAGAATTCTCTCAAAACTATCCAAAACCTTTATAAAACACCCATCATATTAATCAATAAATAGTCCCTCTGGGACGATCAATGAGGCGACTCGGATCAAACATTAAGTTTTTTCTAGTCTGCTTTTACGAGGTAAATAAAATGCCATCAGGAAAACATAAATCAGGACGATATAGACAAATATCAGTGAGAACCCCCGGTTCTCGTGTAACAACTCATTTCCGGGAACGGAAACCAAAAGCTTCAACGTGCGCAGTCTATGGTACACCTTTAGCGGGAGTACCAAGAGAAAGACCAGCCATTTTAAAGAAACTGCCAAAAACAGCAAGACGACCAGAGAGACCATATGGCGGAGTTCTTTCATCTAAAGCAATGAGAGAAATTATGAAAGAAAAAGCTCGATCATTTCTTGCAAAAGTTAGAGGTGATTCACAATGAGTATCTTTGAAGTAGGACGATTATGCCTGAAATTAGCAGGACGAGATGCTGGAAATCCTTGCGTAGTTGTAGAAAAAATAGACAATATATTTGTTCTAGTTGATGGAGCTACACGTAGAAGGAAAGTGAATATCAATCATCTTGAGCCACTTACTGAAACTCTGGATATCAAAGATAAAGCAAGCCACGAGGACGTTAAGAAAGCCTTTGAAAGTAAAGGATTATCAGTTCTTGACACCAAGAAAAAATCGGTTGCTCAACGTCTAAGAAAACAGAAAAAGCAATCTCAGAAAGAAGCCAAAGTACCAAGCAAAAAATCTGAGAAAAAAGCAAGTTCGGTAAAGAAAGAAACTGTTCCATCTGAAGAAGTTTCTTCAACTGAACAATAGTTCTCTTAGATTATTTTTATTTTTTTTAAATAATTTTTTTAAACTAGAAACGAAAATAATTTTTCTAAATTAATTTCTAAAATGGCAATTGGCACTTGGATGGTCCATAATCCTAGAACTTCCGGATGAATTTCTCCAATTAAACCAATCGGGATATTATTCATAAAAATCTTTCCAACTCTTCCTCTGATGAACGAAGGATGTTCAGTTTCTTTAATGCTAACTGTAAGACCGAGTGATTTTGCAACCACATCTAAAATCTGTTTGATTTGGGTAAAATCTACTTTGTCATGGCAAAGGGCAATTGCTAGATTTTCCGTCTCAACAACACCCGTCTCGGTTTTCCCGCTCTCGAATATTCTACCAATTTCAAAAATATTTTGGGGATATTCGTGGTGTTGATTCTCTTGAAGATTTTTTAACAAACTAGAGAATATTTTATTTCTGAGATGGTTATGTTCTCCGATTGCATTTTGTAACGAAATTGGTTCTTCCTTGCAATGAATTTTTTCAGTGAGATCTTCTTTAGTTGTAAGATGAAAATTCTTTACTTCAATCAATTGAAGTCCGATTAAAATATCTCTTATCTTTTCCATGAACTTCTCAAGGGGATTTTCTTTCCCGATAGTTGCTACGTTGGGGATTTCTTCAATAAAATTTTCATATCCGTAGGCGATAGCAATATCTTCAGCGAGATCAACCTGGTGGAGAATATCTGCTCGATAAGCAGGAATTTTAACTTTCCCAGATTCATACCCGTAACCCATTTTCTCTAGAAGGTCTTTGGCATCTTTCTCTTTTAACTCTAACCCTAACAATTTGTTAATCAAGTTAAGATCGATTTCCATTTCTGGTGGTTTTAGGTTGGGGGTGGTAATCTTTTGATCCGGATATTCAATATCGACACTATAAATTTTTCCACCCATGTCAGCAAGAGTTGTTACAATAATGTTTAAAGCAACCATTACATTTTGTAAATCTGTTCCAGTACATTCAACAAAAACTTCGGTGGTATCTAATTCGACTTTACCGGTATCTTCCGAATTTGTGAATGGTAGCATGCACATCACATTATCTTCGGCATCAATAAAGAAAGGATATTTTTCCCAACCTTCCGTAATATTTTTGTAAGTTTTACCTTTTGGATGCGTTTCGATAATCTCGTCTGCCGTGACTTCTTCATCGAAACCTAACGGTTTGAAAAGGACATCTTTTGGATTTTTAGCGATATATCTTATTGGAAATTTAATCTTTTTAGCTGGATAAATCCCATAGGCAGATTTTTTCCGATTTCTTCCATGAGTTGTGGCAAGTTTCTCTTGAATCTGCATAATCTCTCTAATTTTTTCATCGGTAAAAGAAAGTCCTTTGACGATAGCACATGCCGTAAATGGTCTCATTGTAACGGAAGAATCAACAATAACTTTCATTCCGCTAGATTCAACATTATATTCTCTTAACCCTGTTTTAACTCCAATGAAACTGCTGAATGCTCTAGCGAACCCTTGTTCGGAGAGAAGATCTGGCCGGTTTGGAAAAATTTCTACTTTAATCTCTTCTCCTTCAATTCCTTCAAGATCCGTTCCAAGCATACTTATTCGATCTTTTAATTGTTCTAGGGGAAGTTCTTTTCCAACTAATTTCTCGAATTCAGTTTTATTAAGGGTTACGGTTGGCATATCTTAAATTAATCCCCCTAAGGTCATATATAATGATGCTGTAAACATTACGATGAAGAAGAATAAGATCGTTGGCAGTAAAACAGCTAACACACTTCTTCCAACACTCAACTTATGTCGTACGTAAACTCCCATTATGACTAAAATCAAAGAGTAAATTCCGACAATAGCATTAATCATCGGAATAAACCAAATCAACGATGGTGCAATGCTGTAACTATAAAGTCTAAATGTTTCTTTGTAAGATCCTTTTCCTCCAAGCAAAGTTACAAAAAGATGAATCAATCCAGAACCAATAAATAATCCAATAAATGCAAATGCCAACATTAAGGGAATTCCTAAGATTATCATTAAGAAAATTCCTCCAAATCCAATTCCAGCAAGTTTTGATAAACCTAAACTTGCAAACATAGTAGAGAAAATCACACTGAAAAAAAGTCCAATTACTAAAAGTACAGCTAGACCAAATCCATACGTTTTAAGTGCAAAGATTGCAGGTTCTCTATATCCAACTTTCTTAGGAAGTTTCTCTAAGAACTCCATCGGGTCAAAAACCACATCTAGCCATGTTTTAAAATATCCCATTTTTATCCTCCTATCTTAACCAAGTTTTCATCTCTCTTATTTGTTTTAAATCGTTTTTATATAAATCTCTGATGTCCGTAATTTTCCAATATTCTGAAATAATTCTTCCCATTCCTTGACCCCAAGCGATAACTGGGCAATCAAATCCAAGAAGAGGTTTAACAACCTCCGGTCTAAATATTCCGGCTCCACCCAATTCTATCCATTCTTTTCTGACTGGATGAAACACGTCAACTTCTAAACTCGGTTCGGTGTATGGAAAATGAGCTGGTCGCATTCTAACTTTAGTAAATCCCATCTTTTTATAAAATTGAGTCAGATATCCTTTAAGATGTTTCAAGTTAGCATTAGGATCAATAACAATTCCTTCCACTTGATTAAATTCAAATAAATGTTTCCAATCTAATGCTTCATTTCTGAAAACTTTTCCGATGGCAAAGAATTTTGCGGGAAGATCTTCTTTTTTAAGTTGCGAAATGGTTTGGGCTGAAAGAACAGTGGTATGTGTTCTTAGAAGAACTTTTCTGGTTTCATCTTCTGAAAATTTATATCCCCATCCTTTACTACCTGTATCTCCTCCAGTTTCATGGACATCTTTTACTTTCTCCCATAATCCCGGAAGTTCAGCTTTTCCATTTAGATAGAACGTATCTTGCATTTCTCTTGCGGGATGATCTTGGGGAACAAAAAGGGCATCTAAATCCCAGAATGCTGATTGAACATAATTGCCACTCATTTCCTGGAAGCCCATTTCTAACCAAATACTTCGAATGTATTTCACGGCTTCATTAACAAAATGTTTTTTCCCACGATTAATACTTGGAACATTTATTTCCACATCATAAGACCGAAAATTTTTATCTTTCCACGAACCATCTTTAAGCATTCCGCTAGTTAATCGATTTACAACTTCCCCGCCAAGATCTCTTGAACTTAAATCTAGGCCTAACTCGGTAAGTTCTATGCTGACTTTTTTGATTTCATCAACTTTGATTAATTCTTTCCTTTTTTTAAATTCTCCAAAAGTTTTTTGATCTTTAATATCTTCCAATTTCATTGGAAATTTCATTTCTAGAAATTCTTCTTCCGGACTTTTTTCTCCAAGAATCTTTTCTCCTTCTTTAGTAATTTTTATATGAAGTATGTCTTCTTTTTTAGTAACATCTATCGCGTTTCTTTTTTTAAGTAATCCGATACAGGCATTAACCTCTTCCCGGCTCAATTTTGATTTTTTGGTAATAACGTTTAATCCCTTAAACTCATTATCAAGTACTCCAAGGAAGATTTTCTCAGGTAATCCTTCTTTCTTATAGAACAATCCGTTTTTATCGAGATTAACTTCTTTAGTAACACTGGTATTTATTTTAAGAACGCCCTTATTTTCTAACCATTGCAACGACCTTATAACTTCAATCTCTTGTAATTTGCTAGCTTTACAAATAGCTGAGAGTGTTTTATTCTCTTTTAGAACTGGTAAAACTTGCCTCTCGAGGGGATGAAGTTTGGCTATAAGACTTTCTATATCCATGAGATGGCAGAATGAGCAGGTATTTATAAAATCTGCTCTTGGGAAGGACGGATTAATAGATTTTAATTCTACTAAAATGCGTTAGATTTCGAATATATTAACGCATTTTATATATATTAAAGTGCCAAAAATAAGTTCGAAAGCTTTGGCACTTTAGTATATAATTCTACTTAAATAAACCATTCAATATTTAGAATAAATATAAGATAAAGAAAAATTACCAGCTTATTTTTGCTGGTTCCAAGTCATGTTAAACATATGATCCATGGCAGTGCTAAAATAAGGCGTTTTAACCCACACTCCAAGGTCATATGACGGATGAACAGCAGTATCATCATGGGTCATAAATACGACGTCGTGACTATCTACTGTTACAAATCTTGAAGAAATTTTATCATTATGTTTTACCTGAGCAACACCTTTCAAACTTTCTACAACATGTTTGTTATCTTTAGTTAATGGAGCAACGATTCTGATTTTCACTCCTCTCTTACATGCTTTCTCTAGAGTTCCTCGCAATCCTTCTGCTTTTCTCATAAACCCTTTATCGGACGTTATAATATTAACAGTTTTCTTAGACTCTTTAATTAATAAATCTAAATGATTATAGATATTATTTCTTCCACGAAGACATCCGCTCATTTCTGCAGGGTCTACCATGCTGATACCTTGAGTATGGATTGTCTGTAATTCTTGCATTAATTCTGAATCTTTCACACTTTCTAATCTTCTTATTTTCTCCATAGCTTCATGGTTCATATTTTTAGAAACTCTATCTACAACTTCTGCAGGAGGTATGGCAATATATTTAATTGGCTTACCTAATTTCATAACAACGAAACCTTTTTTTTCTAAAGATTCAAGAACATCATAACTTCTTGAACGCGGAACATCTGCGATATCAGATAATTCTCCGGCCGTAGAAACTCCCCTACTTAACAAAGCTGACCACAACTTCACTTCATAAAGATTAAGGTCAAAATAGCGTCGTAATTTACTTAACAACTCTTCCTTCACAATCATTTTAAAACCCCTCCTTTTTCTCAATCAATAATTTGATTTTCTCTTTTTGTTACAAGAAAATTAGCATAATCAATTTTAATTATTTGCTGATTTTCTGTTCCAACAATTATTTTTTAAACTCAAAATTTAATTGTCGTTACTTAATCATCAGTAAACTAGACTACTATTAAAAGGTTGTGGTTTTACAAAATGTGGTCTTTTATCGTCACCATTCCAATTTATATCTAAGAATTCCAGCAATCCCGCCAAGCCCATCAATTGTTTTTCCGCTGTCTTCTTGCGAAGATAATAAATGGATTTTTCCGTCGGTTGAATCAACAAGTTTCAAAAGAGCGTCAACAGATTCATATTGTTCTTCTTCCCGTTTTTTTTGAATGAAGGCATCGGTGATTAATATTTCTTTAATTGCTCCGGCTTCTGCAGCTTGTCTAACAGATTCTAAACCATAAGTGGCAAGATTATTTGCATTAATTTCTTTTAATAATTCTTCTACGAGCAGATGATGTTCTCTAACTTTAACATTTTGCAAAACTGCTGCCAATTCAGGGCGTCTGAACACTTCATCAATGGCACTTTTACTTACACTAGAACAAGTAGCTAAGGCTATGTTCTTAGAAAGATTAGCATTTTTTATTCTTCCAAGTAAATCTTCTTTATAAAATGCAGGAGAAGCTAGAATTATTTTTTGTGGAGTAAATCTGTCATTATAAGTTTCAAGCGTGTTAATTATTTCTTGGTAAAAATCTTTGGAGACAGTATTATCTCGTCCTTTCTTAGGCATCTCTCCAGTTAAGGTTGAAATTACTTCAGCCCCATCTTTTTTTGTTAAAGCAAACAGGGCTTCTTCTCTATCAAATAAACATAACAAAAATACATTTTTTTTCTTCGATGCTTCTTCTAATTTTTGTTTTTGATAAGATAACCATTGTTTTTTTTCTAAAGTGAACTCGCTTCCTTCTTCAAGAGTGATTGCATGATAACTGTCTCTGGGTATGTCTTCTGGGCCGTCTCTAATCCGGCCATTTATTCTTAAAGAATTTCCGGTTGATCCAAATTCAATTGTTTCGGCTTCAACTGTTAGCGTGATTGTCTTTTTGGTAACGGTTGCATTATCTCCATCTCCTATTTTGATCTTTCGAGTAGTTTTTCCTTTAACTAAATCTCCTGGATCAATAATTTGACTTAGATACCATAAATCATCTAGGTCTGTCACTAATAGTTTTGCAACGCCTTTCTTGAAATCGGAATGGATTATGTTCATGATATCTCCTGGGAGTGGGGTGTTTTATAAAAAGATTGGGGTTGATAACATCATTTTTTTCTCTTTAATTATTTCACATTCCCAATACATTTATATATGACAAATAATTCTATAAACCCATGGTATATATCGGAAAAAGAGGCCAAGCTGCTGGTGCAGCAGTTCTCTTAGCGTTGATAGCAGCGCTATTGGTTATGTTTGTTATTCTTTTACCGCCACAAGAAAGGGCAGATTTATTGGGGGAAGGTAGTCCAGGTAGCGGAACAGGGACAGTTTCTGAAAGATTACTTCTACAAGAAAGTCCTGGAAGAATCGATTTTATTGCTCAAGATGAAATTGAACATCCTTTACCAGTTGTGAACGTTTATACTAGAACCCAAACTAAATCTTTAGCTGAAAGAAATTTGGCAACTCCTAAACATGGAATTTTTACGGATGATCAAGTTAGTTTTGAATTCCGTATTCCAGATGTTCAAAATACTGAGAATGTTTTACTAAGTTTTCGGGTAGCATCATCAGATGGCAGGGTTATGGTTATATTAAATGGGGAAGAAGTATTTAATGAGGAAGTATTTGAAGGTGCGGTTCAACCAATTCCTTTAACAAAGAGTTTATTAAACGAAATGAACACAGTTTCATTCTCAGTTTCTTCACCGGGTGGAGCATTCTGGAAAACAAATGAAGCACGCCTTGAAGACATTAAAGTTATTGCTGACGTTACAAGTATCGAATCTCAAACGGCAAGAAGCGTGTTTTTAATTTCTGATACTGAGAAAGGAAATCTCGAAAAAGTTCAACTTAAATTTCAACCGGAATGTCGAATTGGTGATGTTGGGAAATTAAGGGTTGTAATTAATGGTAATGAGTTATACAATGCAATTCCTGATTGTGGAGTTCCAATAATCCCGATTGAGTTTTCATCAGATTTAATTTACACTGGAGAGAACGAAATTGTTTTCCAAACTATGAAAGGCACATATGTTTTATCTCATATTAGATTAGTTTCACAATTAAAGGAAGTTGATTTCCCAACATATTATTTTGAATTATCTAATGAGGAATATCAAGATGTTAAAGATGGCAATAGAAATGTGAAATTAATTCTGGATTTTGTGGATGTTGTTACGGCAAAGCGTGGAGAATTAGTAGTTAACGGAAACAGAAGACATTTTGATACGACTGAGGCAAGTTTTGATTTAGATATGAGTGATGATGTGGTGCGGGGTAGTAACTCAATAAAGATTAAACCAAGCAAAACAATTGAAGTTAGAGAACTTCGTGCTGAGTTTGTAGAATAGTTTGTAGAAGTAATCTACATATCATAAAAAAAGAGGTAAATGATGGCAAACAGTACTGCTACTTCTACGACTACTAATAGTGGAAGTAACTTTGGAACGGGACCCGATTGGGGATTTTATCTCTTCCTTGCAGGTTTGTTGAATTTCTTCATTAATGAATTTACTTTTTCAAGTTCTTCTATAACCGTTTGGTTTGGCTATACTTTAATGATTTATGCTGCTCTATTTGTGTTCAAGAAACGTTCGATTATCACCGTAGCTGCTTTCATAATTTGGTTTGAGATACTTGGTGCTCCAAGAGATGTAGGGGTAATTTCTACTACAGTTCTTCCGGTTGTGGTCATCTTTTTGTTAGTAGACTTTTTGATATCTCGTTATAAATATAAGGATCAAGAAGATATGCGAGAAACATTAAAAGGGGCTGTTGGTGGAGGAGCTCTTTTAGTTCTGATCTTTTTCCTTGAAATTGGCACGGTTGATTATCTCGCTCAAATATTTAATATTGTTATTCCTGTAACACTTCAAGCATTGATTGCCTTAATCCCCTGGTGGGCTTTCTTGGGGTTGTTAAATATGCATCCTGGGAAAAATTCATTTAAAACTACCCTAGCTTTTTTATTTGTAGTTTATTTAATATTAATAATCATTTCAACCTTCGTATTTTCTTCTCCAGGAGACATTGAAACCTCTACTGTAAGTTATGCGGAAGAGATTGCTAGACAAACAAAAGAACAAGGTGTAGGTCGTTTAGATTTAATTACAGCTAATTTTGAATGTTTCTTGACAATATTTGATTATGACCCAAGCAGAACATATGCCAGTTGTAAACAAGAAAAAGAACAAGAATTGCAATGGGGAGCAAACTGTAAATCACAAGGGCTTGTTAAAGGAACAAGGGAATATCAAGTTTGTTTAGCTGAACAAGAAGCTCAAAAAAATAATCCTGCTCAGACAATCTCTGGCACATATGATCCAACATTAAATCAGCCAATGATTGCTACATTAAACTTCCAAGCTAACCAACGTTCGGTGTTTATACCTGGTTCTTCCATAACAGCCTTTTTAGAAATTAAAAATCCCCGGAAAAATCTTTTAACAATTCAGACTGAATGTATGTTTAAGAAAAGGGGTAGTGACGAAACGATAAGAGGGATAATGGAAGGGAATTCTGATTTTGAAAATAGTCAGCAGGAATTTAAAACTTCCTTATCCTGTAAACCATCAGAATTACTTAAGGGGTCATATGATGTTGAAATTACGGCTTATTTAAGAGATATAGTCATTCTTTCTCATCAAGAGAAAGCTTTCATTGGAGATAGCTCAAAACGGGAACAATTACAATCAGAAATCAAAAGTATCATTCCTAATGCTCGTTCTCAATCTGCTCCAGATTTCGCTCAGCTGATTTTCACTTTAAGTTATGGTGATGATAATGATCCAATTGTTATAAGTGATCAAAATGTGAATTTGGTGCTTGCTTCTAAGATTAAAAATGTTGGGCGTGGAGAAGTTGTTGAAATCAAAAAATATCAAATAGATCTTCCTGGTTTCCAAACTGGCGGAGATTCGGCTTGTTTCAATGGCGGTCCAGTTACTCTTCCTCCAAAAATTGCAAGAGAAATTCTTCTTCCATCATGTATAATCTCGGATTATCCGGATGGATTGAAACCAACAGATCCCGACAAATGGGAACATATTGATGTGCGGGGTTTAGCAGTTATAGATTACAAAATTAAAGAGACTCAGTCTCTTCCAAACATTGAATAATTAAAATGAAACATATTACTAAGTTAGGATTATTGTTAGTTCTTCTAGTTGTCATTAGTGGTTGCACTTCATCTCAGTCATCATTACTTTCTCAGCAAGAATTTCGAAATGGAATTAGGGAAGCAGAATTGACCCTTCTTGAAAATGCTCCTCCCCAAGATGTATTTCCAAATTCAAATTTTAAGATTGTTGTGAATGTAAGAAACAATGCGGCATATAATCTACGTAATGGTTTGCTAAAAATTGTTGGTTTAACTCAAGAATACTTTATGATAGATCAAGCTGAACAGATGGTTCCGGAATTAGAGGGAAGAGGAATAACTAATCCTAGTGGTGACCAAGAATTCATTGAATTTTCTTTATCGTCTGGAGAACTTCTTCCTAGCGCTCAAAGTAGAAGCGAACAATATTTAGTTAAATTTCAGTATGAATCTTCGGTAGAATTTAGTGATACGATTTGTATAAATCCAAATTTATATGATATTTATGCATCTGGATGTAAAGTTGAACCATCTAAAACTTATAGTGGGCAAGGTGCCCCTTTAGTAATTTCTAGCATGGAAGAAGTTATTTCTCCGGGACAGGATCCGTTTGTTGAGATCAGATTAACCTTAAAAAATCGAGGTAGGGGAGAAGTCGGAAAAATTCATCTTAATACGGTACGGTTAGGTGGAAAAGATTTGAATTGTCAGTTCGCGGACGAAACGGGGTCTGATTTAAAAGATATCACATTAAGTAAAAATAACCAAGAAACGTTGTTAAAATGTTCAACCATTCTGGAAACACAAAATGCTTATGCTACCTCTCTCTTTGCATCATTTACTTATGATTATAGCGTTTCTTTAAATAAAAGAATTAATTTGGTAAATTCTGCGTTTAGGAAATAAAACAATTCTAAGCTTTAGCTTTCTGAATTGCTTCTTCAAGTTTTTTTTCATCAAAACCAATCAATACATTCCCATCAATGTCAATCACAGGAACAGCTAACTGGCCAGTTTTATTTAGGACTTCTTCGCGCCATTTACTTTCTTCAGTAGTCTCTCGTTCTTCAAAAGAAATCTTTTTCTTCTTTAACCAAGCTTTAAGGTCATTACACCATTCCGAGGTTGGTATTGTATAGATAATTACGTTCATAAAGTCCCTGAAAGGATAGGTTTATATATATTTTTTCATTAATTCTTTACAATGTTCTCAAAAAGGGTGTTGGTGATAGCAAACTTTTCTTTAGGCATTATCTCACTATTCTTACTTTTGAACCTATTTAATTTTTCAACTCCGAGTGTTGGGGCAGCTATAGGGTTTCTTGATCAGGAAGAACCTTTTTGTTTTGTTCAATCTCAAGGTGGCTTTACTTCTTGGAATGATTTAGACCGATGTTGTCTTGAGGCAAGTAACCAATTAGTTTGCGAGTTTGATGAGAAAAATATCGATGGAACGAGAGTTGATTGGGCATGTCGAAATACGCCTACGGGAATTTCTTATAATCTTAATAATAAAGCTTACCAATATTGCAGAACGCTGGATGTGTGGAGAAAATGAGAATTCCCTTAATTGTCCACGAGAAAATTTTTATCGTGCTTATATTGGTTACGCTAATCTTGGGAAGTCTAAACATAGCTCAGGCTTCTGGTTTTTTAATTCCTCAACAACCTGCACCAACTATTATTGATAATATCGTTCTGTTAGATACTTTTACTTTGGAACAGAAGATTGCTCAAATGACAGTAATCATCGGTGATCGAGGTTTGGTTGAGATGGCTAAAAGATCATACATCGGAGGAGCTCATTTGTTTGCTCATAAAACCTTAGATGAACTTCAGGAAACTATTTCGTTTTATCAAGAAGGGTTATCTATTCCTTTATTTATCACTGCAGATTTTGAAGGTTGCCTTAATCCGTTTGAGACTTTTAAACAATCACTTTCCGTCTCTGAAGTAACAACGGTTGGTGAAGCTTTTCAGAAAGGAAGTGATGATGGCGCATTTTTACAGGATAATGGATTTACAATTAATTTTGCTCCGGTAGTTGATTTACGTGATGACATTTGGAATTGTCGTTCTTTCCCGGGTGATGATCCTCAGAAAATAGGCCGGTTAGCTGAAGCTTATGTTTTAGGTTTGCAAAGTCAAGGAATAATTGCTACAGCTAAACATTATCCCGGAAAAACATTAGAAGTTCGTGATCCACATAAATTCTTAGTTTCAGCTGAAATTGATGATGCGGACATTGCTCCTTACACTTATTTCGAAGAGAAAGATAATTTGGGAGCATTAATGGTAAGTCATATTATTACTACTGGTACTGTAGATTCTCATGGTGTTCCATCCGTTGTTTCACCTGAGGTGATTGGCGAATTAAAGAAAAATTATTCTGGGTTAATTGTAAGCGATGAAATAAATATGCTCGGGTTAAGAAACTTTTACGGTTCTCTTGATGAAATGTATATTGCGGTCTTTAAAGCTGGAAATGATATCGTTCTTAATTTCAATCTTGATCCTAATGAAATATATCATATGATTACGGTTGTTGCAGATGCCGTAAGACGAGGCGTAATTTCTGAGAAACAGATTGATGCGTCTGTTGAAAAAATTCTCCGGGCAAAAGGGTTTGAAGTAAAACAGGGATTTGTGGAACCGTTATTTGAACCTATTCAAAAATAATCATTCGATGATCTTTATGTTTTTTTGTTTCTAATGACTCAAATGATTCTTTCATAACTTCTTTAGGAATTGACAATCCACCTAAAGCCGGATCAACAATTTGAAAATATTTTCCGTCAAAACCATGGACGACAATAAACTTGGTTGAATTACGTTTACTATGGCGGATTGGTTTAGCATTTATGCGAAGAAGCAAAATCTTATGGTTCTTTAATTCTTTAATGATATCTTCAAATTGAATTTCTTTCTCGTCAATGGTTATTCCGTTGTTTAAAGCTTTTTGAAGGAGAATATTTGATGAAAACTCGGCATGCTCAATATCTGTTTTGGTATATTTATAAAATCGATAATCTGGGAATGTATATTCTTTATTCTCTACAACTATTCTTGGGGAGAATCCTTCTTGTTTTGCATAAAGTGCTAGTCCATAAATCGAAGAAGCTCTAGTGGGAAGAACTGCCGTTTTATGCCAAATTTCAAATTCTTTTTCACGACTATATTCGATAGAAGGATTAAGCATCTTCATTGCTGAAAGTAATGATGCTACCGCTGTTGTAAAATCAGTGGTCCTAATATAAGGAGTCATATTATTATAACCTCAATTCACCCGGACTAAACCCTACCTTTCTTTCTCTGGTGGGGTTTCTGTCTATCAATCTTAGGGGTAGAGTTGATGTTGGAGAATATAACCTTTCCGATGGGGGAGTTAGCGCGAAGGTTAAAATTCCTGGTTGATGTCCATGTTCATAATTACTTGTTAAAAATGCATATGTCTCCGGATGATTTAACAAATCAAGCAAATTTTGAATGTTGTCCATGCCTTCCACGTTACTTTCAAGACGCGCTCTTCGATCACTGTCTCTTATTATGGTTGGGTCAAGTCTTGGCGAGATAACATATAACTGATCTTGTCTGTCAAGAAATCCATGTAAGAAATTATCAGCTTCCGGTGTAAGTTTCCCTTCAAGACCGATTCTTCCCGGCGCGTAATGCCACCTAAAATTTTCAGAATCTGTAACTTCTGAATTGCCAAAATATTCTCCTCGGTTTCTATTTTTTAATACGTATCTATCTATTTCCATTTTTTACCTCTCTATTTTTAGTTTGAATATGATTTAATAATGCGAGTATGCTTCTTTAAGGGTTGACCAAGATTTTTTCCAATCTCCACATTCTAAAACGCTATTTTGAGCGGCACGGAAAGTCCATGCACTGATATAATCTGGATTTTGTTTAGCTGCATATTCAACGGCTTGTTTAATCTCATCTTCTCTTCCTTGGGGAATTTTAAATAATTGAATCCAGATTTCTGATTTCTTGTTATGACGTTTAGCAACTTCAACAACTTCTTTTGTTACTTCTTCAACATAATTCACATCTTTGTTCTTTGTCATCCAATAAGGATCTGAACCAAAAATATCAATCTCTTCAATTTGACAAATTTCATCCCAATCAAATCCATACTTGTCTTTACTTTTTGGAAAACAGCAAATGGAAATTAAGACGTTTGGTTTTTTTTGTTTAATTAATTTTGAAAATTTTTGAAGGAAGGTTAGGCAACTTTTGTTTCGAAAATCAGCAACTTCGGGAGTTAAATCGGTAGGCATAGGTGTGTGGTATGTCTGTTCAAATTTATCTCGGCATACTTGGCAATAACATCCCCAAGACTCGTCAGTTTTACTTTTAAAAAAGTGTGGTTCATCCCAGAAAAAACCGTCTAAATTCAGATAATCAAGACAAAAATTTATTGTGTGTTCAATAAAATCTTGGAATTTTTGCTGATTGAAACAAGCTCGAGGTAAGTGTTCATCACGACTTGAAACTTGGCAGGAATCAGGATTTCTACCAATGAAGAAACTTGCAGCTTCACCCCCAAAGGCTCCTCCGAAGGCCCATAGATCTATAAATACTTTCAGCCCTTTAGAATGAGCTTGTTCAACCATTGTTTTTAATGAACCTTGATAAAATTCAATGTCATATTCTGAAGCGGCAAGTACAACATAATCACATCCCTGTTCTTTTATTTCTTTAAAATCGGCTTGAATATGTTCGGGGAAATGGCTGCCATAATAACTGATTCCTTTTAACATTGTAAATTTTCTCCATCAGAATCTCCCATGAACCTTAAAGGCATAACATTAATTTCCATGGACGGTTCTTTCAATTTATCACATAGCTTTCTAGCTTCAATAATTGCCTTTTTCCAAATATTTCTTCTTTCCATTTCTGATTCTATGGAAACACCGATACTTCGACTAAAATCGGGGTGGTTTTCTTCAACAAATTGGCGGTATGTGTGCCTTGCCCAATTAATTGCTGCTTGTCCATTTCTTCGACCAAGTAAAACTGCATAACTCATTATTTTTGCGTGATACCATTCCGGCGGGTCAACTCTATTTCCGGTGTTTCTACGGGGTTTTGAACTTTCATTAACCATTTCTTCTAGACTAATACTAGAAATGTTGATATCTTCAGGATTAGAAAAAATATCTCGGTGGGTGTATTCTAAATTGCCACCTGCTCCAAATTTAAAATGAATGGTGTGGAATTTTGGATCTGGTTGATGAAAAAGGCTAACTCCTACTTCTGCTAAGCGTAAAGATAATTCCGCTTCTTCAGTAAACCCATTCTTCCAACTGAAATATTCAGGATATCCTCCTGCTTCAATTAGATACTCTCGTGGAGAAATGAAAATCCCTCCTAGGTTCTGAATTTTAAGTGGTTCTAAAATTTTTAATCTAGAATCTAAATACTCGGGGGAAGTAACATATTCTTCTGGAAATTCTTTTAGGTTAGAAGTTGCTTTTCCTGTTTTAATATCAATCTGGCCAATTTCTGAGATCCCTACTGTTCTAACCGGTTTTGTTGTTCTAACATAAATCGGAATATGGACTGCACTCGCATTAATTCCTCTCCCCCGTAGTTGATTTAAAGTGTAAGTTGCTCCAAACAAAGCATAAGGTGCAAAAATACAATCATCGTCAGCAAAAAAGATTAAATCTCCAGTTGCATTTTTAACCCCATCGTTTTTTGTTTTTGGTGATCCTTTATTTTGGTCATGTCTTACATAAACTAATTCTACTCCTGCGAGTTCACATTTCCGTTTTAAGTAGTTTGCAGTTTGGGGAGTATAATCCGAAGAATGATCGTCGACAATTATAATCTGTTCCAGAGAAACATTACGTTGAGCCAACAAAGATTCAACACACCATTTCAACGGATTTTTATATCCGTCTAAAGAATTTGGGTTGAACGGGGATCGGTTATATGTTGGCACAACTGCCGAGATAGAATTTACACCTATTGACGGTAATGAAAACTGATTTAAGAATTGTGCCCCATATTTCTCTGTTCTAATCTCAGAAATAAATCTATCAACACCAACCATTTTTTTTAGAAAATTGATAGGTTTAAATATGTTTCGTTTCTTATTTTTGGTGATTTTTTCCCTTCAAGTTTGAAATTAGGCAAATTTTCCCAGATAAATCTGCCAAGGGGGAGAAATATGGGCTTTGTTTTTCTATGTTGTGAGGGATGTATAAATTCTATTTTTCTATCAAAATTGTTGAATTTTCAGATACCTTTTTAAATAACTATTATTCTCAGCACTTATTCAGGTATCTAAACTAAAATCCGGTTAAATAAATTCAAAAATGGCAAAAAAAGATAAAAAAGTAAGTAAAATTAAAATCAAGAAAAAGAATTGGTACAGAATTCTTTCACCTAGAGTTTTTGGCTCAAAAGAAATTGGGGAAACATATCTAGTTTCAGCCGATAAAGCTATTGGCAGACCACTTAAAGTTAATCTTCGAGAATTAACTGGCAATATGAAAGATCAAAATACTTATGCTAGTTTTAGGATCAATAAAGTTGAAGGATCAGTTTTACAAACAAAGGTTATTGGTCTCGAACTTACTCCTGCTTCAATTAAAAGAATGGTTCGTAAAAATACCACTCGCTTAGATGATTGTTTCAAATTAAAAACTAAGGATGGTCAAACCGTTATTATAAAACCTCTTTCTATCACTCAACACAAAACGCAACGTTCTGTAAGAACTATGTTACAAAAACAAATTAGATCTTTTTTACAAGAAGAATTATCTAAAGTTACCTTTGAAACATTTGTTGCAGATCTTATAAATCGTAAAATGTTGTTAAATTTGAAGAAAAAACTTCATGTTGTCTTTCCACTTAAAGAAGTCAATATCAGAGTTTTAAAACTTGATGAGAAGAAAGTCTTATCCAAACCAACAGAAACTGTTGAAATGAATGAACCTGAGACTTCCATAATTGAAGAAGTAGCCGACGAAGATCAACCAGAAGAATCTGTTGAATCTTTTGATGAAGACGAAGATGAAGATTCGGCGGAGGAAGTCTCCGCATAATTTTTTCTTCCAATGAAATTTCTTACTTTTGTTGATTTGCAGAGAGATAAAAAACAATTTTCTGCTCTTTTAAATCGGGCGTCTCAAGATGATATAGAATTCATTATCTGTGCTGGTAACCTTTCAAATATAACTCGGGATCTTCAATCCTTTCTAGAAAAATGTGAACAGCTTGGTAAGAAAACATATCTGATCTCATCTTCTTCCGAAGAACGTAAAGCTTTGGAAACCATTCAAGAAAATTTTTCTAATTGTATCAATTTAGATAAAAAATCTTTAACTGTGGGTGATTATGTTCTTTGTGGTTACGGTGGAGATAATTTAACTCGTGATGATTCTGTTTTTCGTAAAGTTGCTCGCGAATGGTATAGTTCTCACAACAATAAAAAAATAGTTCTGGTACTAAATGGTCCACCATATGGGACGGAAGTTGATAAGGTTGGAAAGGATTATCTTGGTAATTTTGACTATAGAAAATTTCTGGATAGGATTAAACCAAAACTGGTTATTTGTGGTCATATCATAGATAATGCTGGTAAGATGGATAAAATTGAATCGACAAGAGTAATCAATCCTGGTTTTGAAGGAATGGTTATTGAGTTACCATAAACACTTTACTAATTACAATCGCTAAACCTTTTTCTTGCATATTTATTTCTACTGCTGACATTACTGCTTCACCAAGAGCAACTAATTCTCCTTTCAAAGTCATTACCGCAACAACTTCTCCTTTCTTAAAATTCTCTAATTTACTTATTCCTGGAATAGCAAGATCTCTTCCATGAGTTAAACTAAGAATGGTTGTATCAAGAATCCAGCATTTTGGAAGATGACTTACGGCTTTCTCGATTGGTTGGATACAGTGGCTGAGAAATGTGCTATTGCCTTCAGTGTGATAATGATATGCGTCAGCTAAATCCTGTAACGTAATTAAGTTATCTTTTTCCGTGAACGGTCCGGCTTGGGTTCTTCTTAGCTCGGCCATATGAGCTCCAGTTCCGAGAGCTAATCCAAGGTCGTGACATAATTTTCTAACATAAGTTCCTGCTTGACATCTAACTCTAAATAAAACATCTTTATCTTCTACTTCTATAATCTCAAAATCATATATCTCTCTCACTCTTTCTTCTCTTTTTACAGCGCTTTTAATCGGTGGTAATTGTTTAATTTTTCCAACAAATTTTGCAACAGTTTCATTTAGTTTATCTTTATCAATCTCGCTATGGACATGCATAACACAGATGTATTCTTTTGGGGCGGTGAGAAGGAATTGAGCAATTCTGGTAGCTTTTCCTAAAGCTACTGGTTGAACTCCAGTGACTTGCGGATCGAGAGTTCCGGAATGACCAGCTTTACTGATGTTTAAAATTTTCTTAACATAATCGGAAACTTGATGAGAGGTAGGTCCTTTTGGTTTGTCTAGATTGATAATCCCATAGTTAATAGATTCTTTTATCGATCTCTCTTCTGGCGAAGAACCTAACTCTCCTTCCATTTTTTTTTTGATAAATATTTGACGAGCCATAGTTTGCTACCTAAGATTTAAGATTATTAGAAAAGTTATAAAGAAAAGAAACTATTTATTGTTTTTCTTCAGCAGGAGATTCTTCTTCCTTTTTTATTGCTTCTTTTTTGGCAGGTTTCTTTGCGGTTGATTTAGCTTCTTTTTTCTCACCAAATAATTCAGCTCGAACTACTCCTTTATCGTCTCTTTTAACAGAAACTTTAACATGATGTGGTGGATTTCTAATACCATTCTCCCATAGTTGCTCGTTTAGTTCTTTACTTAAACGAACATCTTCCGATTTCATATGTCGCGATAAGAATTCTCTTAATGCAATTACTGCTTTTTTGGTACGTTTCCAGCGTGCAACTTTCATGTATTCTTTTCTAAGAGGTACATTGTATACTCTTTCCACTGCTGTATCTTGTTTTTTTGCCATAATCTATGCCTTAGTTTTAGTTCTTCGCCAATTTCTTTTCACATCAGTATGACGAGATGGATGAACTTTCTGTCCTTTACCGTAAATCTTAAACACTGTCCAAAACGGAGCCCATTTAGTTTGTTTATTAAGTTTGATTAACCGTTTCTTTTTTGAAGGATGTTTGTTTGTTGCCATTTTACTGTTTTTTGTCTAATTGAACTGCAATTTTGTCTAAGAGAGAAACTCCTTTAGGAGTAAGAATTCTTCCTTTATGAACGCCTTTCTCAGCTTGTTTAACTAATCCTGAACTTTCAAGTTGTTGAAGAACTTTTCTTAGAATTGATCCTGATGCTCTGTAAGTGTGTGATGGTTTGTGTCCTCTATTCTTTTTACCGCCATACTTAGCTCTTAATTTTTCTGTTCCAATTGGGCCAAGTCTTGCTACGGTTCTTAAGACAGCAGCTGAACGGAAGTACCACCAGTCTGGATTATCTGGTAATCTTTCTTTATGATGACCAGTTTTTACGAATTTACTCCATTCCGGAGGTTGAACTAGGCTTTGTTTCTTTAACTCTTCAGCAGCCGTATTTATAAGAGCATTCGGATTAACTTTGAGTATGTGAGTCATGGCTTCTTGGGAAGATAACCTATTTATAAAGGTTTCTGAAAACTTCTTAAGTTTTCAAAACCCCGGAGGTTTAACCTCCGTATGGTTTTGGAAAATTCGTCAGAATTTTTGAAACCTCGAAGGCTTTTGCTACTGGATTGTTTTAGTAAATCAAGTATATTTTACTTAAATTCTATTATTTAATTAGATTAATATCCCTCAAGTTAAGAAATCTTTAAATAGCTTCAACGAATCATTTATACTAAAGTGCCAAAGCTTTCGAACTTATTTTTGGCACTTTATATATATAAAATGCGTTAATATATTCGAAATCTAACGCATTTTAGTATATGATACGAATAGGTGTTTATGAATGAAAAAAGGGCAGATAATTCTTATTGGAGTTTTGTTATCATTAGTCCTTATACCACTGGTATCTGCCGATATTGGTCAATCTTTAGGAAATTTCTGGCAATCGTTAACTCATGTTGGCCAGACTTATGAATCATATAAAGAAGGATGGCACATTTTATTTTATTTCATAGTTTTTTATGCAATGTTCTGGGCGGGAGTTTATAATGCCGGTGAAAAGTTTAAATGGCCAAAAAACGTTCAGACTTCGCTTGCGTTTGCTTTGTCTATCGGGGTAACTCTCGCAACTAATGCATATCTTTCAAATTCTGGCAATTTTACCGGTCAGCCGTTTTTCATCTTAGATTTTTTAGGTAAATTAGCTCCATTATTGTTGTTTACAGCTGTTATCGTTATAATTGTTTTTATCTTCAAGAAAGCTAATCCTACTGCTACAGTACCTTGGCCATTTATTGTCGCGTTAAGTTATATTATCATTTATAATTTACTACAATCAATTTTCCCGGGGTTCCCATAATGGCAATATTTGGCGATTTCATTTCAGGTTTGCTTGAGTTTTTGTATATCGTAGCAATGATATACGTTGCTGGGGCCATTTTTGTTATGATTAAAAACCGTCTGTTTATGCCTGCATATGAAGGTGCTGTAAATGCTGGAAGAAGACTTGGTGAACGTAGAGAACAAAATCAGGAAGAAGCAGTAGCTGCAGATGCTCGCGTTCAGGATTTACAAAGACAACTTCAGCAGGCTTTAGCAAATTCTCAGGCGCAAGAAGAAAGAAGAAGACAATTAGAACAGTTATATGCTCGTGAGAAGCAAGGTCTTGAAGTTGCGAAAGTGAATATAGGACGTCTTGAAGCCGAATTGGAACGAGCAAATGCTCAGCTTGAGCAAGCTCAAAGTGAGAAAGAGACTTTGCTTACAGAAAAAGATGAAACAGAACGAAAAGCAATGGATCAATTAGCTGCTGCACAGCAAGAACGAGATGAAGAAAGAAGAAAGGCAATAGATTTACAACAAGAATTGGATGATGAAATTAGGCGCGGAAGATTAACAGACGATGAACGAGAACAATTTAGAAGAGAAATTGCTGAGGCTAATGCTAAAGCACAACAAGCCGAAGGAAATATGAGAGCTGTAGCTCAAAGAGCAAATGAAGAGAGAGAACTTCTGCAAAGAAAAATAGATGAAGCTGAACGTCGAGAAGAAATTGCACAACGTAGAAAAGATGAAATTGAAGCTAGATTAACTGAATTGAACGAAGCAACTGCAGGAAGAATTAAGGCTCTTCAAGAAGAAGTAACTTCTGCAAATCAGGAATCGCAAGCACAAATTCAAGCGAGAGAAAAAATACAAGCAGAATTAGAAGCAGAAAAAGAAGAAAAAACTAAATTGGCTCAAGAACTTAAAGAATTAAATGAACGGATTCTTGAGAACAAAGATAATACTCAAGAAATACTTCAAGAAGAAACCGGTGATATGAGGCATCTTCTTGCAAAACTAAGAAGACCAATTTATTCAGCGATTAGGGGATCCAGAAGGGCTATGGCGGCTTTAGATAATGCTATCAAGTATGCTCAAGAAGAGAAATATGGTAAGATGGATGAAGAGTTACTTCTAGTTAATCTTAGAATGAATGATGTTCAAGATCAGGATTCCTATATTAATGATCTTGCTAACAAAATTAAGAAACTAAATTCTGATTTAGGCGGATTACATCCAGAGCTTTTAGCTAAAATAGAATCGTTACAAAATCTTCTTATTAGAAATGTCGACAATGTAAAAACCAGAATCTCTCAAGGATTAGCACAACAAGCTAAAATAAATCCTCCCGTCAATAAAGGCGCTTTCCTTGCGATTATTGCCAGTGCTAAAACTAGTTTACAAAACATTCAAGAAGAATTAAATGGTCTACATGCTTTGTTGAAACAAGAAACTAGTTAATTTTAATTTTCTGACCTAAAGCTTGTCCAGGTAGACCGCTTTCAGCGAAAATAACTCTTACATTACCATTTCGGCCATGAAGTGCAGAAACTTTACCGATAATTTCTTTCCCAGCAGGAGAAGTCCAAGTTGCAGTTTTTCCAACAGCTTTTGCTGCGTCTTCTGCAGTATCAGCTACTTTAAGAATCATCTGCTTATTGTTCTGATGGTGGCGTCCTTGCCTGAAATGCATTACTGTTGCGTCCATAAGACCTCGAAACAGGGGGTTATTTATAAAGATTTCCTTCCGATTGGCTTCGTCTTAATTATCCTTACTCAGCCACCTAAATCCTTAAAAGAATCTCCTTTAACTAACAAATTCATGACAAAAGGACAAGTGGTTGCCGGAGATTTCGGTAAAATAGTAATGAGAGTAAAATCTACCGAACAGATTGAATTAGGTGAGTTAGTCGTCATAGATGACGGTGAAGAAAAATTTATCCTGCAAGTTTACGATTTGGTATATGGTTCTCAGATCTCTCAACAAAATCTTGAAATGGTTTCTGGGATGAATCTTGAGCAAGGAGAATTTCAAATCATGGATGAATCTCTGCGTAATTATCAATTAGCTTTCCTTAAACCAGTTCTTACAGTTTCAAAAACAAGTAAGATGTGTAAGAAACTTCCATCGTTCTTTGCTAAAGTAAGAGAAATAAGAAAGGAAGATTTATCTTTCATTACCCTTCCAGAAAATCCGTTATTCCTTGGAAATCTTAGAAGTGGAAGTCGAACAATGGATTTCACCATTTCATTGCCTGGGAAAGATGTTCTGTCTCATCACGTTTTAATTCCTGCTAGTACCGGAAAAGGGAAATCTAATCTAATGTCATGTATTCTTTGGGACATCACCAGTAAAAATTATGCTGGGATGTTGGTTCTTGATCCTCACGATGAATATTATGGAAGAATTGGTTTAGGACTTAAAGATCATCCCCAGAAAAATAAGGTTTGTTATTATACCCCTCATAATCCTCCGGTGGGTGCTAAGACATTAAAGATTAACATCACTAAATTAAAACCAGAACATTTCCAAGGAGCAATCTCTTTATCTGATCCGCAGAGACAATGTTTACATTCTTATTATAAAAAATTCAAAAATAATTGGGTTAGATTTCTTCTGGAAGAGAAACGTATTGAAGGAGTCAACTTTCATGAAGACACAATTTCGGTTGTAAAAAGAAAATTGATTTCCTTACTTGATTTGGATATTGATAACGGTCAAATGCTTTCTAATGGGGTTTTTGATATGATTGCTGGAGAAAATACAATTACTGAGATGTGTTCAGAATTGGAGCAAGGAAAAATGGTTATAATTGATACCAGTTATTTTTCTGGATCTTTAGAAATTATGATTGGGAGTATTGTTACTACCGAGATATTTCAGCGATATAAATATTATAAACGAACCGGCCAATTAGATCTTAAACCCGTCGTATCTATCGTGTTAGAAGAAGCTCCGAGAGTTCTTGGAAAAAAAGTATTGGAGAATGGTTCGAATATTTTTGATACGATTGCTAGAGAAGGTAGAAAGTTTAAAGTGGGTTTAATTGCAATTACCCAATTACCCTCAGAAATTCCTAAAAATATTCTAGCTAATATGAACACAAAAATAATCTTGGGGATTGAAATGAATTCTGAACGTCAGGCGGTTATTGAATCATCTCCTCAAGATCTTAGTCAAGATAACAGAACAATTGCTTCTTTAGATAAGGGAGAAGCATTCGTGACTTCAACATTTACTAGATTTGCTGTTCCAATTAAAGTTCCTTTGTTTAAAGAATTCGCAAAAAAAGAAGAGAAAACATCTTATCAAATGGATGGAAGTTTGTTTGGGTAACGGTTTCCCATAACTATTTAAACCATCAATCTTTCTCTTAATTAATGAAACATTCTTTGCAAGTAACTTTAATCTTACTTACATTCTTTCTTCTGGCCCAGATGATTGGTCTTGGGGTGATTTATAATTATATTGATCATGGTCAGTCCATGAATGGAGAAACTATCTTCAAAGATTTACCAATTGGAGAAAGACCAGAAATTCAAAATAATTATTCTTATATTTATGCGATAGTTGCGATAGGTTTAGGTACGATGTTTGTTCTATTTCTTCTACGTCATAAATTAACCTGGGTGTGGAGAATTTGGTTTTTGATGGCTATAGCTTTAGCATTAATTATTTCATTCACTGCATTTATTCCTGCAATAATTGCAACTGTATTAGGAATTACTTTAGCTGTATGGAGAATCTTTAAACCAAATTTCTGGGTTCAAAATTTAACTGAACTTTTCATTTATGGTGGATTGGCAGCCATTTTTGTTCCTTTATTTAGCGTAGTTACAGTTAGCATTTTGATGGTGATAATAGCTTTTTATGATGCGTATGCGGTTTGGAAATCAAAACATATGATTACTCTGGCTAAGGAACAAACTAAAGCTAAAGTTTTTGCCGGATTATATATTCCTTACACTATGAAACTTCCTTCAGGAAAACATTCTCGTTCTAAGAAAGGAGTTAAAACCGCAATTCTTGGTGGCGGTGATATCGGTTTCCCTTTGATTTTTGCTGGGGTAATCATGGTTGAAATGGGTGTTTGGCAAAGTATGATTATTCCTTTCTTTGCTTTGGCAGGATTAGCGTTTCTTCTATTGAGATCTGATGAAAAGAAATTTTATCCAGCAATGCCGTTTATTAGCACGGCTTGTTTGTTAGGGTTAGGTTTAATTTATCTAATTCAATACCTTTCTTAATATCCGTGAATTGGACTTTTTGGGTGACCAAATCCGGAAGGAGAAATAACTAATCCATCTTGAGCAGCAATGGTTTGCACCCCAGTAATTCTTTGCACTTCTCGAGCTTCCATAAGTGGATCAGCTTTAAGCATCTCTGACCCGAAATGGGTTAAGATAGCTAATTTAGGGCGCACATGAGAAACAATTTTTATCGCATCATCCGTGGTCAAATTTCCGCTTACTTCTTTCTTGCTGGGATAAGGGACATTAAGTATAAGTAAATCTGATCCGGTTAAACTTTCAAGTAATTCATCTGTAACCCCGGTATCGCCAGTATAACTAATCGTAAGTTTTGGACAGAATATCTTAAAACCTACAGCCGTCGAATCATGATGTTCGGTAGGAATTGCATTAATTTCAATCAGTTCTATTCCAACTTTATGATTTTTTTCAAGAGGAATTATTCTTTCTACCAATTGTTGATGATATTTACTTATTACCGGATGAGAATCTTGTTGCGGTTGTAATACTGATTTACTACCTAAGATTAATCCTCGGCGTTCGATACCCCCGTGGGTCATAGCATCAATAAGAACATTAAGATCATTACAATGGTTGATGTGATTATGGGATACAAGGATAGCTGTGGTATGGTGCGGATTAATCCCATATTCTCTAGCCTTAACTAACGCTCCTGGTCCAGGATCAAGATGAAATTGAAGATCTTCTACTTGAATAACTATTCCGCCCGATCCCCGTAATTGTTTACTAACAACAGCGGTGTTACCAGCTGTCCCTAAGAAAATAATTTTTGTCATAAACCACCCGTTATTAACTTTCAACAGTTGAGAGTTAATAAAGATTATTGTGGTGGTGTGGTGAAATCTAAGTGAGGATTTTTGTTGCAATCTTTTAGAATCATAATTCATTTTATCTTCCATAATCTTTATAAAAAGACTCTCGTAAAAATAACTACACTGTGGGGGTGTCAAATATGTCAAATAATATTCAACCAATTTTTATCTTGCCTGAAGATACCAGAAGAACTTCTGGCAGGGACGCTCAACGTAATAATATTGCCGCTGCGAAAGCTGTAGCTCAAACGGTAAGAACTACTTTAGGTCCGAAAGGGATGGATAAGATGCTTGTAGATGCCCTTGGGCAAGTTATCGTAACTAATGACGGGGTAACTATCCTTAGAGAGATGCAAATTGATCACCCGGCCGCTAAAATGGTCGTGGAAGTAGCTCAGACCCAAGAAGATGCAGTTGGTGATGGAACTACGACTGCTGTTGTTATTGCCGGAGAATTGCTTAAGAAAGCGGAAGACCTTTTAGATCAAGAAATTCATCCAACTGTTTTAGCTCGAGGATATCGATTAGCGGAAGTTGAAGCCCAGAAAATATTACAACATCTTGCAAGAAATATTACCATAGATAGCGAATTAATTTTAAAAAATATTGCCATCACTGCCATGACCGGAAAAGGTGCTGAATCACGAAGAGAAAGTTTAGCAGAATTGATTGTGAAAGCAGTGAGAAGTATTGCTGTTGGTACTTCCGTAAATCTTTCTAATATTAAAGTAGAAAGAGTAGTTGGGGAAAGTGTGGAAAAAAGTGAATTAATTGAAGGTATTGTCATTGATAAAGAACGTGTTCATCCATCCATGCCAGAGAAAGTTGAACAAGCTAAAGTTGTTCTTTTAGATTGTCCATTGGAAATAAAAAATACTGAGATTGATGCAAAAATCCAAATTACTGATCCCAGTCAATTAACAGCATTTTTAGATCAAGAAGAAAGAATTCTTCGCGAGATGGTTAACAAGATAAAAAGTGTAGGAGCAACCGTGGTTTTCTGTCAACGTGGAATTGATGATGTGGCTCAACACTTCCTTAGCAAAGCTGGAATTCTTGCAGCAAGAAGAGTCAAGAAAAGTGATATGGAGAAATTAAGTTACGCTACTAGTGCAACGATTGTTGCCAATTTGAAAGAACTTACTGAAACTGATTTAGGTTTTGCGGGAGTAGTTAAAGAAGTAACTATTGCCAGTGAACAAATGATTTTCATTGAAAAATGTAAAAATCCTAAAGCTGTTACTCTTCTTGTAAGGGGAGCAACCGAACATGTTGCGGAAGAAATTAAGCGGGCTGTAACTGATGCTCTTGGGGATGTAGCAGCTGCCATCAGAGATGGGAAAGTTGTAGCTGGAGCTGGTTCGATTGAAATGGAATTAGCTAAAGGCATTCGAAGTTATGCGGCAACTTTGAAAGGAAGGGAACAATTAGCGGTCCAAGCATTTGCTGAAGCAATGGAAGTTATTCCGAGAACTTTAGCCGAGAATGCGGGTTTAGATCAAATTGACGTGTTAATTCAACTTCGATCGGCTCATGATCAACAAAGAACCTGGGCTGGAGTAAACGTTTTCAATGGCGGAATAATGGATGCTTGGGAAGAAGGTGTTATTGAACCATTGAAAATTAAAACACAGGCTCTTTCGAGTGCAGCAGAAGTGGCTGAAATGATTCTAAGAATTGATGACGTTATTTCAAGCGGTCAACAACAAAACAGGCCACAGATGCCACCTCACGGAGATATGATGTAGGTTCTTGCAATCTGTTTAAACTAAACCTTTTTATTTACATTCGTATTTTATCAGTAGATGTTAGAGCGATTAATCACAACTTTAAGGATTATAGCTCTTCCTTTGATAATCTATTTTCTGTTGAATAATACCGCAGGTTCAATGATTTGGGCCTTCTTGATAATGATTATGGCTATCTTTACAGATATTGTCGATTATTTTCTTCTCAAATATATTGATCGAGTTGGATCGTTCTTTGATCCATTTGCAGATAAAATCTTAGTGATGGGTCTTTTACTATTTTTTACAATCCAAGATAAATTTTCTGGAGTTGTTCTTTCCATTTTTGTAGGGAGAGATATTATAATCGCTATTCTCCGTTGGTTGTTAGCACAAGAAGAATCACATGTTAAAGGAATTATTGTTTACGCAAGAACATTGATTACCACCCAATATGGAATTGTTCTTGCTTTATTATTAAAGGAATTAAGTTTTTTCTACAGGTTGTCGTTATCAGATTTATTTGTTAATCAAGTTCTGGTGATAACTATTCTTTGTGCGTTGCTGGTTGCACTACTTTCAGTGATCCATACTCTAGTCGGTTATATTAAAATTCGCAGACGTTTGAAAAGAGAAAGAAAATCCGTAAATGAATCAATGGTTATTCTTGCTAATAAAAGATCTCGCGGATATTATGACGTTTATCGAAGACATCTTCTAAGAGTTTTTTCTCGCCGTAGAAATGCTCCCATCATTTATCTCTCTACGAGAAGAAATATGTTTGGGGGCATTTCCGATAAAATTAAATCAATAAAAAATATTATCATTGCGGGGGGAGATGGTTCTTTCGAAGGCGCTTTAAATTATAAACCATTCTCTAATAAGCGGTTGGGATTTTTCCCATTTGGAGCAGCTAATGCTTTTTATTTTTATTTCTATAAAGGAAAACGATTTGAATATCTTCGTTCTAGATTCAATTTTCAAGAAGAACAGCTTGACATCTTAGAATTAGAGTGGGAAAATGGAAAAATTCAGACGATTCTGGTGGCTGCCGGTATTGATGCAGAAGTAATCAATTTGAGTTCTAAGAAAAGAACTCAATATGGTCTTCTTGATTATTTCAGGGGAGGATTAAAGGTTCTTATTCATTCTAATTCGGTTTTTCATTTTAATTGTAAAGTTGATGATAAAAAATACGAATGGAAAAATTGTGTTAATTTAACTCTGGGCAAAATTCCAAATTATGGTTTGGGATTAAAATGTTTAATTGGAAAAGTATATCCTGATGATGGGTTGGTGTATGGTTTAGCTTGTATAAATACTCATTCAACCTTCTTTAATAAACCACTCAGATTATGGGCCTTATTATTATCTTCATTTAATTTGAATCATTCTCCTATTCTACCTTTACATGGTAAGGTTATAGAGGTAAGAAGTGATAATCCCTTCCCGATTCATGCTGGCGGAGAATATTTAGGTAAAACTAGGTGGATTAAGATAAAAGTAGTTAGGAAACAGAAAGTATTGATGATTTGATAGTTACTTTTTTAAATAAGCTCCCGTTTTATGATATACTAAAGTGCCAAAGCTTTCGAACTTATTTTTGGCACTTTATATATATAAAATGCGTTAATATATTCGAAATCTAACACATTTTAGTATATTGTATTGGCGGCCATAGTTTAACGGTTAGAATGGGGGACTGTGGATCCCCAAATCGGGGTTCGATTCCCCGTGGCCGCCCCATTTTTCTTACTATCTAGTTACAGCGATAGAAACATTTAAATAGTTTATATCTTCTTAAATTAAAATGGCAACACAAACCAGAAGTGATTGTATTCACTGTCGGTAATCTTTTTTCTAGTTGTCAACCTATTTTTTTAAATAGAATTCATCATCAGTAGAGCGAAAGCTTCCACATTAATTTCTAATTATGCTTGCCGTCGTCTAATGGTAAGATTCTTGACTGTGATTCAAGAGACAGGAGTTCAATTCTCCTCGGCAGGCCTCAATAACAGATCTGGAGATATGAAAGTCAAACTATAAGTAAGATATATAAATAAAGAAAATAACATATGGAGGATAATAAAATGAATTTTCAAACTGCGAAAGGTGTGCGTGATTTGCCGCCGGAAGAAAAAATTCTTAAGAATCAAGTAGTGGACACTATCCGAAAAACTTTCGAATTATCTGGTTTTTCACCGCTAGAAACTCCAACGATTGAACGTTATGAAACTCTTGCTGCAAAATTTGGAGCCGGAGCAGATAGTGATGCATTAAAAGAAACATTTATGTTGGAAGATCAAGGTGGGAGAAAATTAGGATTAAGATTTGAAATGACTACTTCTTTGGCAAGATATGTTGCAATGAATCCTACCATAAAAATGCCATTTAAATCTTCTCAAATTGGTCCTGTTTTTCGTGATGGTCCAATTAAATTAGGGAGAGAAAGAGAATTCTGGCAGTGTGATGTTGATGTGGTCGGTTCTCGTTCAATGATGGCGGAAGTGGAATTAATTTCAATTTTAACATCAGTTTTTAGAGAGTTAGAAATCCCTTTTATAATCAAGATAAACAATCGTAAAATTCTAAACGGCATTCTAAATCAAGCTGGGATTAAAGATGTTAAAGGAGCTCTTATTGCTTTAGATAAACTTGACAAAATAGGTCAGGTTGGTGTCGAAAAAGAAATGAGAGATAAAGGTTATACTCCCTCTCAAATAAAAAAATTATTCTCGTTTATTTCAGATAAAACTACTCTTTCTTCCATTAAGAAAAATCTAACTGATGAAGGGGGTAAAGAAGGAATACGTGAATTAGAAATCATTCTGAATTATCTTAAACTGTTGAAAATCAAAGAGATTGATTTTGACGTTTCTTTAGCAAGAGGCCAGGCATATTACACTGGAACTGTAATTGAAGCTTATGCCACAAAAAGCACAGTTAATTCTTCAATTGCGGGAGGAGGAAGATACGATCAAATGATTGGAAATTTTGTTGGTGGCAATAGAGAAATTCCAGCGGTGGGAGTTTCATTTGGTCTTACTCCTTTAATGGAAGTTTTAAAAAATAAAACTCCATTAACTAAAAAGACGGTTGCTAAAGTTTTAGTTTTACCCATTAATACTGAAGAAAAATCTATCCTAATTGCTCAGGAATTAAGAGAAAAAGGAATTTCTGTTGATTTTGCACTTATCAGTAAGGGAGTTAGTAAGAATTTAGAATATGCAAATTCGTTGGGGATATCTAAGGTTTTAATTATTGGGGAGAATGAATTAAAGAAAAATAAAGTTCTTCTTCGTGACATGGTATCCGGGACTGAACAATTACTAAGTCTGGCTCAGGCGGTGAAGAAACTACAATGACTTGGGGATTGCATAGAATCATTGGATTAGTTGTGATTTTTATTGTAGTGATTAATTTGATTCTTTTTTCTTTTACAATAATCTCGCCCCTAATTTTCTGGATAATTTTAATTTTGGGAGCTTTATTTACTTATGTTATTCTTCCTAGAATGAAGAAAAAATAATATTTAAATCAGAAATTACCACTTGTCATCTTCATGACGAGTATAAACTAACGTTTTCTTGCCGACAATCATCGAATGTTCAAACTGGGTGATCATACCCCCTCTTCTTTCTACTAAAAGCGGGTAAGATTCGATGGCTCTTACTCTTTGTAATTCTCTTAATCCTAGAGCTGTAGTTCCTTTACCAAATTTTCTGGTGAGCCACCTAGTAGTGAAGGGCATACCATTTAATGGAGTTACCTCTTCGGCAATTTTTCTAGCTTGGACTGACCTTAGTCCTTTTTGCTGGTACATCATGAAAACTGTGGCTGGGTCTTTCTCTTTCACAAATCCATCTCCGTCAGTGGCGAAAGGTTCAATGGCGATTTGCCATCCTTCTTTTAATTCGGTTTTATTTTTATTATTAAATGAGGGTATTGTAACTCCCCCGTGGACTTTATATTGTTCCAGAGTATGACCAGATAAATTCTTTATTGTCGTAAAACCTAAAGCTTCAACTTCTGAAGATTGGGCTTCTCCCAATTCCCATAATTGTCTTCCAGGTTCAACTAGTTTTATGGTTGCTTTCAAAGCATTCTTTGATGCTTTAATCAGGTTGGAATATTTATTTGATTTAACTTCGATAGTCATTGCATTATCTGCAATCCAGCCATCTTGATGAACACCGATATCTACCTTAAGGAGATCTCCTTCTTTAGTAACTTCGGTACTATCTTCCAATGGGCAACCGTGAGCAGCAGCTTCATTCAAAGCATATTGAGCCCAGGCAATTTGTCCTCCAAGATCAATAATTCTTTTTTCACAATAATCCATTACTTCAAGGATAGAAGTCCCTGGAACGGATAATTTTGCGGTTCCTTCTCGGCGTACTTGAGCAGCAATTTTCCCAGCTTTGATGCATTTTTGGAGAATTTCTTCGTTCATGGTAGGTGGATAACTCCTTTTGTTTTAAAAGTTATCGTACTGGGTTAGGGTTCACTTTCTATTGAATTTTTCAGAATCAAGGATAAAGTTTATAAATAACCTCCTAATCGAAGCAATTGGACGGCCATAGGGGCGTAGTTCACCCGTTCCCATTTCGAACACGGTAGTTAAGGACGCCTCCGTACCGGAGTGTACTGCATTACGCGGGAAATCCAGTAAGCTGTCCACCTTTCTTTTTAAATTCCTATTTTGAATCATCAGTAGAATTGGTTCATAAATATCAGAGTAAATTTTTGTGCTAATGAGTGTATCATCAAAGTCAAAAAGGTAGGTTGTCGTAGACATATTTTTTAAATGATAATCAACTATAAAATTGAATTGTTTTACAATTCTTCAATTAAATCAACTAATCTTTGACTAGCTTTTCCATCAACAGAAAATCTCTTCCTATCTTCAGCCAATCTTTGCTGAACTGTTTTATTTAAGGTAGTAACCCCTTCTAAAATACCTCTTATTCCGTTCCAATGATAAGTAACCGGAATAGCATTAAGAGCTACTGCTGGGGAGGCAGAACTCCATTCTTTTCCAGCGATATCTGGAAGGATGGCTCCAGTATTTTTATCAAGAAGAGTTGCTTCAGTTAGACAAGTGCTTCTTCCTGCCGTAACTGAATAAGAAGCTAGTATTAATTCCTGAGTGTTGCAGGATTTTGATAGCAAATATATAAATCCATGTTTTAATGTCAATTCTTCCGTGAAGTTCTGTTCAAACTCTTCCCCTGGATGAGGCTTAATTATTAGTTTTACTCCTAAATCAGATGCAGCCTCAAACGTAAATTGGGTTACCTTACATTCATAAAGAAAACCTTTAATTTTTTCATTATCAGGACTAACACTGCGCTTCATATAAGTCGAATTAGGATGAATATTCTGAGTAGCATGGAAGTAAACTAGCTCTTCCGGATTTAATCCTAATTTATTAAGAAGTTCTTCTCGTCTTTGTTCGGTAAAATCTTCTCGTAATTTGGCATAACTATCAAACGCCGTCCAGCCAATAACCTGACATCTTTTTGCTGCTTCATCTCCTAATTCTTTTCTTGCAGTTTCTCTACAGTCTTCATCCATAACTGCTAATATAGTTGGTAGATCAGCAGGATTAGTTCCCAAGCGGTCTTGATATGCGCTGTTCTGATCTTGGATCGCGACAACGGGAATTTTATCTTTATTGGTAGCTCTGAGAAAATATCCGTCTGGGGTATTAAATCCAGACAAACCAACAACAACAGCATCATATCCTCTGACTAATGCTCTGCAATTGTCTTCATTAACATTCACTCTATTAATTTCGAGATTCCCAAAACCGGCAACTTCCGAATCGTTACCAGTAGCGTAAATAGTGGTGGCATGTCTTCTTTGAATCAGCTCCTGAGCAATAGGTGCGAGTGCATTTGTCGAGCCACGTTGTTTTGCTGAAAGTAAGATCTTCATTGTTATCTTCTCAACACACCAATTTATATGGCTTGTGAAATCTATTTCTTAATAACCATTAAAATAATTCTTCTTAGATACTAAGCCTACTTAATAAGCGCAGGTCATTCCTTGCTCAAATCTAGGTTATTTGTTACACAATTCTTTTAAACATTTTTCAAATAGTTCTTCCATGAAAGAGGCGGTCTTGTGAAGGCGATAATTCTTGCAGCAGGATATGGCACGAGGTTATATCCTCTAACCAGGAATATTCCTAAACCGCTAGTTAAAGTTTCTGGAAAACCGATTTTAGAATATATCTTAGATAAAATTGAAGAACTAGAAGACATTGATGAAATATTCATTGTTACAAATGATAAATTTTATTCTACATTAATGGTATGGAAAAGTACCACCTCTCGAACAAAAAGAATGGTCTTACTTAACGATGGAACAACTTCTAACGACAATCGCTTGGGGTCTTTAGGAGATGTTCAGTTTACAATCGATTCTGCTAATATTAATGATGATATCCTGGTTGTTGCTGGAGACAATATTTTTGATTTTTCTCTTAAACCATTGATTACTCTTTTCAATCAGAGAGGCAAAAGTGCAATTTATCTTTATGACGTTGGCGATTATGATTTAGCTAAACTTTATGGCGTTGTTAAAATCGATTCAGAAAAAAAGATAATTGCATTCAAAGAAAAACCAACCAACCCCGATTCAACTTTAATCTCAACTGGAGTTTATATCTATCCAAAAACAGTTTTATCTCATCTTAAGAATTTTGTAATGAATTATGGCAATTCCGATGCCGGGGGCAATTTCTTGGAACATCTTCATAAGATGGAAGATGTATTCTGTTTAATTTCTAAAGAAGCTTGGTTTGATATCGGCAGTCTGGAATCATTAAAGAAAGCGGAAGAGGTTTATTCGAGATAAATATTCGTCCTTGCATAACTTTTATATATGGTTATTGACGGGTCAATTCTATGAATATCTTGGTTACTGGCGGGGCAGGATTTATCGGTTTCCATGTAATACAATCTCTTCTTTCTCGTGGTGATTCAGTAGTTGTAGTTGATGAAATGAACAGTTATTACAATCTTCAATTAAAAAAAGATCGTCTTAAACAAATCCAAGATCAGATTACATTTTACGAGATTTCAATATGGGATTATGACAAATTAAAAACAGTTTTTCAAAATCACAAATTTGATGTAGTTTGTCACTTAGCTGCGCAAGCAGGGGTAAGATATTCTTTAGAAAATCCTTTTGCCTATGAAAAAGCAAACTCTTTGGGCACTTTAACTATTCTTCAATTAATGAAAGAGTTTGATATTAATAAAATAGTTTATGCGTCTTCTAGTTCAGTTTATGGTGGCAATGAAAAAACTCCTTTCTCTGAGGAAGATAATGTGGATAAACCTATCAGTCTTTATGCTGCGACTAAAAGAGCAAACGAACTTTATGCGTATACTTACCACCATCTTTATGGTTTCAATTGTTTCGGGTTAAGATTCTTTACGGTTTATGGTCCTTGGGGGCGTCCAGATATGGCATTATATAAATTCACAAAAGCCATTATTGATGAGACGCCGATTGATGTTTACAATAATGGAGAGATGAAGAGAAGTTTTACTTACATTTCAGATATTGTAGATGGAGTACTTAGAAGTATTGATCGTGTTTCGGGTTATGAGATTCTTAACCTTGGTAATGACGAAACTGTTGAGTTATCTTATTTCATCAGTTGTATTGAAAAAGAGTTGGGTAAGACCGCTATAAAACATTTGATGCCAATTCAAGCAGGCGATGTTCCGGTAACTTTTGCTGATTGTACAAAATCAAAAAAGATACTTGATTGGAAACCTAAAGTTTCGATTGATGATGGAGTTAAACATTTTGTTAAATGGTACCAAAGTTATCAAGAAACAGAATAACGTTCCAAGGTGATAAAATGGATGAAAGGAGAATAGTTGTTGTCGGATTAGGATATGTTGGTTTACCTTTAGCAGTTGCTCTGTCGAAACATTTCTCTGTAACCGGACTTGATATTAATCCAAAGAGAATTGAGGGACTAAAAAACAATAATGATTCTTCTGGTGAAGTTCCAGTTGAAAAATTGAAGGATTGTTCTGTTAATTTCACCACAAATCCGGAAATAATTAAAGATAATAATTTCATAATTGTTTGTGTTCCAACTCCTATTAATGAAGATAATGAACCAGATTTGTCTTTCATAGAATCTTCATCAAGATTAGTTGGAGAAAATCTTTCCCCGAATTCAATCGTTGTTTACGAAAGTACGGTGTATCCCGGAGTTACTGAGGACGTTTGTGTTCCAATCATTGAAAAATATTCTTCTTTATCTTATGGGAAGGATTTTACGGTAGGTTATAGCCCAGAAAGAATGAATCCCGGAGATAAAGAAAGAACTGTTGATAAAATTACTAAAGTGGTTTCTGGGAGTGATCAACAAACTCTCGATGCTGTTGAAGAAGTTTATGGTAAAATTACAAAAACGTTTAGAGCTAAAAATATTAAAGTAGCGGAAGCCGCAAAAGTTATTGAAAATATTCAACGTGATTTGAATATTGCTTTAATGAATGAACTGGCGGTATTATTTGATAAGATGAACATTAATGTTCATGATGTTATTAAAGCCGCATCAACAAAATGGAATTTTCATTCTTATAATCCGGGACTAGTTGGTGGTCATTGTATTGGGGTTGATCCTTACTATTTAACATATAAAGCGAGAGTAGTTGGATATCACCCGGAAGTAATTTTAGCCGGAAGAAAAACAAATGATGCGATGCACATCTTCTATGCTCAAAAAATTCTTTCTTTATTAAAGAAAGACGTAGAAAAACCAAATCCTCGAATTTTAATCTTAGGTTTAACATTTAAACCGAATGTTTCTGATTATAGGAATTCTCGGGTGAAACATCTCATTAACGAGCTTACTCGTCATGGGGCAATAGTTTCAGCTTACGATCCGTTTTTGGACGAGAACATAGTTACAGAAAGATTTAAAACATCATTTTATTCGGAAAATAGTACTTCTGACAATCTGGACGGGGTAGTTGTGGCAGTTGAGCATGATTCTCTCAAGGAGAAAATTGTATTTCTGCAAGACAAATGTCCAATAATCAGATTAAAAGATTTGTAATTTAAAAAATTTCCCGAATCAAGATGAAACTATCAAGATGAAACTTAAAGAATTTGAAGCAAAAAAGCTTATTCGAGCTGTAGAGATCCCTACTAGTAATGGATTTCTGATAACTTCATCTGATCAAATACTTCCTTTTACTGAAGAAATTGTCTTCAAGGTTCAAACCATTGCTAACGGGCGCGGGAAAGCCGGCGGAATTTTAACAGTCAAAACTGCAGAAGAAGCTAAATCTCTAGCTGCAAAATTTTTAGGTAAAAAATTTCTTAATGAAACTATTACTGAAATTGTTCTAGATGAAAAAGTGCCCATAGATAAAGAGATTTATCTTGGAATTACTTTTGATACCTCTAAACGTTCCCCAGTTTTGATTATTGGCCCCGGTGGGGTTGATGCAGAGAATTTACCTAAACAGATTCAAGTGATAAATTTTGATTCTGAATGGGATATCTCAACACTTCCTCCTGAATTCATTTCCTCTTATTTACCAAACAATCAAGTTCAAACAGAATTTCAAGAGATTGTGAAAAAGTTAAAAAATTGTTTTGTAAGATTTGATTGCAAAATGATAGAGATAAATCCGTTAGTTCTCACATTAAATAATAATCTCGTAGCTGTAGATGCGGTGGCTGTATTAGATGATGATGCTTCTTTTAGAAGAGAAATATCTTTCCCGCCAAGAACAAATAATCGGGAAGCAACTGCAAGAGAAATCGCTGCGAGAGAAATAGATAAAGATGATTATCGTGGAGTGGCTGGAAAAACTTTCATTGATTTAGATGGAGATATTGGAATTTTAACTAGTGGTGGGGGAGCATCGATGACTTTGATGGATGCTTTATTGAAATATGGCGGGAAACCGGCAAATTTTACTGAGTATAGTGGTAATCCGCCTCAGGAAAAAGTTGAAAAATTAACTCGGATAGTTTTAGATAAAGAAAATTTATCTGGTCTTTTAGTTGCTGGAGTAATAGCGAATTTCACGAATATTGCTGAAACTCTTAAAGGCGTATTGATAGTCATTGAAGAGAAAAAACCGAAATTTCCGATTGTAATCCGTCGTGCTGGTCCACACGATGATGAAGCAAAAAAGATGATTGAGGAAATACGTGATCGATTAGGATTATCAATCCATTATTTTGATGAAAATACTCCATTAACAAAATCGGTAGAAATTATTATTCAGCTTTCGAATAGGTATAAAGAACAAATCGCGGAGAAGTTATAACTCATGGCAATTCTAATTAACGAAAAAACTAAATTTCTGATTCAGGGAATTACGGGAAAACAAGGTCAACAAGCTTGTCAAGAGATGATTAAAGCCGGTTCTAATATTGTGGCGGGAGTAACTCCGGGAAAGGGTGGAGAAATTGTGGAAGGAATTTTAGTGTATAATTCTGTTCAGGAAGCTTTAGCTAACCATAGTATTGACGCAACAGTTGTTTATGTTCCGCCACGTTTTGCAAAGGATGCAATAATGGAAGCGATAAATGCCAAGATACCTTTAATTAATATCATTACTGAAAATATTCCAATTCACGATATGGCCTATTGTTTTTCTCTTGCCAAGAAAAATAATGTCCATATAATTGGACCGACTTCAGCTGGGATATATTCCGTAGGCAAATCTAAATGCGGTTCGTTAGGTAGTGGAAAAGCTGAGAAGGCATTTACTTCGGGCCATATAGCGGTAATCTCTCGAAGCGGAGGGATGTCTTGCGAGACTTCATTGGTTCTCACTCAAGCTGGTCTTGGACAATCAACGGTGGTAAGTATTGGCAGTGATGTTCTCATGGGTGATTCTTTCAAAGAATTAATCCCCCTGTTTGAAGATGATTCAGATACAAAAGGTATAGTCATCTATGGTGAAATTGGGGGAACGTCTGAAGAAGATTTAGCAGCTTATTTGATTGAACGGAAAAAACAAGGAAAACCGTTTACAAAACCAGTTATTGCTTTTATATCTGGAGAATTTGCAAAGAATATCCATAACGTTTCTTTAGGTCATGCTGGCGCGATAATTGAACAAGGAAAAGGTACAAGAGAAAATAAAGTCAAAGCACTTAAGGAAGCGGGAGTGATTGTTGCAGAAGTGCATCACGAAGTTGGAGATTTAATAAAAATGGCTCTAAATAATCCAATAGTTGTTAATAATGAAATTAATAATAATCTTCAAACAAAAGGTAGCAAAGAAATGGAATGGAAAACAAGTATATCTAAAATCGGATCTAAAGATGTAATTATTCGAAATAAAAATCTTTCCGAGATGATTCAACGGGGGTCTTTTACAGATTCCATTTTCTTTCTATTAAAAGGAAAAGAACCTAACAATGAAGAAAGTATCTTATTTGAAAAAATTCTAATTAGTATTATTGATCATGGGATGGGTACCACCTCTAGTTTAACTTCTAGGTGCGTAATCTCTGGGGGAAATGCACTTAATGTTGGTGTAGCTGGCGGAATTTTAAGTATGGGAGATTATCATGGGGGGGCTATTGAGAACTCTATGAAACAATTAGCTGAATGGAAATCCATGAACTCGGAAGATGCTATTAAAAATATTACTGAAGCAGTTTCTAACAAAAAAACTATCTTTGGGTTTGGTCATAAACATTACAAAGAGGGAGATCCAAGAGTAATTATTATTCAAAAAGAAATTGAACTATTGGGATATGAATCAAAACATCTTGCTATTACAGACCTTATTGAAAATCTATTTGAGAAAATTAAAGGCAAAAAACTATTTTTAAATATTGACGGTTTAATGGCGGCATTACTTCTTGATTTCGGTTTCGACCCAGAGATGGGTAAAGGGCTTTTCATTATTGGAAGGACCCCTGGATTGGTAGCTCAATGTTACGAAGAAAAAACTTCAGAAAAACCAGTTCGGAGAATTCCGGAGGAAAGTATTAAATATCTTGGCGATGAAAAATAAGTAAAATGGTCTCGGAAATAGAATTTACTCTTGAAAATGTTTTTCCTCATGTAGTAACCGATGTGATGCGCACAGTAGAGGCAAAAGGTAAACAACCTGCGGAAGATTTTTCTTCCAAAGTTCGTGAAGCTCTGTTAAAAATTATCCCGGAACAACCATCAATAGAAGAAGATATCTGGGATGAAGAAAAGAAATCTTCTTTGATAGAACAATTAGCAAAAATTATAGAGTTATGAAATGGCAATATCTTTTTTTCAAGGGGCATTTTTGGGATTAATTCAGGGAGTTACCGAATGGTTCCCGATAAGTTCTTCCGGCCATCTTGTTTTATTTCAGCAATTGTTTGGAATAACCAAATCGGTCGCATTGGATATTGTTCTTCATTTGGCTAGTCTTATTGTAGTTTTGATTGTTCTTCGGCAGGATATTATAAAATTAGTAAAGGGAGTTTATAATAAAGACAAATATTTCTTAAATTATTTCTTATGGCTTGTTATCGCTTCAATTCCAATAGCTTTTGTAGGCTTCTTTTTTAATGGTTATATTAAACAAACTTTTGATAATCCGTTAGTCGTGGGGATCTCATTTTTATTCACCGGCCTTTTACTCTTATTATCAAAATATCCTTTGAAAAAAACAAAATCATTATCATTCTTATCAACTCTAATTATGGGCATTGGTCAGGCAATAGCTATTCTTCCGGGTGTTTCAAGATCCGGCACAACAATTTCTCTTGGTTTACTTCAAGGTAGAAAACGAGAAGATGTTGCTCGTTTTTCATTCTTGTTATTTATACCAGCTATTGTTGGTGCAAGTATCTTAGAAATATCATCCCTTAGAACTTTAACCGATATTCCAGTGGTACTTTTTTCAGCAGGCGTAACAATTTTGACTGGTTTAATTTCTCTTCGTCTTCTTCTTAAAATAATTAAAAATAAGAAATTTTATTATTTTGGTTGGTATTGTTTAGTTATGGGATTAATTGTGTTAATATTATATTGATAAAATCTGGAAACAACCGCCCAGCGCCATAATCTTTAAATAGTAATAATTGTGATGGGGTAACATGAAGTTGTTTAAGAAAAAGATTAACACTAGGAAAGTAATGGCTTGGATTGTAATCATTTTAATGTCATCAAGTGTTCTTGGAGCAATTGGTGGTGCTATTTTTTCTCCATCTGGAGCTGTAGTAGCTCAGACTGAAGAATATAACGGTTATACCTTCTTGAATAATGGTGGTCAATGGGCTGTTTCTCTTGGTGGCCAAGATTTTTATTTTTTATATCCTCCTAAAGCTGTCGAAGATTTAGTAATTCCGATAGATCTCACCTCTTGGAGAAATTCTCAGGCAATATATCTGGGATATAATCCGAAGGAGAATAGTACTGCCGCTTCAGAATTTTCGTATCTTACCAATGTATTATACCAATTGGGGATTAGATCTCAATCCGCATGTACGGTTGAAGATGATTGTCCAGATATCCCTGTAGTAGATTGTAATAAGAATACAATCGTATTTAATTCTCCAAGTAATTCTAACGGAATTAATCCAGAAACATCAATCTCAAAAGATGATAACTGTCTCATTGTAGAGACAACAGATTTCCATGAATTACATCGAATTACAGAAAGAATTATATATGAATTACTGGGAGTGATGTAAGAAATAGGTTAATGGGTGGTTTTGTGGTTTCAGAAGATAACAATCTTGATAAAAAACGTGATGAGCTTTTGTCTAAATTTAAGAATGTTTTTTCTTCAAATGCTTCTTCTGAATCTCAATCAAATGATGATCTTTCTTTTAAAAGAGAAGATCTTTTGAAAACTTTACATGAAAAAAAGAATCTGTTAGTTTATCTTGCTCTTGCTGCGATTATTTGGATTGGTTATTATATCAGAACTAGAAATCTTACACTTTTAATTGATAGAACTACCGGAACATACATCCCTATAGCTTTAGATCCACATTTATTCACAAAGTACGCACGTTATATTGTTGAACACGGGACCCTATTGGTTCGCGACATGACCCGTTTCGTTCCAGAAGGTATTATTACTACCAAATCTGCTTTCATGAGTTATTTCATTGCTTATCTTTACAAGATACTTCATGCTTTTGATTCATCAGTAACTTTAGAATTCGCTTCGGTAATTTATCCGGTAATTACTTTTGTTATCGGTATGGTTTTCTTTTTCCTTCTAATCCGTAAACTTTTCGATTGGAAAGTTGGTTTAATCTCTTCATTATTTTTAGTCGTAGTTCCAGCATTCCTTCAAAGAACAATGGCTGGATTTTCAGATCACGAAGCATTAGGAATGATGTTTACGTTTATGGTTCTTTACTTCTATGTTCTTGGTTGGAAGAAAGAAACTATGAAATCTCGTTTAGGTTGGGGGTTATTAGCTGGAGTCACAACTGGATTGAACGGATTAACATGGGGTGGTTGGAAATTTGTGGTACTTATCCTAGGTTTATTTGTCCTAGTAGAATTCTTTTTCAATAAAACAGTTCTTCTTGATCTTTGGCAGTATGGTGCTTGGATTTTTGGTTTTGTGATTTCTTCAACAACTTTCATTCCAGTATTTAGTCTTGGCGATTTACTTTCATCTTTTACAACAGGTATTGCTTTTTTGGTCTTATTTGTGTTGATTGTTGATGAAGTTCTTTACAGATATAATCCCGGAAAAATAAAAGAAAAAGTGGGAAATAAACTTCCAAGGAGTATAGTTAGTTTTACGATAAGCGCAATAATCGGTTTGATTGCTGTAGCAACCGTGCTTGGCGGAACTGATTTCTTAACTGAACATTTAGGTGAAATAAGTAATAGTTTACTTCATCCATTAGGTAATGACAGATGGGAACTTACGGTTGCTGAGCAGTACCAACCATATTTTACTGATTGGACAAGTCATTTTGGGCCGAACGTTCTTAATTTTCCAGTTTACATCATCCTGTTCATCCTAGGTTCAGTAATCGCTTTCTATTCGATGGTGCGCAAGCATAAAGAAAGATTATGGATGACTTTGGTTTATGTTGTTTTTATTTTAGCATTTATCTTAAGTAGATATTCTCCATCAAGTAAATTTAATGGGACTAATAGCATTTCAATTTTGGTTTATATTGGGAGTTTAGTTGCATTCGGCATCTTAGCTGCATGGTTCTATCTAAAATCATATTACAAGGATAGATCTACTTATGAAAAAATAATAACCTGGGAAAAGAGATATATCTTAATTTTAGTTTGGTTTATTGTTCTTGTTGTTGCCGCGAGAGGAGCTTCTCGTTTATTCTTTGTTTTCGCTCCAATTACAGCTTTGATGGCTGGTTATGCTATTAATTATATCCGCGAATATTTTGTAACTATTAAAAATAAAAAATATCGTTATGTTGCAATAATCTTGCTGTTATTTGTTTTACTTAGTCCACTAGCATCTCCTAAAGGATTAATCCCTGCGTTTTATGAAACTAGTCTTTATCAAGGAACATATTCTGGTCCGTCATATACTCCTCAATGGCAAGTCGCTGGACAATGGGTTCGTGAGAATATTCCTGAAGATGCCGTATTTGGTCATTGGTGGGATTACGGTTATTGGGTTCAGAATGGCTTCCAAAGATCTACCGTTTTAGATGGTCAAAACAAAATTAAGTATTGGAATTATTTGATGGGTAGGCATGTGTTAACTGGTCAAACTCAAAATGAGGCGCTTGAATTTTTGAAAGTACATGACGCAACTCACTTCCTAATTATTTCGGATGAAATTGGTAAATATACTGCTTACTCAAGTATCGGTTCAGATGAAAATTATGATAGATATAGTTGGATAACGACCTTTGTATTAAATCCTCAAGGAACTAAGGAAACAAGAGATAGCATGGTTTATTTCTACCAAGGTGGATACGCTTTAGATGACGATTTCACTTGGGAAGGTCAGGTTTTCCCTAAACAAGGAGCAGGTATAGGAGCGGTTCTGTTGCCAATAGATCAGAAGGAAGTTGAAGAGAATGGCGAAGTGATAACCACTGCTTCATTCCAACGTCCAGAAATTGTAATTGTATCTAACGGAAAACAAACTAACGTTCCTTTAACATGTATATTTGCTGGTGGAGAAATATTCTTATTTGATGGACCTGGATATGACGGTTGTTTAAGATTGATTCCAACATTGAAAGATGATGGAAGTATAGATAATCCAATCGGAGCTGGTACATTCATTTCTGAAGAAGGAAGGAAAGCATTGTGGGTAAATTTATTTTTGTTTGAAGGCAAAAATCCTAAATTTGATACTTCTGCATTTAATATTGTCTATAATGATGATAGCACTTATGCTCCATTATCAATTTACAAAGGAAGATTAATCGGGCCGTTAAAAATTTGGGAGATTAATTACCCAGAAGGATTTACAGTTGATGAAGAAACAACGAAGAGATATCTTGGCGGGAATGAATTGCTACCTGATTATTTCTTTGATGTGAATTAGATATCTTTTATAAACTTCTCAACAGGTTCCACACACATCCTTTTCCAAGATTCTTTTCCTTTGGCGGCAATATGCGGCGTTAAAATAATATTACTTTTCCCTGAAAATTCTTTTTTAATTTTTTCAGAATAAACATCTAATGCAGCTCCTTCAAACCTAGGGAAATGTTTAAGAAGAGATTCATCATCTATAATCTCTTCTCGGGAAGTATTTATGAATAAGCAGCCATCTTTCATTTGAGAAAAGACTTCTTCATTAATCATGCCTTTTGTTTGCGGAAATAAAGGAACATGGATAGTGATAATATCAGCATTAGGAAGAATCTCCGAAAGAGGTTTCATTGTTACATTAAGTTCTTCGAGAACTTTAGTATCTTGTTCAATTATATCATAAGCAATAATATTTGCACCAAATCCTTTCAATTTCTTGGCAACTAATTTTCCGATGTATCCAAATCCGATTATTCCGATAGTTTTTCCAGTTAATTCTATGAACGGCGTTTTATGCCGGCATAAATCTAGAATTAGATGAATAGTATGTTCGGCTACGGCGTTAGAGTTAGTTCCTGGACAATGGATCAGTTCTATTTCTCTTTTCTTAAGTTCATCAAGATCAATGTTATTTATGCCCACACTGCAACTTACAACTTTCTTAAGGCGAGGTAGCTTTGATAATTGTTCTTTTTGTAATGGCGTATAAGTTCTTAATACAATTGCTTCATGGTCTAATGAAGATTGCTGAAGAAATTCTTCTGTTGATATCTGGGAGAAATCTACATTCTCTTTTAATAAATTGTGGGCATCTTCATGAATCTCTCCAATTAGAAGTGTTTTCATACCTAGAATAGCTTAATTTTACTTTTTAAATGTTAGGAATTTAGTTTCTCTTTTTCTTCCCAACTACAATTACGTTAAAGCACCAATTTGGAAATATCTGAAATGGTTTAAGAAGTTTGAATAACCAGCCAAAGTAACAAGGGAATAGTTGAGTCAATTGAAATAAAACCGGGATGGTGGCAGATAATCCTCTTTTCTTTACAATTGTTAGATGCCTATTTATCATTTGGTAATATTCTTTAATGGGTCTATCACCTGGGTGGTAGCTCACTTTAGCGGTTCTTAATAATCTGCCGAGAAATAAGAAAGCAATCCTGGATGAAAGATGAGCTAGATTTGGGATACTCCAAATGATTACTCCGTTTGTTTTAAGGATTCTTGTCAGTTCTTCGACAACTTTCTCTTGTTGATCAAATGGAAAATGTTCAATTACATCTAAACAGAAAATTACGTCGAAACTTCCTTCCTTAAATCCACTTTTAAGAAGGTCTCCTTTCTTAACGTAATGGGATCCATAAAATGCGTCGATTCCTTTAATGTCATATCCGTTATTTTTGAAATGTTCTACCAGTAATCCTTGGCCACATCCGGCGTCTAAGATTTTTTTGTCTTTAGGAATTTTTAGAGAAGTGATATACTCCATCTTTGCTTCAAAGGTGTGGCGATATGACCATTTTTTATAAGTCCAATTTGGGTCTATTTTTTTGAGATGATCGCCAGAGTATAAGTTCTGATATTTCATAGATTTCTGAGAAAAGTAGTGTTATTTAAAGGTTGCTGAGGATTTTGTAGTGGCGGAGATGGTGGTTTGGTGGTCTTAGTCTTTAATTCCACAGAAGGGATATAAAGGGGGTTAGTTGCAATCAAAAAGGTACGTATTTAGTTCGGTCAAAATCGGATCGTTGAATCAGCTTTATGATTGGAAAAAATAGTTTCTGCTGAGAACCTATAATCAAAATTTTGCTCAAAAACATGGAACTAAATACGTACTCAAAAAGGCAAATTATTTATGCTTCCGCCACTTCTTTGCATTCCATGCTTGATGAAATTGTAAGAATGGCAAAAATTATTAAAAAGCGAATGGAAAAGAATATTCCTTATATTAATGATGAAATTCGGGCAGTGATTGAAAACAGGAATCAAGGTGTTCATAGAATTGAAGAACTTCTGGATATTTTACTTGATTATGGTCAGTTAGGAGTTGGAAAACCAGAATTTAATAAATTGAACTCCTATTACGCTTCTTTTAATCCGGCTAATGCAAAAGTCTATGCTAATTATTATAAAGAACTGAATGAAGACTAAATCAGAATAGAGGACATTGTGATATTTTGATTCGTAGCCTCAGCTCCCAGTTTCAGTTAAGAAAAAAGTTGAGAGAGCGAAGCAAACCGTTAAATCGCATACGTTCTCGTATAATCAAAACATCACGTTCCTGGAAGCACACCTTTAAACTTCTTGTGAACAGAATAATTCTTTCTAAGAACATTATAAGCATACTTCCCAACTTTTGTTCCCATCGCAACTTTTCTAAATTTGATGTAAGTATTATTATCTCTACAAAGAATGTAAATAGCCAATCCTAACTCTTTCCCGAACCTATATTGTAAAAATGACTTATTAAATACAGCTCTTCCTTTCTTGAGAGCTTTAACTCTCTCGTTAAACCTAAATTCTCTTGTTTCAAAAACAGGTAAACCAATTTTTGTCGTAGTATCTTTAAGATATTCTTCTGGCTGACGTAAAAATCGAGCTCTTCCAGTTTTTTCCTGTTCACGAATCCATTTGTAAACATCTGTGCCAGGATAAGGAATCATGTTTGAGAACATGGCATAATCGGCTGTCTTTAAAATTTTCTTGGCAAATCTGACTGAATCCATAGCTTGCTCATATGTTTCTTCAGGATGACCGATGATAAAATTAACAGCATGTTTAAGTCCAACTTTTTTTGTGAGTGCGGAAGTTTCCAGAATTTTTTCGTGAGTTATAGCTTTCTTGATTTTTTTCAATATTTCTGGATTGCCTGTTTCTAAACCATAAGAAACAAAGACACATCCCGCGTTTTTCATTAATTGTAATAATTCTTCATCAACCCTATCAGCTCTAATTCCGTTTGCGCAATTCCAATCAAATTTCATTCCACTATCGATAATCATTCTGCAAACTTCTTTTGCTCGTTTGATGTCCATGGTAAAAACATCATCGACAAATTCAAAGAACCTGAATCCTTGGTCATACCAATGACGTAACTCGGCAAGTATATGTTCGGGGCTTCTAGGTCTGAATGCTTGACCCATGCTAACTTTAACATCACAAAATGTACAACTGTAAGGGCAGCCACGGGATGTTTCGATTGGTAATCTCTTATCAATGTAATGGATGTATCTCTCTAATTCAAATTTATGGTAAGCTGGAAATGGAAGTTCATCAAGTTTCCAGTTTAATCCTCGAATTTCATTTTCGATGATCTCATTTTTGTTATTTCGCCAAATTAAACTTTTTATTTCATCCAGTGGCCAGCCTGAGCATAATTGAATTAATGGAATTTCTCCATCTCTAGTAATTCCAAAATCAGCATTAGTCTTTTCTAATGCTTCTTGTTTTACTGTAGAAATGTGAGCTCCACCTAAGGCGATTGGTAATCCCGTTTTTTCTTTAATTTCATTAACCACTTTATATGTTCGAACAAAATCAAAACTAAACATAGTAATCCCAATTAGGTCGGCTTTAAACTCTTTTGCTTTCTTGACAACATCATCTACTGTATAACCTAGTTGCATATCTACTACAGTAGTTTCAAAACCTTCCCTCTCAAGATAAGCCATAAGCATGGCAATGCCTAAATGCGGGTTTAGTGCTTTCCCGTAAGCTGCAGAAACATTGGTTACGACAAAAAGAATTTTTTTAAATCTGTGCGGATAAATGGGTAGATTCTGTTCTTCTGTGGTCATAAAATAAATAATTTGTGTCTAGTTTATATTATTTGTTAAAATGAAGAGTATTTTTAAGAATTATGGCGGAGTTTTATTATTCCGTATAAGTTGAGCATTATTTTGATAATTACAGTTATTGATAAGGCAATTGGAGCTCCGATGATTCCCCATTTTGCAACAAAAAGGAGAGTTAAAACCGTATTTATGATAATCGATAAGGCAAAATCAATTCCAAGAATTTTCAGATAAAATCCTGTCAGAGAATTTTCTCCTACAAATACTGAATTGAAATAAGAATAAATTACAAGTAATGATGAAGAGAGAACTAATGTCAACGGAAGAAGAAATAGGCGTTCAGTTTCGTAAAGGGGAGGAACCAAGAAATAAGAAACTAAAAAGGTTAATATTGTTAATGGTAAAAGTAAGAATGAAATTCTCCAAAATGATCTTTTGATTTTGTAAGTACTTACGGCAGCCATTGGTAACACCACTACTGGAAATACATAAGCTACCATTCGTAATCCATTAGCGATAGAAGCGTAAGCTGAGTAGATGCCTAAGCTAGTGAAATCTGTGAGATATTTTATGGCAAGAGCGTCGACAAATCTAAGGGAGTAGAAACTTACCTGCATTAAAAATAATGAGAACGCAAGAAGAAGAAACGGTTTAAATTCAACGGGGACTGTTCTAATCTTCCTTAAAGATTTTGAAATCTGTGGCCAGGCAAGTACGCCGATAACAAATGTTGAAAATCCAAAGCTAAAAAGGATGTAGATAAATGGAGCATTAATTAAATATAATCCTATAATTAATCCTATGAAAATAATTCTTCCGGCTAGAGAATATAATGAAGCTGTTGAAAATTTCTTTTTTCCTCGAAGAAAACAATATGTGATGTAATGAATAGTATAAGTGATGATATAAAGAACTATAGCGGTATTAAAGTATGGAATTACCGGATTTAGTTTTGTAAAGTTAGTAATAATTAAGGCGATAATCAATACAAGACTACTTAGTGGGACTAATAACCAAATCGTATACTTTAATGCTACTTTTAATTGGCCTGGATTTTTTATAATAACCTGCATTAAAGCTTCTGGTAATCCAAATGAACTAAAAAGAAAAATTAAACTTACTAGGCTGAAAAAATAAGTGAATATTCCTAATTCATCAATCCCATAAAGACGGGCAATTAATACTTTTATTATGATCAGACTTAAGGCAATAAAACCATACACTAGATAAGTTTTAACTAGATGACTAGTAGTTTCTCCACTTAGAAATCCCTTGATTCTATTAGTTATTTTTTTATTCATCTCTCTTGAATCTCTTATCTAAAAATCTTTTTATTACTAGATGCATCGAACATTCTGGAGCTTTATACTTTGTGAATTTATGTCTCTTGGCTTTATCAAGGCAATATTCTATGTCTTTAACTCGATCACAGTATAACATTGAATCTGTTTCATCGGCCATTGCTCGAAGATATTCTACTTGATGTCTTGGATCGGTTCGATCTCTGTTAGGGATAGCAATCAACTTTTTTTTCTTGCGTAGAATTTCAAAAACAGTTCCAGGCCCCCCATGGGAGATAATTAAATCTGCATTATTGTAATATTTATCTAATCCTTCGGAAAATCTAAACCATTTGCAATTTTTTGGTTCATAAATTCCATGGCCAAGTTGGATAACAACGTCCTGTTTTATTTTTCCTTCTTCTTTAAGTCGGTCTATTTCTTTAATTAATGGATTAAACTTGCCATTACCAACTGTTACAAATAGAACTTTTTTCAAGATAATCTCCCCGCATAGATTGATTTAGGATATACCTTTTTCATTGATCTCCATTGAACAAAGAAAAGATCGGAAACTGGGTAAACTAATCTTCCCGCATTAGATTTATGGCTTACCCTTACCCAAGACTCGATGAATATTGTTTTAATTCCATTTAATTTTGCTATCCAAAATAATGGGATACAAATTGCAGGTCCCGCTCCAATAATTACATCTGGTTTACTTTTAGAAAGAATCTTCCAAGCAGCGATTGTTGTAAAGAACATATTAAAGAATACTTTAACAATTGATTTGTCTTTCATTAAACGAGGATTTCTAATTAAGTAAATTTTTCCAGAATGTTTGATTTTACTTACAGAAGTTTTATCATCATGGCCAACAACATATTCATAATCATAATTGTCTCCAATTAGTTGCAAAAGGCGCAATACTTGTGCGGTATGGCCGCCCATGCCTAAAACCACTAATGTTTTCATAATCCTCTCCGGTTGGATAAACTTTATAAAGGTTTATGGAAGAAAAATTCAGATGAGTGATTCAAGTATTGAAAAAGATGGTGAGCTAAGGAAAGAGGTATTATCTGCTGAGAATCATCACTCTTCTAATCAGAAAAAAGAGTCTAAGAATAAATCGATTCAAGAATCTATAGCCAATTTTTTCAAGGAAGATGTTAAATCTTGGTTAAGTAACAAATATAATCTTGCTTTTCTTGGAGTATTATTTCTTGCTTTTCTAATTAGATTAAAATACATTGGACAGGAAAGTATGTGGAATGATTCCGCAGTTCATTTGTGGTATGCGATAAAAGTAACAAGAGAACCATTATTCTTTTTTAGTAGAGCATATCTTTTAGGAGATTATACCATTCCACAGACAATTCTTTCATTTTTTTATCTATTTACAAGGAATATTTTATTGGCTGGACAAATAATCACCATGCTTTATGCTTTAGTAGGGATTATCTTCCTATATTTACTTGGTACAGAACTTAAGAATAAATTTGCAGGAATTTTAGGTGCAATATTACTCACTTTTAATCATATTTCCTGGTTTTATGGTACTAGGCCATTGGGCGATTCTCCATTGTTAACGACCACAATAATCCTTCTTTATTGTATGGTTCGTCTGGAAAAAGAAAAAACGGCCAAATGGGGATTATTATCTGGCATTTTATTTATAGCGGCAATGTTTACTAAAGTTCAGGCGATGTTATTTTCTCTTGCAGTTATAATATACGTTTTATTGTTCAAACGTAAAGAAATGTTCAAGGAACGAGGAACTCTTTATTCTTGGATTATTCCGGCTGGGTTTTTATTATTAGCTCAGATTGGGGGTAAGATCTTTTTTAACGCTCCAATTTTAGATCGTGTTTTCAAATTATTTTTGGATACAAGGGGGATGCCATTTGGATTAGAAGCTTTTGGAATGATTAAATGGATTTTTTCTTGGCAATTGCTGTTACTATCTGTCGCGGGGTTAATTTTAATACTTCTTTATAAAGAAAAAAAATATTATTTTTCAATTATTTTATTTTTCTTTTATTGGTTGTTTTTTGAGATTAACGTTGATAATACTCAAGATAGATATGTTCTTCCATTATTCGCTGTTGGAATAATTCTGGCTATTTTTGCATTAGACGAAATTAAATCCTTTTTTGAATTAATTTTTGGAAAAAAGAGATTATTTTATTTAATACCTCTTTTTTTAGTTTTGTTAATAAGTTGGAATTATTATCAAACAGGAGATTCACTCATTTATAGCAAAACTTTTAGTTACACCGGATATCAAGAAGCAGGCCAATGGATTAAAGATAATGTCCCCGCAAATGATCCGATTTTTGCTGGAGAGTATCGTTCAATTAGATTATTTAGTGAGAGAGAATTTGGTGGTCCTCCGCAAGACGAGGATTTAGGCGGGAGTATTTGGAACTTACGTAGCCCGCATCGTTATACTGAAATTTATGATGATGTAAGTCAGAAAAATTTTGAGGAAGACGTATTAAATTTATCTAATTACAGTGATGTTTATCTTGAGATTGATATTTGGGAATATTATCAGCCTAAATGGTATTTTCCTTTATCTCAACAAAGTTTAGAATACTTCACTAATTTTGGATTTAATTTGGTTAAAGTAATAGAAAGGGATGTATCAACCAACCAAGGCATACAAAAAATGCCAGTAATTTTTATTTTTAAGAAGGATAAGGTAAAAAGTATTGACAATGTTTAGTCTTATTAAAGAATGATTAAAAAAAAAATTGCGACAATCCAAGTTGACTTAGATGGCTTGTGGACTAATCTACAATATTATGGGCATGATTCTCAGATTAGTCCAGACGTTGTAATTGAATCTTCTATTAAAAGATATCTAGATCTCTTTGATGAATTTAATGTTAAAGCTACTTTTTTTGTAATTGGAAAGGACATTGAGGTTCCAGAGAAAAAGGTTCTATTTAAAGAAATATTTGAAAGAGGCCATGAACTTGCAAATCATACTTATTCGCACATATTTGGTTTCCGCAAATTATCTTCGGAAGAAAAAATAACAGAAATCAAACAGACTGAAGAATTAATTTATTCCATTACTGGAAAAAAGCCAGTCGGCTTCAAGGCTCCGGGATATGATTCAGATTCAAGAGTAATTGGGCTCCTAGTTGCAAATAATTATTTATACGATTCGTCCATAATTCCAACTTTTGCTTATCCTTTGCTGATGAGGATAAATAATATTTTTTCTGGGGGTATCAAAAGAACTCACGGTCCAAAATGGAGTTGGGCTTTTGCACCAAATAAACCTTATTTTCCTTCGTTAAAGAAAGAGTGGAAACGGGGGAAAACAAGTCTTTTAGAAGTGCCTTGTACAACTATGCCTTTTTTAAAAGTCCCAATTCATATGACCTTTGCAATTAAATTAGGTTATCCCTATTTTAGATTATCATATGAGCTAGTGAAGAGAACAAACTCTGTTCTGAACTATGAATTTCATGCGGCAGATTTATCAGATAAAATTTCGGATTCTCGTTTAGGTCATTTAAATGGAGTTCCTATAGAAAAAAGAATTAAGTTGGTTAGAAAAATATTAAAAGATATTACACGCGATTATGAAATAGTTACCACTGAAAATCTAGTCCAGAGGTTATTATAATGGTAGTACACATTTTAGATAAAACTACTGAGGGAGAATATTCTAAATACGTACAGGAACATCCTCAAGCAACTTTTGAACATCTCCTCATTTGGAGAAATTCAATTAACATCCATTTTGGTTTTGTTCCGTATTACTTAATCAAAAAAAATAAAGAAGGGGTTGTTGAAGGAATTCTCCCTTTGTTTAAAGCTAAAGGTCTATTTGGCACTCGTTTTGTCTCCGTACCTTATGCTGTTTCTGCAGGAATTCTTTCAAACTCAATCGAAACAACACAAGAACTTGTTTCTTTTGCAAAAGAGTTAGCTAAAAAAGAGAAAGTAGATTATCTGGAAATCCGTGAACAAACAGAGTTAAAACAAACAACTCCTCCAAGTTATGGAAAAAAAGTATTCTCTTTTTCATTGTTATTATCTCCTAATACCGACGAAGTATGGAAAAAACTTCCTAAAGGTAGCATCAGGTGGGGAATTAAGAAGGCTCAGCGTAGCGAATTGACATTTGAATTTGGGAATAATGATAAACTCTTTAATGAATTTTATCCTCTTTTTCTTAATACTAGAAAACATCGGGGCGTCCCAGCATATCCGGCTTCTTACTTAAAAACAATCTTAAATCGTTTTGGAGATAATGCTCGGATTTATATCGCTAGATATAACCAGAAACCGGTAGCAGCAATTTTTCTGTTATATTATAAAACCGAAATGCGTTATGCTTTTGCCGGATCGGCAACTGATAGAAACATTCTTCAAATGCAACCCTACCATCTTTTGATGTGGGACGCAATCTATGATGCATGTAACCGTGGTTATACCACGTTTAATCTAGGGGGCGCAATGGCGACTACAAATGGGGGCGGGTTATATGAATTTAAGAAAAAGTGGGCAGATAAAATAGTTGAAACGCCCTCTTATTTCTATTTCAAAGAAGGCAAAAGTCTTCCTCATGATGACACTTTATTCATTAAATTTGCTAGTGCTTGTTGGAAAAAAATGCCCATCACTCTTGTACGTAAATTAAGTCCTGTTGTAATTAGGCAATTTGTTTAGGTGATCAAAATGCAGGAATACTTTGTCGAAGAATTAAAAGAAAGGGATTACTTGAATTATAATGATTACCTTAAAAAGAATTCTCAGTCACATTATGGGCATAGTTTAGAAATAAAAAATCTTATCATCAAATATTTCAAGTTTAAGCCTCGTTATTTGGTCGCTAAAAGAATAGATAATCATTCTATTGTGGGGATTCTTCCGTTATTTGAAGCACGCAGTTTTATTGAAGGTAATCGTCTGATATCTATCCCGTTCTTTCCATTCGGTGGAGTTCTTGGGGAAAACCATTTTTGTGTAGAATTGTTGTTAAAGAAGGCACAAGCTTTGATTAATGAAAATCCTTCTTTTAAATATCTTCAGATACGTCAGCGAGTAGAAATTACTGGGGAGATTTCTAATTCTTTTGTATTACAAAAACCAATTACTAATTTCTTCTTGGATTTACAAGGGACTGAGGAGCAGATGTTTAATTCATTTGATAAACGGGTTAGATATGATATCCGAAAAGCTAGAAAAGCTAATCTTGTGGTGAAGATTTTAAATGACGAAAAGATTCTTAAAGATTTTTATAAAGTATATCTTCTTACCAGAAAGAAGAGGGGTCTCCCTGCTTGGCCTTATCGACTATTCCTTGATGCTCTCAATCAATGTGATACTAATGTTGCTGTGACTTATTTTAAAGACAAACCAATCGCCGGTTGTTTCTTATTCTTGGATAAACAGACTGTCGAATACGCCTTTGCCGGAACAGATTATAATTATAATAATCTTAGTCCATATTATTTACTTCTTTGGAATATAATCTGTTATGGTCTAAAAAATAATTACAAGGTGCTAGAGTTGGGCGGATCTACTGAACAAATGAATGATGGCGGCATGTATCTTTTTAAGAGGAGATTATCTACTCGAACAGAAATAGTGCCATATTATTTTTATGCTTCCGATGTTAAAAATATTCCTCAATTAACAAAATCGTTTAATGTGTATAAACTTTACGGGTTTATTTGGAGTAAATTGCCAAAAACGATTATAAAAAAAATTAGCCCATTTGTGATGAGACAATTTAGTTAAGATGAAAATAAAACAGAAATTAAAAAAAGAACTTTCCCAATATTCGGGCTTAAAGAACGTAGTTCTTTTTAGTTCTTGCCGCAACGCTCTTTATATTCTTCTGAAAAGTTTCGAATTAAAATCTACTGATGAAGTGATCATTCAATCGTTCATCTGTGATAGTTTGCCAAATGCTATTAGGCTGGCTGGTGGAAAACCTGTATCCGTTGATGTGGATTCAAGGACATTAAATCTAAACGCAGATTCTGTGAAAAATAAAATTACACCGCAAACTAAAGCGGTAATCTTTGTTCATACTTATGGTAATCCAAGTGGTATTAAGGAAATTGCCGAGATATGTAAAAAACATAACTTAATTTTAATAGAAGACATTGCTCACGCTTTAGGCGCAAAATGTGATGGCAGACTTGCAGGAACTTTTGGAGATTATGCGGTTTATAGTTTTACTAAACAGATGATTAATTTTGGGGGTGGAGCAATTTTAACTAATCATAATATTGATAAAATATCTCTGTTACGTGATCAGTTTAGAAATAAAGGTTCTTTATTGGTCTATATCAAGAGATTATTCGCTAGTTTGTATGAAACTCGAGCTTTTTTTATATCAAAAATCTTAATTGATATTGCCCGAAAGAAATCAAACTTAAAACAGACTAATGATTTGGATAAACATTTTCATTGTACTTCAATTGAAGCATATTTAGCTTTCAAACAACTGCCTAATTTAAATGATTTAATACTCAAAAAAAGAAAAAACCACCAATTTATTCAGAACAAGGTCAACACTCAAAAAATATTAGCCGATTGTGAAGCATCTCACAACTATCTTTCTTTTATATTCAATGAAGATGTTGAATCTTCGGTGATTACTAAAACTAGTTTCTTATTTCTTCCACCATGGAGCGGTTCAAATATCTCTAATCGGATAATATTTATGCCAAATAATCTGCGATTTTCATTAAGGAAGCTTAAACTCATGGTGGCGAATTATCACAAGATTTATAACCAAACTTTAATCATTAATAAAAATGGAACAAAACAACTCTAAAGCAATTATCCTAGCTCTGATTTGTACGGTTATTGTTTCAGTAGCACAAATTCTTTTAAAATTAGGGAGTACAAAATTTTCACTTTCTATTGATCAAATACTAAATCAATTTTATAATATCCCCCTCCTTTTTGGAGCAGGGCTTTACGCTATTGGTGCAATTGTTTTTATTCAAGCATTTAGGTTAGGTGAACTTTCAGTAGTCTATCCTGTAATGGCTTCAGGGTATATTTTAGTAACAATTTTGTCATTTTATTTCTTAAATGAAACCATTTCTATGTTAGACAGTGTGGGGCTAATAGCAATTACAACCGGAGTTCTTTTCATAGGGGTGAGTGGTAAAAAATGAATTATACTTTAGCCATAACTTTCATATTGATATCTTCTGTATTTGGTGCATTCGGAACTCTTTATTTTAAACTGGGTGCTTCTTATAAGATAAATTTCAAAAATATAAAACTAATGTGGGCAGTTGGGTTGTCTTCAGTATCATTTTTATTCTATATTTATGCATTAAAGCAAGCTCCACTTACTTTCATTTACCTTACAGCCTCGGTAAGTTATATTTGGTCAATTGTTTTAGCAAAATACGTCTTAAAGGAGAATATCAACAAGTATAAAATAATCGGCATAATCTTTTTATTAGTTGGAATTACGGCTCTAAACATATAATCCTAACTATATAATAATCTAAACGATAATACCGCCTATTTTTTTTTAAATAGATCTATAGATTAGGCTCTGTCCAGAAAGGAATAAAAGTGTATACTGAATGTCATAGGTTATGACACAAACAACAATTCAGTATACACTAAAGCATGAATTTCTTTCTGAAATTCTTAAACTTTACCATGCAATCGACCTGCCTTTGCACGACAACGATTTTGGACCACAGATTTACTCTGAATTTCAGAAGTTTTCTCTGGTCATTTTATTTAGACGATCTAAGAAAGTTCTGCGCGATTTTATCGCAGAACTATATGAGACTAAATGGCTTTCTTGGCTTGATTTCAAGCAGATGCCAAGCAAAAGTGTGCTTCATAATTGGTGTAAGAAGTACACTGTTGGGTTCATTCGTCAACTCAACCGCACACTTCTGCAGAATGAAACTCCAACACTCATGGCCGTTGATGCAACTGGAGTAGATGCCTATCTACGTAGTAAGCATTATGAGAAAAGAGCAAGACTGGAACCCAAATTTAACAAATTAAGCATTTTCATCGACGTGAAGAATCATTTGATATACGATCATGTCTTGCAGATGAAACCACGTCATGACGTAAAATCAGCAGAACGTATCTTCAAAAGAACTTCTCTGCGAGAAGTGAAGATACTTGGTGATAAAGGATATGATAGTGAGCCACTTCACGAAGTAGCACAGAGCAAACAAAACAGGCTGTTTGCTCCTGTGAGAGAAAGCTCACGAAATAATCCAAAAGGTTGGAACAGGAGAAGATGCACGAAAGGCGATGAGCAATATAATCAACGATCAAATGTTGAAACTGTATTCACAGCTTAAAAAGCAGAAGAATTCCTGTTCTCAGAAGCAAATTGCACTATATGAAGAAAAGAGAGATGGCTTTGCATGTGTTGATTCATAACTTAGAGAAAATAAAAAAAAGAGTTAAGCTTTATTTCAGAATGATGCTAAACATCATTCTGGACAGAGCCATAGATTAAGAAATTTTATAAATAGTCCCAATAAAATCACTCTATGAAACTTTCAATAATCATTCCTTGCTATAACGAAGAAGAGGGAATTGCTCCATTACGGAATAAATTATCGCCAATTCTAGATAGTTTATTAACGGAATGGGAACTGGAACTATTATTCATTGATGATGGAAGCAAAGATAAAACCTGTGAGAAAATCAAAGAAAATTTTTCAAAAGAAAGTTATAATGCCCAAATATTCAAACATGAAGTAAATCAAAACCTTGGGGCAGCTATGCGGACGGGTTTTTCACACGCTACTGGTGATGTGATAGTTACTATGGACAGTGACTGTACTTATGATGTTGAAGAAATTTTCTCATTATTAAACGAAATAAAGAAAGGGGCTGATGTGGTGACTGCTTCACCTTACCATCCTTTAGGTGGAGTTGAGAACGTACCGAAATACCGCTTAGTTCTTAGTCGTTCTATCTCGGCAATATATCGCTCTTTAACTAATTCAAAACTTCACACTTATACTGCCTTATTCCGTGCACAGAAGAAAGAAGTGGTTCAGAATATTTCTTTCAAGTCAAATAATTTCTTAGCTACGGCAGAGTTCTTAATAAACGCAATCAATAATGGATATGTGGTTAAAGAAGTCCCGATGGTTTTAAGAGTTCGCCAATATGGTGTTTCTAAAATGCGTTTGCTTAAAGTCATTCGAAGTCATCTTAAATATGTGTTGTTCATTATTGGAAGTAAGTTTAAGAGGTCAGCATGAAGGTTGTAACCATTCTTGGAACAAGACCAGAGATTATTAAGTTATCATCAGTAATTCCCATCCTAGATAAAGAGTTTGAACATATTTTAATCCATACCGGTCAGCATTATGATTATGAAATGGATATGGTTTTCTTTAAAGAACTTCATTTACGCGATCCTGATTATTGCTTACAAGTGGGCTCGCATTCTCACGGAAAACAAACGGGATTTATGCTGGAAAAAATTGAAAAAATCTTAATCGAACAAAAACCATCCTTAGTGATTGTACAAGGAGATACAAACAGCACTTTAGCTGGAGCTTTGGCTGCTGCTAAATTACTAATCCCGGTAGCTCACATCGAATCGGGTTGTCGTTCTTTTAATAAGATTATGCCCGAGGAAATTAACCGTATTATTGTTGACTCAATAAGTGATAGTCTATTTGCTCCAGATGATTTAAGTATAGTTAACCTAAAAAAGGAGGGTATTTCTTCAGAAAAAATACATTTAGTTGGGAGTACAGCGTTTGATGCAAGTAGGAGGAATAGTTCTTTTGCGCCAATTGATAAAATATTATCCCATTATGGTTTAGTAAAAGATAACTTTGTCCTAGCTACTATCCATCGTGCTGAAAGTACAAATAATCCGGAAATATTCTCAAATATAATCTCGGTATTAAACGAATTATCGGAAGATATGGCTGTGGTTTTTCCTGTCCATCCAAGGACAACCAATATTCTGTCTCAATCTTCAATAAAACTTAATGAAAAAATAATTCTTCTAAAACCGCAGGCCTACCTAAATTTCCTAGCGTTATTATCCTCTTGTCGTTTTTGTATCTCGGATAGTGGGGGAATCCAAGAAGAAGCATTGGTCTTTAATAAGCCCTGTTTGATTCCTAGAAATGAGACGGAATGGATGCGTCTAATTGATGCTGGAAAAAACTTTCTTGCCGGTACTAACAAAAGATCTATTTTAGATATAGCAAAAAGATTAATGGACGACGGCGAATTGATAAGAATTAGAAGTCTGCCTTCACCATTACATGAGAATGTAAGCGAAAGTATTGTTAATATTATCAAGGAGAAATACTTATGATTCATCAAACCGCGGAAGTCTCTACAAATGCACAATTAGGAGAAAATGTTAAAGTTTGGCATCATTCTCAGATTCGTGAAGGTGCGAAGATAGGAAATAATTGTATCATTGCAAAGAATGTATATGTTGATAAAGATGTAAAAATTGGAAACAATTGTAAAATTCAAAATAATTCTTCAATTTATCATGGAACTACCTTAGAAAACGGAGTTTTTGTTGGACCGCATGTTGTATTTACTAATGATAGTTATCCTAGAGCTATTACTAAAGAAGGTAAGTTAAAGACTGATTCTGAATGGGAAGTTGGAACTGTTTTAGTAAAAGAAGGAGCATCAATTGGGGCAAGAACAGTAGTTCTACCAAATGTTGTGATTGGAAAATTTGCTCTAATCGGAGCTGGAAGTGTTGTGACAAAAGACGTTCCAGATTATGGGTTAGTTTTAGGTGTTCCAGCGAAACTTGTTGGATTTGTTTGTTCTTGTGGGAGAAAGTTGGAGAAAGGGAAAGAAGCGGGTATGAATTGTGGTGACTGTTGATTAATTTTTAGTTATTTCATATTTTTATGACGTGTTTTTTGGTTTCATAAATTGAATATACTACTCTCTGGGAGTTCCTGCGATGATGAGATTATATAATAATCCAGAAGTGTGGGATCCTTTTTTTACAGGATATTCCATTAGGTCCTTGGGGGAGTTAGGATTTGAAGGAGCTGAAAGAGCAGTTGTTAATGAACAGGAACCACCTAAAATATTACAGAGCATGCGTAGTCGTATAGAAGAATTCTGGGGGGATTTGTTAAACAAAATCCAAAAGCTTTTAGCAAGCCATTGTATGGTATTACAGGATTTGCTGATCTGGAGAAATCTAAAGGTATGGTAATCATAAGGCCGTTTTTATCCGATTGGGCAACTTTTCAATTTAAAAGATTTGCTGTAAATAATATAACACTTTACTCCATCAGCGACAGTGAGTTACTTTTCCTTCAAAAAAATCTTTATGTTCCTGGTGCGGCTTCATTATGCCAAGACCACCTGGGAAATTCTTTAGTCGGTTTAAAGGCTGGAGAAAGATTTACTGGCGGTCTTTATGAATTAGTCCCCCAAGGTCTGCTCGATCCTTCAGAAACTTTTGAAAATGCGCTGGAAAGAGAGCTTTTAGAAGAGACTGGTTTAAGCTTTAATAATTTAGATTGCAATCAGCCAACTCACATGTGCTGGGGAGAAGCTTATGGAGACTTTATGGTTGTATCAAGATTGAGAATAAAGTCTGGTGAAGAAGATAAGATTCAACTATCTGAAGAACATGATTCTCTTGCGTTTAAAACTCCAGATGAGATTCAATCATTGAATAGATATCTTTTGAATCCTGTGAGTGTCCATATTCTTGAATCTGCTGGTCTTAGAGATAAATGATTGGTGATGTTATGAATACAATTAAAGCCATTATTTTTGATGCAGGAGAAGTATTCGTTCTTAATAGCGGTCAAGGGGTTTTTGAAGATATGGCCAGAACTTGCCAACTCTCTTTAGAAACTGTAATAAAGGCAACCAGCAGATTAATACCTGCCTATCAGCGTGGAGATCTCAACGATGAAACATATTGGAATGAGTTTCAGAAAGAGACAGGTTTGAAGGTATTACCAATTGATTATATAGATCTTTGGTCGAGAGAGTTTGAAAAAAATGTTGTAATTGATCAAGAGGTTCTAGGTTTAATAGAAGGACTAACTGGTAGAGGTTATGTCATTCCGGTATTATCGAATACTATTCCACCGCATTTAAAAGCGTTAAAAAGTATAGATGTTTTCAGACCATTTGAACCCAAAATATTCTCTTGTGAAGTTGGCTGTCGAAAGCCAGAAGCAGAGATTTATCGTTTAGTCCTAGAAACGATAAGTCTTTGTCCTGAACAAGCAGTATTTATTGACGATTCGGCAGAATATGTTAAGGCCGCAAGGAATGTTGGCATGCATGGAATTCAGTATAAAGATCTTCTTAGCTTAGAAAAAGAGTTAAAAGCTGTTGGCGTTCTAATTTATACTAAAATGCGTTAGATTTCGAATATACTGAACGAAAAGTATTTTTGTGAACTTTTCGTTGGTATATACAAACGCTAAATGAATTAAGTTCCAAATTTCATTTAGCGTTGAGTATATATTAACGCATTTTATATA
>JAUYKZ010000003.1 GCA_030704845.1 archaeon | reverse complement strand
CCCTTCCATTGCTTCAAGACTATTATCGTCTGGTATAGAGATATAATCATTTAATCCATCAAATTCATACGCGCCTTTTCCATCATAACCACCAGTAGCATTCCAAAGAACACCACCGTGCTCGGAACCATTATTACTATTACCCGAATAATCTTTTGTAGCGTTAAAAACACTATCAGATATGTTTTCAAACGGCATATTTAATACGGCAATAGAACTTTTATTCAATCTCCAATCGGTGATATTCTTAACATTATCTCCATCTGTATCTGAAACATCCCAATAAAGCGTAAGGTTATCATCGGTAGAATTGGCAGTCATGTTTGTGGAGTTAAGAATGACATTGCTAATTACCGGCAGAGCTAATGTCGAAAGGTATTCCGTAGTCTTAATTATCGTTTTATCAATATTTGAAGCAACGTTTATTGTTTCCAAGATTAGATTATTGTCAACCCCAATTTCAATTATTGGCTCTGTGATAAGAATCTCCGCACTATCATTTAAAGTTAAATTTTCAATCGTCCCATTTAAAGTTGAATTCAATTCTTCAATCTGAATTCCAAAACCAGTAACCGCGCCCGTAACTCCGTTACCAAAACCTTCTTGAAAAAAGATTAAAGGAGTTACTATTAAAAATAAAACTAACAAAGTTACTAAAGACCAATGCTTAATCCAGGGACTAATTCTGGTCTCAGTAAGATTTGATATCGCAGATTGAACAGATTTCAATTCTTTTTTTGAACGTTCTAATTCTACCTTTTCGCGAACTATAATTTCTGACAGTTTTCTCCTATCGTTCCTAGTAAGATTATCATTTGAATATAAAATTTTAGAGATATTTTCTATTGAATAATTTAATTCAGTTAATTTATTTTCTAACCTAGCTTCATTTTCTTTTAAATAATTTAACTTCCCAAAGCTAACGCTAGAACTAAGTCTACCTTTTCCTCTTTTCAGACTTTTTTTGTACATACGCCTCTTCTATCATCCCAGAAGATGTTTTCAATTAAAAACCTTGCGACAAATCAGGCTAATTTACCGTCTAAAAATCAGTGATAACACGAAACATATTTAAAGAATAGAATTTTACCATTAAATTCTTCTAGGTTCATTGTTAAACGATAGTAAATTTCACCCAGTTCTAAATTAAAACCTCAATAAAATTGCATTTAACACCAATTAATAAAAATCCCAATCGCAGCAAGCTGTGGGGTATTTTTAATCTTAACTGGATAATTGATTTAATAGTCGTTGCAGAGCAACGGGGTACATGAAAATTAAGAATTTTCAGTACTGAAGGGAAAACTATCCCTTCATGTATTAGACCCAGTTAAGAAATAAAAAAAGAACTGATCATATTCGATCTTTCTTATTCCCTTTTTTGATGTAAATCATCAAACTTAAGAATATTATAGACAGAATTACACCAGATAAAAGAATAACTAGAACATTACTAGTAGTCAAAGGTTTATTTTCAGATTCAACAATATTAAGAGTAATCTGTTCCTCTTTTTGTTCCCCTTCAAAGAATATTTTTAAGACCGCAGGATATTCTCCCGGTGATAAATCAAAATTACCTATCGCGCTCAATTTTCCAACAGCCCAAGCTTCTAGATTAATAGACGGTGTGTGGAGGATCATATTTTCACCGATAAATAATTGAGCATAAACATCTCCCACCCCATCACCCCAATTATTTCTTACTTGAATTTCAAAATCACTAAAACCGCTAGCAACTGGCGAAGTAAAATTTTCTATAATCACATCTAAATCACCAATTTTAAATTCATCATCAACAGTTTTTTGTTGACTATCGTAATTAATTACAGCTTCTGCTCGATAATCTCCCAAAGGTAAATTTTTGGTACCAAACGGAACGGAAAAACTAATTGAAGATAAACTATCTAATGATTGACTTTCCGTAAAAACTTCTCCCATCTTTTTTCCAAATTTGTCGTAAACAGAAATTTTTGCATTAACAACATCTATGTTTGAATAAGTTCTACTTTTAACAGTTAAACTTAATTCCATATCGCTTCCTTGGTTTATACTAGGTGCGGATAAACTTGCTTCAATTGCTTTTTCATAAGAATAAACCTCAACTACAAATTGTCTACCTACGCTTAATAATGAACCCAACTTAGCCCCTTCACCTTGTATTTCAGTCACGCTTAAACTGAAAGGATAAGAACCAGGACTAATCGTAAGGGCGTCTGGGAATTGAATTTTAAGATTAAATTTATCATCGGTTAAATCTTCTAAAGAGAGGTAACGAAGAATATCTTGGTTTCCATCTAAGGCCACATCAACTTCTAGATCTGTTTCGCTTATTGAATAAGAATTTTCAATAACTTTCCCTGGTTCATAAATAATTGGACTTATCTGATCTCCACTCAAGGAAAGAGCATAAGCTGTAGGGATTAAAAACATGAATACAACCATTAAAAAAAGAAATCTTGTTATTTTCATTTTAATCTAACCACTTGCAGTTGCTGTAAATGTAAAGGTGGCATTCTGCTGTCCAGCTCCAGTTATCGCATCATCGGGAATTGTTAAATTAAAATCCATTATGATTGCATCTTCCGTTGCCGTTGGAGGAAAAAGGAAATTAGTTCCACTATCATCACCACAAATCCATTCACCAGCGGCAATTCCTTCTCCAAGTAATTCTCCAAATGTGGTATTAAGCAAAAATCCCCCACAACTCACAGTAGTATCATTAGCACTTTCTTGATTACTTTGATCAAAAGCAGTACTTCCTGCTTGCATTCTTATTGCAAATCCAGGACTAGTTCCACCAAGAAGAGTTGCTGCAGAACAATTTCCACCACAGCTCCAATTTAAAGAAACATTCGTGTTACCAGTATTCTCTAAAACAAATCCTTGGGTAACATTATTGAAACTAAGACAATAATTCGCATCTTGAGAAGAACCGTTACTTATTAAATTACAACTACTAGCACTTGCATTAGGATATCCAGAACCAAAATCAACTTGACTTACTTGATTAGTGAGAGCAGTTGTAGCTGTAACTGTAACAGAAGTTGTACCGGTTGCTGTTGCCGCACCCGTAAGTAAAAAATTACCATCACCAACTTTAAAAATTCCAACCCCAGTACCACAAACAGTGATTATCAGAGCTATAACTAATAGATAAAAAATCCATCTTTCAGAATCTACCTTCTTTTTTCTCTTAACCATTCTAAATAGTAACAATCAGAGATTTATATAGTTTTCTATTAACCGCTAGAGAAGAAAGAAAGAAAGAAAGAAAGAAAGAAAAAGAACAAAAAATCATTCCAAATTTAAGTTATCTAATTCTGCAAAATCACTATCAAACTCAGCCAATTCTGCATCCAGATCTTCTAAATCCCCTAAATCATCAGATAAAGAAGATTCTTCCAGAGGAAGATTTTCATCAATCACAGAATCCTTTTGCAAAGATGAACATGCTGCAACAAGGAAGATAGCTGAAATCAACATGATAGATAGTACTAATTTTTTCATTCAGTCACCTCATCTCCTGACACGATTTCTGTTTGGTTGCCTGAACTATCAGTGTTCCCTGAATCATCAGAGTTATTTTCAGAATCTCCCACTTGATCATTGGAATCATCAACTGAAGACTCAAACTGTTGTTGTACTCGAGTGAATTCTCTCAACAAATCTCTGCTAACACCTAGATCTTCTTTGACAACCTGCATAGCTTTTCTCCAAGCTTGCTTATCGTTACCTTCACGAAGATCTTCAGCCTTTTTATAATCTTCCTCTATCTTTAAGATATGTTCATCAAATTTAGCATGAATTTCTTCCATTGCCGAAACATCAAATCCTTCAGAAGATAAGGTATCAATTCTTGCTTGCATTCTTGCACTTAATATCTGATGTTTTTCAATCAAATCCGCAGTTTTTTTACTCATCAACTGAGCAACTAAAGATCTTTGAGTTTCTTGAGCTTCTTTCCAAATTTCCTTAACTTCCTTGATTGATTCTTTTACTTCATCCGCAGTTTCATAATTAGCAGCAGAGATGTTCTCTAATAAAAGATTAGCCTTCTCTTCAGCTTCAGATAATTTAGTTAAAGCATCTGATTTTTCTTCTTCACTTAATGCGGAAACCTCAACACGATTTCTTACTTTTGCAATTAAATTTAGTAGAACATCTAACGACTTTTCTAAATGATTAGCAACCCCATGCCTTAATTCTTTCTTAACATCGGAACATTCACCATCTTCCCGACATGAAGATACCCGTTCTTTAATTTTTTTAAGAGACTCTTTATTTTCTTTTATTTTCTCTTGAGCTTGTTTTAGTCTTTCTCGAAGCATTTCAAAATTTCTTTTCAAACTCTCTGAATCGTCATCGTCAACTTCAGTTTCATTTTCCTCATTTTCCTCATCTTCACTTCCTTCTCTAAGCCTTTCACGAATTCTTTCCTCAACTCTAATCCCATTACCAGATGTTTCTACTCTTGTTTCACTATCAACTTCAGCACCATCTAATAACATATTACCTCTAATTCTTGTTTCTCCCCTATCATTGTCAGCAAATGCCACCGGCAAAATACTCAAACAAAACAAAGCTAAAACAATTAATCCGATTAATTTTTGTGTAAGTTTCATATTTTATTCCTCCAAATAAATTTCTAGAATTTAATTAATGAAGCTTCTTTTTAAAGATACTTTTAGAACCACTTCCAGATAATCACCAAAGAAGCTAAATTTTGGCTTAGAATACTTTACAAAGGTTTATCCCTGCTTATTTATTTCTGAGGAACACCAGTGGTGCCTAAAAAGAAAAGATTTATAAAATACTTCAGTAAAATATGATCATGAGGAAGATAAAACAAATTGTTTGTACTGCATTGCTATCTCTTGGATGTGGAGAAATTGGTTGGACTATCGAAGAATGTAGTCCTGAAATGGAAGCATATATTGAGTATTCCGGTCACGCAATTTCACAATATGAAGAAAGAATGGTACGTGAAATTGAAGAAAAAATTGATCCGGCATTACAAGAAATTCCGCCTCGATTAGTATTTGACTACTTATTTTCTAACGAAGTTCAGATTAAATGCGCTATTCCTGATGAGCAACGAACATTGGGTGCTTTTATTTATAATGAAGATGGCAATGATTTGATCATAATATCCTCACCACACTTCCGATCAATTTATGAGGATAACATTAAACCAAATGAAGAATTTCTTAACGAAGATGGCACTTTTAATTTTAAACTAGCAGAAGATCTTATCAGAAATGATACTAATCTTTACGAAGGAAAAGGATTTAATAGAGCTTTTGAAGCAAATCAGTCTATCACTCCAGCCTTAGCGGAATTGGTAGAAGTTATTGTCCATGAAGCCACGCATGGCACTTGGGAAGAATATGGATTAAGTTCCAAACATAAATGTAAGAATCATACCTGTGAAGAAAAAGCTGAAAGAGAAACAGATCCATTTTATCAATACGGTTATATTGCGGGGGAGTTTATTAAATCAGAAATTAGGTTAGAAATATCTAATGCATTAAATCATGTGGCTTTTGAAAATTATGTTCTTCATAATCACGATTAATACAACTAAGCAAATTCTTATCTTTGAGATTTAATTATCATTTAACATAAAACAAAGATTCATACTTAGCTATTTCTCCATCAATAGTTAACAAACCAGCCATTCCATGATGTTCTCTCCCATCAAGCAAAGTCCAATCTTCCAAACCACCAACGTTAACTACAAATTCTTCTGCCCAAGTATTTGGTTTAACCACAACACTACTTAGAGTAGCAGCTAATCCCCCAGCCTCATGAATATGCCCCATGACCCCATAATTAATTCCCGCATGTTTCATCATTTCAGCAGTAGTTCTATCTCCAACATCTAATCCAGAAATAATTGTACCGGGACCATTAGATAAACTTCTAGTAGTATAAGCCGGACCATGCGCAAGAAGGATTATTGAATCTTCCAAACCAGTAACATACTTACCAGTTTCACGAATATATTCTTGATCAGCATAAAAAGCTCCCGGCGCGATAAACCTTTGATCAGTGTAACCCGGCAAACTAACTATATCAATGTCGTCGCCATCAAATACACGATACTGATTCATATTTATCAAATTAGGATAACTTGAAGATAATTTAGAAAATGCTGAATCATAATCAACCAATCGATCATGGTTACCTGTGATTATGAATGCAGGTAATCCAGATTCACCAAGAGATTTTAAAACAGTTTCCATCTCATCCTGATCTGTCCAAAGAATTCCCCTCTTGCTGAAATGTTCATTGTTAACTAAATCTCCTGCAACAAGAATTCCATCAACTTTTAATCGTTCAAATTCTTCAACAAAATATGATGTCTTTTCAATCTGCCCATGAGTGTCAGAAAGAAGACCATAAACAGCTTTTGAATCGCTATCATCTCTAAGCATGCTAACTCTATCTGCAGCAAAATGATATTGTATGCCATTTATTTCCTTAATTTGGTCAATCGTTACTACATCTCCAGTTAGAGAGTTGTATCCAAAATAGGATAATCCCACAAGCAAGATAAGTAAACTAACCAACGCAGTTAATTTTTTCATGCTTAAGAGTAAAGAAGAACTTCCACATCTCTCCCAAAGATGTTCTTAAGATCTTCAAATATTGGTTCTTTTATGAAAACTCTATGAGGAAATTTAGCATCAGCTAAACTTGTTTCAAATTCTTCCAACGTTGAATTTTCTAAAGGTCCCAAACTGCCATCAGAATTTACTTTTGCTTTCTGCATAACTCTTGGCTTTGCATCAATATCGTGGATTATGAAAGCCAGGTCATCAAGAAGTAACACTTCCCCAAATTTCTCACCATGTTTAACTCTTATTCTTGCACGTTCCATTTCCCTGCCACGTTTTCTTTGCATGTATTCAACTAAAACTTTCAATAAGCCAGCACTAAATTTGCGTACTTCTTCAATATCTGTTTTGTCAAGTTTTCCTTTCTCAAATTTCTCTTTAGCAGAAATTACTTCTTTCACGTCACGAAGATATTTAGCTGGAATTTTTCCCGAAGTAACCAATTCCTCCTCGAAAGAACTTACTACATCAGCTTCTTTAACTTTATTAACTCCTTCTAATGAAAGAACATCTCGAATTAAAACCATAATCTCATCATGCATGAAAACTACACTTTTCTCGTTATGTCGATGTTCAATTTCTTTGAATAGTTCTCCAATTCGCTTTAAGAATTTTTCAGCATTATTTACAAATTGATCTAATTCCGCGCCACTTAACTCTTTCTTAGTTCCATGCTCAATTTCTTTTCTTAAAGCCACGTTATCTTTCAGGATTTTTACATACTCCGGCTCAAGCATTTTTTCTTTCTTAACAAAAATTTGTTCCAGAACTTCTGGCGTTTCACGAGGAGTTGGCGGAGGTAATCCATATAACATAATCGCAGCTTGGCTTGGAGTAAGAATTGCATAGAAACAATCTTCCATCCCCATTTCTTTAAGTTTATGTTTAACTCTCTTAATACTTTGATCACCGGTACTCATGAATAAATCAATCGCTTCACGGGATGGTTTAATTCTTCCCATTCTTAACAATTGTTTCCAAGGCATGAAAATACCCCGATCATAGAACGGTACTCCATCTCTTAAGAGTGTGAAGATAATTGGATTAGCTTCTTTTAATGAATCCCAGAAATCTGTTAAGATATAAACTTGGATGTTAATTTTATTTTTAATTCCGGTAATTTCTCCAGCTTCAGCGCCCATACCTAAAATAATACTTCTTAATTTATCTTTCAATTCTACTCGGGTCATTTTCTTGACATCAGTATCATCAATAACTAACCATACATCAATGTCTGAAGATGGGGTTGCTTTACCTTGAGTAATTGAACCAGCTAGAACATAACTTAAGATATATTTCTCAAATTTCTTGATAACCATACTTTTGTGAACTTCAGCAATTTTAATAGCTGCTAGCATCCCGGTATCATAAACTGGTGCACCAAAAGAAATTAATCGATTAAGATCATATTTTCCATCATAACAATTTTGCCAAACATCTGTTAAAAGGACACTTTGGACAATTAAATTTTTGTCAATATCTTCTGCAATTTTACTGATAATAGTAGAGAATTTCTGATGTAATTCATCCTTAGTCATCTTTTTAGAATCAGTATCATCAACAACTACAAGCAAATTAATTTGATCCTTATTTAGTGCTTCTTTCTTTTCATCACTTTTAACAGGTTTATCTGTAACTGATTTTTCTGCCTCTTTCTCTGCTGCTTCTGGACTAATCGCTTTATCTGGCGGAAGAAGAGAAATACCTACAATGTAATCCCCGAATTTATCAAGAACTTTCTTTTTAAAATCGTCAAGTTTCCCTTGAAGAGCTTTCAATTTTTTCTCCAGTTCAGGAGGAAGTTTTGGAAGTTGTGGTTGAATACCATCTTTAGAAACGGGAGTGATTTTTGAAGGGGATTTAGTTTTCTTTGCCATAGATATAATTACCTCGTGGATATATACTAAAATGCGTTAGATTTCGAATATATTAACGCATTTTATATATATAAAGTGCCAAAAATAAGTTCGAAAGCTTTGGCACTTTAGTATACAATTGAAATCTACTTTTAAATACTTTCGGTTTTTAAATGTGAAATTGGGAGATTTAACTTACCCTAGCTTTTTGTCACTTGGCAGTTACACCATTGGAAAGGTTTATATACTAGTTCTCTCAATTTGGGTCTATAAGTTAAAGAATAAAACCATTTATAAATCACTTAGGAAAATAGCTTAATATGGTCAGATTTGGAGTACTTACGGATTCGCACGGTTTAGATAATATTAGCGTAATAGCTGAAGCTATGCATGTTCAAGGTGTTAAAAAGGCTATACATCTGGGTGATATTGCTTACGAAACCGCTACAAATCATACTATCCACGAAGCCAATATGGCTGCCCAACAACAAATAAGGATAGCCCAAGAAAGTACCCAAAAACATAAAAGAGCTCTCCGTGATGATACTTTAGAAGGATTATTCTCTGATAAACAACTTATTAAGCTAAAAAGTCACCATGAAACTGGTATCAAAATCTCAGACAAAGCTCTAAACGAAGACATGAAATATGTCGATAGGACTTTCAGAGAACATGGAGTTCCGTTAGAAATAGTATTAGGTGGAAACCATGATCGTTTGAAACCGATAAAAGAAGTTTTCAAAGATAGGTTTGTTAATGGTAAAAAGAAACAAATTGATGGAATTAATATTATGGGACTTTCCGGAGGAGGATCTCAGTATCCTGCTAAAAACATCCAGAAAGGTCTTATGGCCGACGATCAGTTTAGAGAAGAAAGAGCTGCCAGACATTGGTCAGATGTCTCAAGAGAAGAAGATTTAGATATCTTATTATCTCACGTCCCTCCAACTGACGGTATCGGAGAGTTTATGGAAAACTCTGTAGAGAGCCTTAAAAATCTTCTTTTAGAAAGAGCTAGTCGTGCAATAGATTTGCCGAAAGCTATCGTCTCAGGACATCGTCACGGACCAACTTTAGTTGAGTTCAATAAAGAACTGGGAACTTTATGGGTCCAACCGGGAGTTTCAGCTCTTAACCACAATGATGGAGAACATGCAAGTTACGTAGTCCTTGATATTGACGAGAATACTAAAGAAGTAAGAGCTGTAGAAGAATATAGAGTTCATAACTTTGGAGATAAAACTCAAGAAGTAGAACTTTATGCAATTCATCATGTTGATTATAAAAACGAAAGAATCAATACAGAAATTATTGGAAGAACAATCTACGAAGGAACAAAAATTTCTAATATTGAAAATCATCTTTCTCTCGATCCAACATCTAAAGAAAAATTCAATCCATTATATGAGGGATTATCTGCAGAAGAAAAAGATAAACGAGTACGCCTTAATTTAGCTATCGGAAGATATGAGGCAGAGAAAGCGGGAGAACAAGTAAGAATGATCGCCAATGGTGAAAGAAGAAGATTTTTCAAAAAAAGAAAAAAGACTGACTTATTCACTGCAGAAGATTCTAATAAATTATCCGACAATGTATTTGAAGGACTTTTCAAGTATGCTTTAGAGATGGAAGATGGTTTTGATTTCGACGCATTAATCGCAGACATGAAGAAAAAACTGATTGTAAAAAACGACGGAGATATAGAAGAAGTTAAAGATATTATTGGAAGATTAATTCTAGGACATGACCGCCACCAAGTAAGAAAAGCTCTAGCCATGCCTACAGTAACATTTGATGAAGTCCCATACAATTATGTTAACAAATTAAGCAAAGGAATTGAAGACAAAATCAATCAAAGAAGACAAAAATTAGCACTTCAAAATCTTGATGGGAAAGATTTCCAAGAGATGGCAGAATTATATATGCCCAGTAATGCAGTTAGAACCACAAACATAATCAGTAAAAAGGAGGGCATCAATCTATGGGCTCACACCTACCAGCAAGGACTTTTCTCAACATATGATCTTCTTGATAATGAAAATTATAAATTAGGACCAAGAAAAGGAACTGTAAGAAAACCCGAAGAATTGACTGACAAATTCGGAGTTGATAAAATTAACAATCCAAATCCGAGAGATATGATCGGTGAAAGAAGACTTAAAACTAAAGAAGCTCTTGACGAGAAAGTAAACCAAGTTAGAGATTACTTGAAAGGAGATAAACCCGTTTATACCCTGCCAAGCGGACAACAATTTATGGATCGAGGAGACGGAAAAAATGATTTTATAACAGATCCTGCCGTGCAAAAGAAAATTGGATATAAACCAGCCGATTTATCTCAAGTGTTTATTAAAGACGAAAATGGAAGATATGACTTAGATAGAGAACGTTTCGAAATGGATCAAGAAAACGGAACTGCATATCTTAAATTGGATGATGGCAGCAAAATTGATTTCAAATCATTCCAATCTGCAATGCAACAGGAAGAAGAAAATCGGAGAAAACAAGCATACTACGAAGAACTACAAAGAAATGCTATGACCCAACAAGGTTATGGAAGAGAAGAAAAACAAGAATCTCTTACTGGTAGAGATAACAACGGCCTCATATAATTAATCCCATTTAGTTTTAACAACTTCTTCTTCAACTTCTTTCTTAACAACATCTTCAGATGTTTTTTTTGATTCTTCTTCACCTTGCCTAAAAACTTTTAACGATTTTAGAATCTCTGATTCAATAAAATGAATATCCCCCCTCACCTGCCCTTTATATTTTCTTTCCGGAAGAATTGGATAAACATATTTGTCGATTAAACCCTTAATAAAAAAGCGTATCGGAGCCCTATGATATCTCTCTTCGTACGTTGTTTCTAACCAACCATCAAAGACAATCAAAACGTCTCCCTGATTAACATTTCTTTTCTGTCCGGAAACTATTTCTATTTTTTCTGTTAACGAATCCAACGTGATTCTCATTTTTATCAAAAGAGATGCACCCGGACCAACCTCTTTTTTTGGCCTTAATTCCAGAAAAACTCTTTTTCCTTCTTCCGTGACTACTTCCTCAGACCGTTTCTCGTTTTTGGTATATCCTTTTTCTTCTAATGATTTATTTATAATTCTAAATAGTTCATCTGCCCTAAATATTCCTTTATATCGCAGTTCTTTTGAATCCACTATTAAATCAGTTTCTACCATTTTAATGATTATATGTATATTTACAAGTATTAAGATAATTTTTAATTGCTGTCGAAAGATCGTCGATAGTTTCTTTTACTTTAACAGAATATTTTTCCTTCCTGTCGCTGAAAAAGTATTTCTCAAAGACAATACTCAAAAACCAGAAGAGTGGTTTCTTCCATAAACCTTTCCTATCGCTAATAACTTCCCCGGAATAGGTTATTCTTAAAACTCCATGATGTAATCTCAATATCTTACCATCACGTTCCACTTCTACTTCCTTAAGATTAATCAGATGAATTCTCATTTGAACTCCTAATTGATAATATTTTGTTGCTAGAAGGAAAGGTTTTAGAATCATTCTAATCTGTCGACCAGAAGGCGTTACCTCCTCCTGATTCATTTTTTCATACCAAATCCAACCTCTTTCATAAAAAAGACTGGTAATGATACTATAAATCTCTTCAGGGTTAAATAACCCTTCATAAGCAAATTTCAAGTTGTCAACAACAAGGTAACTTTCTCCCATAACATTATAAGTAAGATTAGTGTATTTAATTGTTACGATTATTGTCCTATGCCCTTGAGAACCAAAAACTTTAAGAAGGTCACCCGCTACACATAATCCACGAAGAGGGGTGTGTTAATGGTTTCAACATTTTTTCGAAATCTCTTAAAACGACTTAATATAAATCCATTTGGTAGAAAAACCCATATTAAGTTAGGTTTATATGGACCTCCAAATGGCGGAAAATCTACTCTTGCTAACAAAATTTGCTTAGATTGGTTAGGAGAAGAGATGAATTCTTCGGTATCACATGTTGCTCATGAAACGAGAGAAATCAAAATTAAGGAACAAGTAAACATTAAAAACAAAAAAGGGAAAGAGCTTACATTTTCTCTTGTAGATACACCAGGTATCGCTACAAAAATTGATTATGAAGATTTTCTTCGTAAAGGTATGAATAAAGTTGATGCCAAAAAAAGAGCTAAAGAAGCCACTAAAGGAGTCATTGATGCTATTAAATGGCTTGATCAGATGGATTCGGTAGTTGTCGTACTTGATGCAACTAAAGATCCTTATTCACAAGTTAACATTACAATTGTTGGAAATCTTCAAGCAAGAAATATTCCTGTTTTAATTGCAGCAAATAAAACAGATTTAAAAAAATCAAAAATGGATGTGATTAAAGCGGCATTCCCCCAATATGAAGTTGTGGGTATATCTGCTAAATACGGAAAAAATCTAGATTTGTTTTATGAGCAGCTATTCAAGCTTGCAAAGTAAACATTTAAATATAAAGATATTTTATTAAAATAAGAGGTAAAAGAGGATGGTTACGTTTCAATTTGTCCCATATCATGATGTTGAGCAATTAACATCCGCTAAAAGGATAAATAAACTTCTAAATATTGTAAAGGACGATAGGATTGTAATCATGGAAGGTCGCCTAAAAAAAGAAGAAGAGGCAGACTTAATTGAAATTACAATGGAAGAAATTAGTTCAAAATTTAAAGGGATAGAATTAAGTGTAGTTTACCCGGATAAAAAAAATCAAGATACAATGCAGAGAATGAAAGGTGCATTTGCAAATATTCTGTTAGGAGACCGGCAAGGATTGACCATAATCGGACCTGCATCAATCGTGAAAAAGATTGAACAAAATCCAAATAAAATTGAACTATTTACTAAAGACGTGAGCCGCAGAAAACTAACAATGGTTCCACGAAAGAAAAGGTAACTTAAATGCCTCACCAATGTGTTCGTTGCAACACCCTCTTCCCAGACGGTGCCCAGGAGATTCTTAAAGGTTGTAGCTGTGGCGCTAGATTATTCTTTTTCATTAAGAAAAAAGATATTGATGAGGGTAAGAAATTAGTTAGTAATCTTAGCATAGAAGAAAAACAAAACATTGAAAAAGATGTTAGCGAAATTCTTGAAATTAAGAATGAGGATCTTGATAGACCGGTTGTTTTAGATATAGAAGCAATTAGAATTATGAAACCGGGAAAATATGAATTAGATTTAGTTCATTTATTTAAGAAAGATCCATTGATCATCAAGTTAGAAGAAGGGAAATATATTATAGATCTCGGTCAAGCATTTAAGAAAGATAAGGACTTATAAGTTACTCTTTTTAGCCTTATCACTGATGATTGCACTGTTACCTGTTTGGTCTTCGATTATAATCTTAATTGGTTCTCTGCCAACAAGAACTTTACTTAATTTTTTAAGAAGATTCTTTGCTTTCTTTTTTGCAGATTCGTCATCTTCATTTTCTGCAGCTGATTGAATTACTTTCCTTACTCTTTCCAAAAGACCTTCTACATTCGTGACATAACCGTCAGAAGCTGGACCAGCTTCTATCGTAATTACGTGAGGAATTTTAATTGTTGCTTCCCCTGATTTAACGATTTTGATAGATAAATCATCTTCTCCGTTTACTTCTAGAGTATATCTCGCGGGAGTTTTGATCTCAGCAGGTTCTACATCCGATTTTTTGGTATGACAAGCCGAACAATCCATAGAAAATACGAAAACTCTCCCAAAATAAGGTATTTCTATCTCATCTTCTTGTAAAGTACATTTATTTTCCCCACAAAACGGGCAAGGTTGATTCTCAATTTCTGACATAACCATTGAAATAGGATATTTGTTTAAAAATATTGTGTTTAGTTATTGAAATTTACCTAATTTTGAAAGTATAATGGCTAGAATAACTTTATATGCCCCACGATATTATCATCGGGTATGGAACATATAAACTTTCATCCAAAAGAGCAAATAACTTTTATGCGATTAGTTAAAAATAAATCTAATCTCAATTGGGAATCTATTGCAAGATCTTTAAATCTCACTAGAGGAATGCTCTTTTTTTACCTAAGAGGAAAATCTAAAATTCCAAAAGAGAATTATGAAAAGTTGTGTCAAATTGCAGGAATTAAACCAGAACAAAAATCTTACGTAATAATCAAAAATAAGACTCAACCAATTAAAAAAACCGTAGGAATTAATAAAGATTTGGCAGAACTATTAGGTATATTAGCTGGGGATGGACACGTATCTCCAATTAACTATCAACTTTCGGTCACTTGCCATATAATTCAAGATAAAGAATATATTGAAACTTATGTTACAAAAATATTTAATAACTTGTTTGGAGTTAACGTTAAAATAAGAGAACAGTTACACAACAACACCATTAAATGTGTAGTAAATTCTAAAAGATTATTTGAATTCTTAACACGAACATTCAAAATTCCAATTGGTAAGAAAAAAGGTAAGCTGCACATACCCGAACAAATATTTAATCAAAATAAATTATTAAGTCATTATTTAAGAGGTTTGTTTGATACCGATGGAAGTGTCTATGTAAGAAGAGAAAAAAGTTTAGTCCTTTCAATTGCAAGTAGAGACCCCCCATTTTTAGATGAAGTAAAGAAAGCTTTCATTAAGTTAGGCTACAATCCAAGTGTAAGCGGAAAGAATTTATATTTATACAGACAAGAACAGATTCGCAGATTTTTTAATAAAACTGGATCTTCTAATCCAAAACATAAAACGAGATACGATAGCTTTATAAATAAGCAGTAAGTAAAAAACCTTGATGCACCGGTGGTTTAATGGCTACACTTTGAGTTTTTCTTAAGGTGCCATAAAGAATCCCGGCCTTCCATTTCCTTAGGGAAGATGAGAGCCGGTTATCCGGGTTCGAAAGAAGAGGTTTAGCTTGGAAAATCCAGCTGGTTACTCTCTGAGTATAAAACCTGTCTCGAAAGTCCCGGCCGGTGCATTCACTTCTAATAAAGAAACTTCATTTCACCTTAACAAGGTGGTAAGAAATCCTTATAACCAATACCTAATTTCTATAAAAAACCAGACAGTGGCGAAAACAGGGAGTTTAGCTTAGAAAAGCCAATTGGTTACTCTCCGAGTATAAAACCTTTCGTTCGTCAGAACTGTTTGGTACTATTCTTGAAGTTCTCTTTCAAGAAGGCTAATATCTTCAACACTTCCTTTAGCAACAATACTTGTTCTCCAAGGATGTTTAGGAGTGTATCTATATCGCGAATATTGTATCTCAGCATCGCCTAACTGATAAGTATAAATTTCCCTTAGATTTCTTCTACAAAATATGCCTGTTTTAACACATTCCTCAATGGTTATTAATCTTCCACCTAGATTTCGTACAGTATCATCAAAAAAATCCAAAGTAAATTGATCCTCTGCTAGCCCGTAATAGATTGTAGCTTCCATGCCTAATTTTTTAATAGGTTTATTTATAAGGTTTTCTAAGATTAATTTTATACCGAGAAGTCAAAACAAAATTCTAGTTGAGCGGCTACCACCGGTGAATACACCGGATGGCATGAACGCCGCTCAAGAATTAATAAGCACTAAGCATCTTTTGGTTTGTACTTGAATACTTCTGCTTGTCTAAGTAGCGCAGATACAC
>JAUYKZ010000002.1 GCA_030704845.1 archaeon | reverse complement strand
AATTTTCAGTAGATAATTCTAAATAAGAACGCATATTTGAATATATATTCATGCCCAATTTAGATAACTCAAATACTTCCGTTTCAGGATCAGCAAGAGCAGACTCTAAATCTTCCTCAGGCACACGATAATTTCTTGTTTCTCGCAACTGCTTACATGCCTCATCAAGATTCTTTAATAAAGGATTGCTGCCTTCTCTCGTAAGAGCAAAATAAGGCTCGCCTCCTAGATGTTGACTCTTGCCATCTTTGCTAAGAAAATAAACTGCTCCGTCAGAAGGATAAAAAAATTGGTCTCTTAATTCCGGCATAACCAATCTATCTTTCCACAATTCATCGACGTGTCTTCTAGTGCCTGGAACTAATTTAGAAAATGCTTTGTAATCTCCTTGAATAGTCTCAATAAATCGAGTGAAAGGGTTCCATTTAACCAATTCAGTTCTCTGTTTATCATTACCATTAAAATCAACATCGTGAGGAAGACCATGATACCAATCAAGAACACGTGAAACGCCTTTTTTTTTCAGATCTTCTTCCACACCATCCCGTGCTTTTTCTCTAGCTTCCATTAAAGCAGAACGATAAGAATCTTCAAGGGGACCTTCTGAGAAAAATAGACGGTGCTCCAAACCAATCAATTCTCCAAGAGGATTGCCTTGACGTAGAAGAGTGTCAGAGTAAAATAACCAAACTTCATTATCTTCTGGATTCTTTTTCAAATCCTGAACGATATCGTAAGTCATATCCAACCCAAACACGATTAGATTTATAAATGTTTCGTTACTAAGCAGTGATAATAACGCTTTTTCTAAAATCCGTTATTCAGTCACCAGTCAGTGTAGAATGTAAAATCCTCGATTTCGAGGGTTACAGCCTCTATACTGGCAAACTGCCAAAAGCAGCAAGAAAGGCAACCAGGAACTCTGGAAGTCTTCCCTGTTTGGATCGGATGAGACCGAAAAAACCAGGAGGGAAGAACCATGAAAGACATGCAAACGGTCGATAAGTTCCGACAAAGCGAAGCAGATAAATGGGCAAAGAAAGACCAAGATATACGCCTTCAGGTATGTTTTAAGAAGGCAATAGATGTCGAGATACACCTCATAAAAGGAGCTCAGGCACTATCGGAAGCAGAAATAACTGCAAGAATTCTACAACGAACAAAGCACTACTTTCTCGGCTATAGCAAGCTAAGAAACAAGCTCGTGGAAGATATTTCTGAGGAGGATGATTCCGATGACTCAGCAGAATGAAATCCGCAAAGAGCTGCAGAAGAAAAACCAGCAGACCAAAGACAAGATCCAGAAACAAAAAGACAACCAAGAAGTCAGTGACTTCATGGAAGATCTTGGCATCGAAAGAGTAGACAAGCCAAAAAAGGATGAAAGGAGGTCCAAAAAATGAAACTTGAAGCATCAGACAAGGTTGCCGTACCACAAAAACGGCCATACATCAAGAAAGGATTCTATCACGCAAGACTAGCAGAAATCAGACCAAAGAAGAATGAAAGCAAATATGGAAAAAAGATTGTCCTGATATTTGACATTCTTGACCAGCGCTATCAAAAAAATGGTAAGTTCTTGCAACTTGCAACAGAAGTCTATTCGGAATACAAACAAGAAGACAACAGCTACAGAACTGCAATAACTCCGAACAGCAACATCACTCAAGTGTTCATGGCACTTGGATGGAAATTTTCCAATCAAGGACTTGACACAAACGACTTCATTGGGGCAGAAGCAGAAGTTCTTGTCGAGGATTACGAATACGACTATACTGATCCAGCGACAAACAAGACGGAGAAAACCAAAGCCAGCACTATCAACGACGTGAATCCATGGGAAGACGAGCAACCAGGTGTCGTTGAAGAAAAGATTGAGGGATAAATAATGTCACTACTTGCAGGTTCAGTGGTGTTGAAAACAGGGGAGAGAGATAGACAATCAGAAAAAGAAAATGAAAACAGGGGCTCTCCCCCGTTTTTCTTATCACTGAACTCGTTAGTGGTAACATAACAAGCCCAAGAAAAGAACACCAATGCTCGAAGATAGCGACAGCTATCAAAAAATGAGGTCATAAAAGTGGATCAACAAATCATATTCAAACTCATAAACTTAGACACACTGAATGTAACAAAAGAAGAGAAAGCAGACATTCATGGAGTACTGATTAAGTTAAGCTATGAAATAAATCCATCAACATCAGACTTAAACATTAAGAACAACATCAAAGTCATTGAAGAAATAGAAAAGTTTCTTCTGACAGTACAAGAAAAGCATAAAGCAGACTTCAAGAAAGCAATAGAGTTTTTTAGATATTACAAATCAACAAACATACTTCATAGATCAATTCCCGAGGATAATGGAATAGAAGATCCATTTTTACAGTCAGTAATTGCAAAGAATACACAGAACAGCATCATAAAAGTATCAGAGCCATTAAACTATGAACAAGTCAAGAATCTTGCAAGACTCGTCTTTGAAGACACACAAAACAAACCACTCATATTCACTATCTCCAATAAACACAGGATAGAAGGAAAAGTAATTGGAGAGATAGAACAAAGAAAGATTAAACTTCCTGTTGCATGGAAAGCAGAGATTTCTCCAAAAGAAGATTCAGACAAAAAAACTTATGTCGCATATATTTTTGGACAAAAGATACCAAAGAGAACAAAGATTATAGACGAGATAAGTGGAGAATTCTATCTTTACAGATTCTTATCAAAAGACACAAAAGAATATGTTCTTATCAGTACAGAAAAGCTAAATCTCGACGATTACACCGTTCATGGATTAAGCATTGAAGTTGAAGACACTAAAATAATCGGAGATGCTTATCGTCTATTAAACAAGTTTCCTGTATTCTTTGTCCACACTGCGAACAGTCACATCTGCACATTAACAAATCATAAAGAATTATTTGCTAAATGCGATGAGATAAAACTCACAGGAAATAAACTCTATGAATATCTTCAAAGTCATAAGACTGCCGAAGGCATCAAGATCTTGGAACATCCAAGATGGTTTCTCAAATTCATTGCAGCTTTCTTATTTCACAAGAAGAAAGGAATCACCTCAGCATACCCAATGCATCTTTTATGGATTGCAGATAGAGGAACAGGAAAAAGCAGTTTCTTAGAAGCACTTCATCAAAAAAGTGGAGAGAGTCAAGAGATAGTTGCAGGATCTTCTTCAACTCTAAAATATCTTATTCCAAGTTTCAAAGAACAAAACAGACCAGAAATGGGAGCATTAGCAAAAGCTTCCAGACTCGTAATTGTAGACGAGTTCTTCAGAATTCTGCGATTAAACATCAACGAGAAAGAAGATGAATGTGGCAGGATGAATGATTTGCTTGAACATAAAGATAGGCAAGCAGGAAGTGGTCAAGGAAGAATCAGAACTTCAATGACTGCAAGATTAATGGCGACAACAAATCCAATCGCAGGAACAAATAACATAGTAAGCTTAGTCGATAAATTTGATGATTCATTCCTAAGCAGATTCTTAATTTATTATCAGACTGATGATCATGTAAAATTCATTCATCAGAAGATGAAAGAAGACACTCTAATCACAAAAGAGTGGATTGAAGTCAATGATTTCCTAAGTATTCAAGATTATCTTCAAAGCTTTGATTCTCAATATAAGAGAGAAAGACTTGTAAAATTATGCGATAAGTTTGTCCCATTCCTAAGTGAGACTGTTAGAGGATTATATGAAGCAAGATACTTGCATCACTTGGAATGTTTACTTGATGGAATTGTCAAAGTCAGATGCTTATCGACAAGAGATTCAAACTTTACTGCGATAGAAGAAGATTATCAAGAAGCTGAATTTGTTTGGTCAATAATAATCAAGAGTTGGTTTAAGCAAACAATAGACGAGCTTCTCAAAGATCAGAAGATACCTCTTGAAATGAGATCTAAATTTATTCCTGAGGAAGGAATCTATATTCTTAGAACTCTTGCAAATCTCGGATTCAAAGCAACACCGACAGCGCTAAAAGAAAAGTGCAGATTAGAAATGCATCAGACAAGATTACATTTCAATCTTTCATTATTAGTGCAAGGCGGATTCATCATTGAGAAAAATGATCTTCTCTATCATTATGAGTGGGCGGAGGTTGAAAAGATATGATGCTTTTCTCACCTCCTTGGGAAGATGAATATTGGCTTGGAGAGCCAATCTATGAAGAGAATCGTTCAATAGGATTTCATAGATTATGGTATCTTGACACATTAAATCAGATAACAGAATTTAACGTAAGTCTGCAGAGTAAAGAGGGATACTTCACTAAAAGAGTCGCTTGGAGTGATATTAAGCAAGACAATAAACTTCGAGCATACACAGTACACAGAACTTTGTTGAATAATGAGATTGTGTTTGATTTTGATGCAAAAGAATTCGAACAGAACGTCTATCACTTCAGAACAATATATCACTTACTCAAAGAATTAAATTACATTCCTTATGTGTGGTATTCAGGAAACAAAGGACTGCATGCACATTTCTTCCTTGACTATTCTTCTCTAAAAGATACTCTTGAAATGCCTTTACAGAAAAAGATAGTCGAGCATTTTGGAAAGAAAGAGAAATTCATTAAACAATTCACGACATTCATTGCAAAGAAACTCGAGAAAAACTACAAAGACTTATGCATTGACTTCCAACTAAATCACACAAATCATTTGATAAGAAGTGAAGGCAGTCTGCATAAACTCGGATTCAAAACATTTCTTGGACACACTCCTGAAGAAGTAAAATTAGTTCCACCAATATACAACATTGAAAATAAAGGATATCCTATTTTTCCATTCCATGATTTTTGTCATAACGCAAATGCTCTCAAGCTAACTGTTCCGAAAGATATTGTAAAGCTTTGCAAAGAATTTATGCAAATAAAAGAAATAGGAAAACCAAAAGTACGACATGCAAACTTAAATGATTTCTTTACAAAGCCAGTCGCCACAACAACAAAGCCATGCATACAATTCTTGCTAAGTCAAGAATATGCAAAAGTATCAGAAGGAAGAAAGAGAGCTTTGTTCATTCTCGCATCTCATTTCAAAAACAATGATGATCAAATAAGAAAACTAAAAGATTGGAATGATGCAGTTCTCGGCGGATACCTGCAAGAGTTCAATATTCAAACGAGTGCAAAAAGTACAACAGGAAAAGTCAGCTGCAAGTACACTCACGAATTTCTCGACTCAATAGGTTGTGGAGCAGTATGCAAGGGGTGTCAACAATGATTCTCAAAATACATGGCATCACAGATCCAAAGAAACAGATGAAGACAATTCGCTTCCTCAAGAAAGTCAGAGCGTTTGAAGATCTTGGTGGAAAGAAAAGAGGACCGTTCAAACCTGATGATGTTCTCAGAATTCACATTGATACAGCAAATCTGTTCATACTCAAAGGCAAGGCCAAGGAGTTTGATATCGACTGAGGTGGAAACAAAATGGGAGAAGCAAAACAAATGCAAGACCGTCTGAAAGCCGACATCCAGGCATTCAGACAAGATAACACTTCCTGGAAAAGGAAGATAGTGGAGAACGAAGAAAAGATTGTGGAACTTGAGAAAATAGTCGAAGCTCTACAACCTTTGTGCAAGGAGAGTGATGTACAATGATGAAGGATCTGAAACGAAGATATGTCTATGCAGAAACATTTGATGTGATAATGGCATGGGCGAAAGAAAAAAGAATCAGAGCACCAAACAGGAAAGATAATTTTCCATTCTTCCTGCAGGAGTATCTGAAAGAAAAAGGAGGTGTGTAAAATGTGGAAAGGATACGATTCGCTACCCAGTTATTTCGGTGGAAAGAGAAAACTTGCACGAAGAATAATGAGCCATGCAGAAGGCGAAGTATTCATCGATGCATTTCTTGGAGGAGGAAGTGTTTCCTTATTAGCAAAAGCAAGAGGATTCAAAGTAATCTGCAACGATATCTCTGAAAGATCAAGGATAGTCGGAAAAGCAATTGTAGAGAATAAAAATATAAAACTCTCTGATTACGATGTTTATTCGTTATTCAAAGAAACTGATAATAAATTCATAAGAGAAACTTATCCAAATCTCTTGCTTGAAAAAGATATTCAGTTTATAGACAACGCTTTTGCTAATGCAAAGACTGACTTGCAAAGACTTCTTTTAATTAAATTCTTGGCTAAGTACAAGCCATTTGGAATGTTATCCAATAAGATTCCAAAAGATTTAGAGACATGCAATATCAAAGTAATCAAGCCACACATAAAGTACATGTACAAACCAGTCAGAGCATTAGAGCAAATAAAAGATCATATCAACTATGGAATCTTTGACAACGGAAAAGATAACGAGTTTCATCAAAAAGATGTATTTGATTTCTTAGAGAATGTACAGGGCGATACAGTTTACTTTGATCCTCCATATGCGGGGAGTCAGAGTTATGAAGAATTTTACAACATACTTGACAGCATCTTAGTGCAGAAGAAACTTCATGTTGAGAAAAGTAAATTCAATACTGATGATGCTGAGAAATTCCTTCATCAACTTCTTGAGAAATCAATGCACATAAAGAAAGTTATCTTCAGTTTTGGAGGTCCACAGATTGATGGACAAAGACTTCTGAGTATTGTGCAACAGCATAGACCTGCAGAACTCTATGAGATACAGCACAAGTGGGCTATCACTGCAAGTGATGAGCAGATGCAAACTGCAACAGAAATATTGGTGGTGACAAAATGAAAACTGAAAGAATATCTGTAAATTTGATTGAAGAGAACGAATACAATCCAAATGAGATGGATGAGAATCATTACTTGAAACTTGTCCAGAATATTAAGAAAAAAGGATTTAGAAAACCGATTGAAGTAAGAAAGAACGGAGAGAGATACACGATAGTTGATGGAGCTCACAGATTTAGAGCTTGCAAAGAACTGGGCTATACTGAAGTGGATTGCATAGTTGATGAGATTGACGTAACAGAAGCGATGGTTGATACCTTAAACGCTAATATACACGGCAGTCACAATCCATACAAAGAAGCTTTGATGTTCAAGCAAATACATGACAGGTACACTCTCCAGGATATTGAGAAACTTACTGTATTTAATCAGGGAGAACTAAAAGATAAATTAGATCTTCTTGGCCTACCTGCTAATGTACAGAAACAAATAGAGGAGATGCAGGAAAAAGAGCAAAGAGAAGCTCCTATTGTTCTGACTTTCATTGTAAAGGAAACAGATAAGCAAGTCATCATGGATGCTTTGGACATATTTGAAGAATCTGACAAGAATAAAGCACTCTTGGCACTATGCAAAAGTGTTCTTGAAAAGCAGGTGAAATCTGATGGAACAGAATGAAGCCTGTAGTCAAGCCAGTAGTCAAGAAAGTAAGATTACTAATTTTGGAAAAAATATCCATTCTTTGACTGAGGAAGATAGGATTAAGGGTAGAAGTGTCCAGTCTACAAATAGGTCAAGGTCCAATGCAGTCAAAGCGATTAAGAATGGAAAATATAGTGATCTTGTACCTCACTGTAATACTTGCATGTTCAGAAAACAGTGTGGATCTTATAACTACAATGATCCAAAAGCTGCATGCACAATAATCAATATTCCTAATCATTTAGAATTGATTAAGGCTTTACATTTCAATAATGAAGACGAGTTTGATGGCTTCATTAATAGAATGGCTCAGAGAATGCATCTGAAGACATTAACTTCTCAAAACTTTAATGAGATGAGAGATTTTGTTATGCTAGTTTTAGCTGTAAAGAATTCAAAATTCAAGACTCCAAAAGAACAAACCATCAATGTACAGATAAACAATTTCTCGACTGAATTTAACGTATTAAAAGATGTAACTATCAAAATTCTAAGTAAGCATCCAGAAGTGATGCAAGAATGGAGGATTGCAATTGACTCTGCCAAACAGTCCAATTGAGAAAGCACTCTTTGATAGTTTCAAAGAGTCAAATTATCCGAACTTCATAGGGTTTGTTAAGAGATATCTCGCTCCTTTTATGGAACAACATTTTGAAGAGGAAGATTACTATAAAGAATGGTTTGATCTTGAAGAGCTTAATCAGTACAATGCAATAGAAGCTCCAAGAGGACACAGTAAAAGCGAGATGTTTACCGTCTGGATTACAATATACTATTCTGTTTATGATATTCATCATGAGCAAATAGTTTCCAGCGTAAGTGGGGATCAGACAAACGAATTATTTGACAGGATAAAATTCTTCTTTTATGCAAGTCCATATCTCACTCAACAGTTTAAACCTGAAGGAGCTGACAAGAATGTAAGTCTAAGCTCTTGGAACTCTAAGAAAATAGTTTTCAAGAATGATGCAATTGTTCATGCACGAAGTATTGCAGGAAAATGGAGAGGACTCCACGTTGATAGAATAGTTTGTGATGATATAATTACTGAAGACAGTACGTTAAGTGATAAGCAAACAATCAATAAGTTTTATTCTGCAGTATTCAATTGTTCAACTGCAAAGAAAGGCAAGATCACAGTTATAGGAACTCCATTAAGATTCTCAGATATACTCTTTGATTTAAAGTCTAATAATCAGTTCAATTTCAAAGCATATCCTGCCATACTTGACTTTGAGACAAAGAAAGTCTTATCTCCTAAAAGAAGATCTTATGAAGAATTATTGAGGATAAAAGACACTATTGGATCTTTAAGATTTCAATGTGAATACATGCTTAATCCAATAGATGATCAAAGCAGTATCTTCAAAAGAGAATGGTTACAGAGGGCAAAGGACCCATCTATTGACTTAATTAGAAATCGACAAGATCTTCAAAAGTATGGATTCAATGTTACATTATTGACTTGTGGTGCTGACTTCGCTTTCTCTGAAAGAAAGAATGCAAACTATTCAGTATTTCTAACACTTGCAAGAATACGTGATGGAAGATTTGTCATGTGCAATTATTTCAGAGCTCAAGGATTAACAGGACAACAACAAGTCGATAAATTAAGAGAACTACATGCAATCTATGATTATGACATTATGGCCTTAGAAGAAAATAGTATCATGGCCATAAGTAAAGACTTGCAATCGTTAGGACTTCCAATAAAACTTCTTAGAACAGGATCAAGAGACACTGACACTTCTATCTCTAAAACAAATGCCATCTTGAGAATGACTACATGGTTTGAAAATAATCAAGTAATCATTCCATACGCAAGCGATGAAGCAAAAGAAAGATACGAAGTTCTCGAGCAGGAATTCAGAAGCTTTGCACTTGAAGATGGCAAGATCATAGAGATAGGAGTGCATCCCGATATTCCGATTGCTTTTGTTTATGCAGGAGAATCTGCAAAGAAATCAAGTCAGTCTGCAGGGTTTGTTACAAGTATTGTCAGATAAAAAGAGGAGGTATGAAAATGTTCGATCCAGAAAAACTAAAGAGAAGGGATAAGAAAATAATGCAAGCACTACTTTATTTCTATCCAAGAAAAAGAAGCGCATTCCACATATACGAGTACATTTCAAAGTTTAATCAGAAAAGTGGAGTGAAGAATCCAAAAGCTCTCGGTCACATATTATCTCGATTTCCCGTCAAGGCATCGCTTACTGTCTTTCAATCATATGTTGATAAGAATGTTTCAGGAAGCAGATTTGTAAGACTGTATGTACTCGATGAAACCTTTGTAAAGAAATATTATAAAGAAAAAAACGGACTTCTTATCTTGATTAAAAACGAGCCTCCTAAATCCAAGCCGATGAGTAAAAATGGAGAATGAAAACAAACCATTGATGATTCTCTCCAAAGTAAATGAGGGAGTAAGGCAAACAGCCACGACGGTTGATTATAGTAGTGTAAACTATACTAAGCTTGAAAACATTTACAAAACAGATCAACTTGTTTTTCAAGCTGTTAATATCATAAGCACTTTTGCTATTTCTAAAGGATATGAATATGTTCTTTCTGAAAGTACTGATGAAGAAATATTAATGAAAGACAAAATAATTGCTCTTGACAATTCTGTTGGACTTCCAAAACTATTGACTGATATTGTAAGGCATTTGCATATTTATGGAAATGCTTATCTTGAAATTGTGTATTCAAGAACTGACAATAAGAAAGTTGTGAGTCTTGCATTAATAGATCCGAAGACAATAGCTTTTAAGAAGAAAAGTACAGGAGAATTAGATCTTGACGAAAGTGGAAATATCATCGGGTTTATTCAAACAGTTAATGCTAAAAAGATAGAACTTAATCCAAATCAAATAATTCATTTTAGAATCAATACGATTGCAGATTCTCTTACAGGTACAGGAGTTATTGAGCCATTGGCCAAGATCATAGAAGCTAAGAAAAATATAGAAATAGGACTTGCAGAAGCAGTGTATCGTCATGGATTCCCCCAGTTTCATGTAAAGCTTGGAGATACTGATCATCAACCAACGAGTGAACAAGTAACTGAAGAATCTGAGAAATATAAGAGGATAAATTCTAAATCAGAATTTGTCACACCTTACTATTACGACATTAAAGTATTGGAATCTCCAGGACTTAAAGGAGGCGAGAGTTATCTAAAATATTTTATAGATCAAATAGTTGCAGGGACGGGTGTTCCTCAGACCATTCTTTTAGGGAGTGGAGAATTCAGTAATAGATCCTCATCAGTTTCACAGCAAGAGAATTTCTTTTTATACATTGGAGGGATTCAGAGTCTTGTTGCAGAAACATTGCACAAAGAATTATTCACAAAGATTGTAGGGCTTGACGATTGTCCTGTGTTTATGGTCTTCAATTCATTACAAACTAAATCAGATCTTGAACTTGCACAAGAGCGAGAGATCTACTTGAAATATGGTGTTTTAACTCCTGATGAAGTCAGGCAGGATATGGGCTTAGAACCTATTTCTACACCCCCCAAGGATGAGCAACCCTTGCCTAACGCATCAGGAGACTTTTATTCTCAATTCCTAACTGACAGGGATTTGATGATAACTCCTGAGGCTGACTTTCAATCCAAAGAAATTACTCAACTTGATTTTGGAGGTGTACTAAAAGAATTATCAGATCCAATAAGATCAAGATTTATTCAAGACCAACACATACTAACTCACAAGATTAACAAGATAATGGATAGAGCAAGATCAAAGATCATTAAAGAGATTGACCTTAAGACAAAAGATGAAAATCAATCAATGGCAAAAGAAGACATTCTTATCGACTCAGAACTTCTTGCACCTGAAAGAGATGCACTCGTAGCTGCAATATTTATCGATTCTAAAAAGAAATTCAAACAAGGAATAAAACTTGGTGAGAACTTCATCAAAAAACAATATCCAAGAGTTGCAGGAATAAAAGTAAAGAGTACAATCAACGAACAAGCCATTAAAGCGCTTGATTTACGAGCATCAAAATTAGCCAATACATTAAATGAAGATCTTCTCAACGCCACACAAATAGCAATACGTGATGGACTGATGGCCCGGAAAGGAGCAAAGCAACTAAAAGAAGATATTGAAACAGTATTTGAGAGATACGGTGGTACTGCAGACAGATTCAATAGTGTTGGAACAAGAGCAGAACTAATAGCAAGAACAGAACTGCAAAGAGCATTTGTCGAGGGAAATGTTCAAAGTTTCAAAGAACTCGGAGTTTCTAACTTACAAATGTCAATTAATGCAGATGCTTGTGAACTATGCACTGAAATATCATCAGATAATCAGAATACTTCCATTCATTTATCAGAAGGAATCATCCCAGTTCATCCAAGATGCAGATGTGGATGGGTTGTTTCCTTAATTAATAACTAAAAAAATATAAAAAAATAAAGTGTCCCAGCCGAAGCTTGACTATTCCGACGAAACGGCCATTATTATTGAGGTTATTGTTGCCATTAAGACCGTTATTGGTATTATTGACGAACAGCACACGGCCCCAAGAGTAGCCATTTCACTTTCTTAATGGTCACCACCACTTCACACATTAGGTGTCGTGGTTGTATTTTATAACAGCTAAGCTGCCATAGTGAAATGGCGTGTAGTTCCAAGCTACTCCATTGAAGCAGCTGGGACAATATACTCAAGAAAAAAGGTCTATAAAAATATTTTGGTTTTTAGCCCTATTTTTTTCGCGCTCCTGGCGCCTCCGGCGCTACCCCGACGAAACGGCCACCACTACCGAGGCCACTGCCGCCAAAAAGACCGCCACCGGCACTATCGACGAACAGCACACGGCCCTGAGGTATTGTGGCATCTCTACCACTGAAAGGGTGATAATTACCTAAATCGCCATCTGAAGCTTTCGCTTTTTCATAAAATGCTTCAAGATAATCATGACTTCCTGCAGTTCTTGCTAAAACAAGAGGATTTTCTAGGAATGGTTTTTTCTGATGATATCCTGATTTAGTATCTTGAGCCGTTTTATATGGTAGGACAACCCCAAACTGATGTGGTAAATTAGATCTTCCATCCTTAATGTCTTCTAATCGATATAACGGAAAACTTGTTCCATCAAGAAGTCTTCCTTCAAGCAAAGCATCAAATTCCTCATTTCTATATTTTGCACTATTACTAATTAATCCTTCATCATATGCTTGTTGAATTCTATCAGGAGTAAGAATTCCTCCTCCATGCATAACAACCAGAACAGGTTCTCCTCTTGTGTAAAATGATCCTTTTTTATCTATACCTATGTTTTCTTCAGTTAAAACTGTGTACCAATTCTGCCAGAAAGCATGGCTTTTCTCTGCCTTGGCTTTTGCAGCTACAAATTCAGGCATGTTAGCAACTATTCCTGAACTGCCTGCATACTCTATTGCTTGCCTAAGTGCCTTTGGCATACTTCCATCATAAAACGTTTTTCCATTCATAATATCATCTATGCTGAATGGCGATGTCTGTACAGGATTAACAATAGGAATCGGATTCGCAATCGGTTGGGCAGGAGGTGTTTGTCCCGGTGTCCATTCCAAATGCTTGATCAATTCTCTTGGGATTATTCGTGTCATTTTGACAATAGCACCTCGAGACCTGCTTGTAACATTTTATCTTTATCATGCACTTGATGATAGACGATATTTGGATCATTCTTGACAGCATTTCCTAAATCATATGTTCCGCCAATTTCGAAAAGTACGACATGATTGTGCGGATTCTTTGCAAGAGATCTCATTTTCTCCGCTTCTCGTTCAGTTCTACCATCAATCACAAGATTTCCATCAGTGACTACAACATAAGTTCTTTTTTGGCCGTCACTGTATTGCTTCAAGTTTATATCTTCAACATTATATCCGTTTTCAGGTTTGAACAATGCTCTTAATGCAGAAGAATCCCCGTTCCAAAATTGATCTACTGAAACGAGTTCTGAGTCTACTTGGCTATTTGCAAAATTATGGATTCGCATCTTACTTTGTTTTCCAACATGTCTTCCACCTTGATATAAAGCATCGACAAACCCATATAAGACATGACTTAACATATCCCATCTTCCACTATCATTTACTTTATATCTGCCTGCAGTACCGCCAAACATTGAACCTGAACTATCAAGATAAAACTCTACAACTTCAGGAACATCAATATGTGAATCAATGTAAACAATATCCTTTAAGTCACGCTGTTTTAATTCATATTCATTCAATCTGAATGTTCCGTTTCCAATATCCATAAGCCATGGCAATCTTGTTTTCTTCTGCATAATATCTATTCTTCGCAAATTGACTTTGCTAAGTTGATCTTCTGTAAGGACTGTGCTGTTTTTCAAATCCCAATATTCTTGTTTTCCAACAACTACACTTTCACCGACTTTCTTACCACCAACTATTTTAATTTGCGGATGATTTCTCTTGTAATACTCATGCGTTGCTAAAACATCAAGATTTTTCATTTCATCAGCTGCAGAAATACTACCTGTTGGCTTGCCACTCTTAGGTTTAATTTCTTGTGCAGCTTGTTCCAGTAAACTTGGATTTTCTTCTGCAAGACCTTGAACGAATTGTTCTTGCTCTTGTGGAGTCATGTCATCGAGAAGATCCTGCAAAATATCCTGAGGTGATCCTCCAGATCCTTCTCCTTGCATATCGGGTCTACCCTGAGGCATTCCTTTTTCTATGTAAGGTCCAAGAACACCCATAAATCTTTCAATACCCTTGTATCTGTCTTGACCAACGAATACTTCTCTAATAGCACTAACATACCCTTTTATTCTGCCGTATGCTTCTTGATCAGTTCCACTAATAATTGATTTGGCTTTTTCAAGAAGTGTACCTTTCTTTTTTGGAAGTTGTACAGATTTGTCAATCAGTGCACCAAGTGCTTTTTCAGCAACTGCATAACCTTCTTTTCCAGATTTACCTTCAAAGAATGGATGTGTACTTTGAGGTCCATACATTAAACCATATAATAGTCTTGTGACTGTGTAAAAATTAGTTTTTGATGGAGCGTCTTGCAATTCTAAAACATCCCATGTTGGAATAATATCATCCCTAACATATTTTTTTCTACCATTGTCAAGAGCAAAACGATTGTCAAGAATGAAATCTTTAACTCCATTTTGCGAAGATGATACTTTGACAACTTGTTCAAGAGGACTCAAGTCCGGCTCTGCCTTAACAATCCCTCTTCTTATGGCTTGATGAATAAGCTTGTTATCATTGTCTTCTCCAGTAACACTAAAAGGTGCCTCAACAGGATGATACAACTCATGAAATAGTAAGTAATGAAGTGTTTCTCTTGCAAGATCTTCAGGATTTCCTTCCCAATATTTTGCAACAACAGACTCAAATTTTCTCTGTAAATTTTCATCATTTGATATGCTTGCAAAAATGTTATTTAAATCAGTTGAGAATAACCAGTCTCTTCCATTTGGTTTTGTATTTCGAATTACAGCAGTATCACTACGCAAAGGAAAGTCTTCTCTGACTTCTTGTCTCCATTTGTGTTCTGCTTCATTTAAAAGCAAGTGCATACTTTTCATTTTGTGATACCCTTATTTTTTTCGCGCTCCTGGCGCCTCCGGCGCTACCCCGACGAAACGGCCACCATCATTATCGAGGTCACCGCTGCCAAGAAGACCGTCATAGGTAAGATAGACGAACAGCACACGGCCCTGAGGTTGTCTAAAATCAATTTCTCCAAATCTATGATAACAACCTACATCTCCATCGGAGTCTTTTGCTTTATTGAAATATTTCTCAAGATGCTCAAGTGTTCCAGATCTCGCAATTACTAAAGGATTCTCAATAAAACCTTTCTTTTTATGATATCCTGAGTTTGTTCCTTTTGCAGTCTCCGCCGACATCCACACAGCATATCTTCCGAAAGGATCTGAAATATTTCCTTTTACAACATCATCAACAGTGTAAAGATTAATGCTCTCGCCAGTAGGTAAAACTCCTCGGAGTAAATTATCAAATTCATCATCAGTAAATTTAGCTGCATTTTGAGGAGTTAGTCCTTCGCCGTAAGCTTGTTTTATTCTGTCGGCTGTAAGAATTCCACCGCCATGTAAACTTATGACAATACCGTTTCCTTTGCCTACCAAACTACCTTTTTTGTCAATTCCAGCATTTTCTTCAGATAGTCCAGTGAACCATTTCTGCCACAAGTAACTTTTTTTGTCTGCTTGTGCTTTTCCAGCAATAAGATAAGGGAGAGTTGCAATAATTCCATCAGAACCCATTTGATCATAAGCTTCTTGAAGAGCAACAGCTACGCCAATATAATTTCCTTTTCCATCTTTTTGTTCACTATAGAATTCCTTTCCATTTTTTATTAGTGCATCAATGCTACTTGTTCTCAACTGTATTGGTTGAGGAGTTTGAATTGGATTTACAATAGGTTTTTGAGTTGGTTGCTGTCCTGGAATCCACTCCAAGTGTTTAATTAAGTCACGAGGGATAATTTTAGTCATTGATTTCACCTCATGATTGAACCAAGCCTATGCTCATAAATGCTACTCTCAATTTTCTTTTTTTCGTACAATTCTCCAAATGCTTTGAACGTGCCATCGCCTTTTTCTTTTAAAGCAGATACCACATCACTTTGGTGAGCTTTTGAAAAATGATCCAGAACAACAAGATCTGCCAAAACACGAGATCTGATTGTAGATTGAGCTGCGCTTGTTGCTTGTGTATTGAGTCCAGCAATTCCAGTATTTAATGTGTTTAAATAAGCGTCAAACCCATTTTCTTGTCCAGCATTAATTGCGGCTTGCCATACTGCTTGTCTTAGGCCATATCCCTCCGGGATATTCATTTGTTTGTGCATATCTGCATATGCTGCTCTTGCATCATTAACAAGAGTCATCAATCCGCCGTAATCAGTACCTGTTACTGTTTTGCTTTCAAGGACCACACCTATTCCTGCGGCTACATCGTTAAGGCTAACATTCGCCTCATATGTTCCACTCTTGATTCCTTTGATAAAAGAAAGTAATCTCGATAAGTCTTTTATCTTTCGAAGGTCACGTCTTACAAATCCATGTTTTAGTGTACCTTGTGCTTGAAGTATTTTCCTGTAATCGTTATCATCTCTGATTGTGAAATGAGGTTGAACTCCTCCTTGTTGCATTAATTCAGCATTTCGTCCATATGTTTCTTTTGGATCATATCCTACGTATCCAAGAGTGGCATCTATAAATTCTTTAGTTTGACCATCAAGTGCATTGGCAAATTGTTCAGGGTCTGTTATTATCGGATAGTTTTCTCTCCATCCACCTTTTTGTCCTGTTCTTTTTGCGTATTCAGTCCAGAATCTATCATGCAGATTTCCTGATATTCTTTTCTCAAGTTGGCTTGATCCTGCTTCAGCTACACCATTTGGGAATCTGAATTTTAAGAATCTGTTTTCTCCTGCAATATCAAGTTCGAGTGCTGCACTGTGTTGTGCATCTGCAGGATTCATTGCTGCAATGATAGCGAGTCCTTTATATCTGTCAGTTCCGGGTATTGGAATTCTAAGGTATCCTGTATCTCCATTTACATGGACAACTCCATCAATTACTTGGAAAACTTCCTGGCTGTCTCCCCTATTGATCTCATCAATGAATAATGCCCCATATTTTTGGCATTTTTCAGGATCAATTTTTGTTTTAGGAACACCGTTTACCAGTGTTGTGGTTGTAAATGGTTCGAGTGCTGAACTTCCAAGAACGCCTCCTGAAAGTCTTATAGTGTAATGTCCATCAGGACCATAGATTGTATCAAATAGTGCATCGCTGGTGTATGTTTTTCCAACGCCAGTTACACCTTCATAAAGGATGTGAAAATCATCGAAGAATAATGATGCCACGTCAATGTCAAGGACTGTAACTTCAGTCGTATTCGGCATTGGAAGTCTTGCTTTTCCGTTTAGAAATTTGACATCAATATTTTTTCCTTCAGCAATCTCTAAGTATGGTGTGGGTGATACTACTCCATCAAGAGTTTGATACAATGTACTGATGAACTCTTTTCTAAGATTTTTAGGATCTGGAAGTTTAGTTGACATTAGAATCTCCTCCGTCGAGTACTTTGATTTTTATCTCGACTAACATTTTTGGTTTTAGCTTTTCTCTAAGGAATGCAGGTATTATAATTATATTTTGTGTACCTTGTTTGCTGATTTGTTTTGTTAATGTGAATTCAGTCATTATGTTGTCACCATATGTTTTGTATATTTTTAACATGCAATCAATATGTATTTACTATTAGGTAGTACAACTAATATTTAAATGTTTCGATTTATTCATCACTTGCCAGTAGTTTCATCTATCATTGGTTTATTTGAGAGTCCACTATTTAATTAGAAAACACAAGTAGTTTATAAGGCAAAGAGATCGTGTATGAACTGAGTTTTATTCTTCAGTAATCGGGAATTTTTCAATAATGATAAATTCTTTATCTTTTGTTTTTATTGCACTTACTTGGACTTTACTTCCACTTTTAAGTCCTATTGCTTTGGCTTCCCTCGTCACTAAAACTCCGATTCCGTTGCCATAAGTATTTAACTGTTTTACAGACCGTTCTATAATTTGGCGCTTTTCATCTGTCATAGATTGTATAATACTGTATATAACTAATAAACACAGTATTATACAGTATATTACATATGTTTTCAAAGATCGAAACAATGTTAATAAATCAACTGTAATATACCGTATATTACTATGGTTGAAAAAGAATTAATCAATGTTTATGAAGAACTTTGTTCATATGAAAACCTAGAGACTGCGTTTAACAGAGCAAGACGAGGCAAAACCCTAAAACGCTATGTTATCGAATTTGAAGAAAAACTAAAGGAAAATCTTCTACAACTAAGATATGAACTAATAATGCAGACCTATGAACCCCAACCCCTTAAGACATTCATTCTTAGAGATCCAAAAACAAGGAAGATAAGCAAATCTGCATTCAGAGATCGAGTTGTTCACCATGCAATTTGCAACATTATAGAACCCGTATTCGATAAAAGGTTCATATATGATTCATATGCGAATAGACTCACCAAAGGTACCTTAAACGCTGTCAAAAGATTTGACGAATTTAAAAGAAAGGTTTCAAAAAATAACACTATCCGATGCTATGTTCTAAAAGCAGATATCAAAAGCTACTTTGACACAGTAAATCATCAAATACTCATCGAATTATTGAGCAACAGAATAAAAGATCAAAGACTAATGTGGCTAATTAAGAAAATACTTGCAAATCATAAAGGCGAATGTGAAAACAAAGGAATGCCTCTTGGAAATTTAACATCGCAATTCTTTGCAAATGTGTATCTGAATGAACTCGATCAATTTGTGAAGCATAAATTAAGAGCACAATATTACATAAGATATGTGGATGACTTTGCCATTCTGCATCAATCAAGCACTGTTCTCGATGAATATAAATCCAAAATAGATGAATTTCTACGTGTGAAGTTGGATCTAAAATTGCATCCCGATAAATCACAAGTTCTAAAACTGGAAAAAGGAATAGGATTTCTCGGATTTAGAGTATTCTACAATCACAAACTTCTCGTGCAGAAGAATATGAGAAAATTCGAGAAAAAAATGGAACAAATGAAATACGAATATTTAGATGGCAAAATTGATAGAGAAAAAGTTATTGAAAAATTTGAGGGATGGTTAGCATATGCTTCTCACGCCAATACATACAAATACCGAAGAAGAATGACTGCTAAATTTAATATTGCTTTTCCAGCTAGACCAGAAGTAATTATAACTTCTGTAAAGAAACATGAAAATTTTAATCATAAAGTTGATGAAAGTGAAATTGAATTCAGTCAACAAAAAACTTTACAATTAATCAAAAAGGGCATGACTGCGAAAAAGATTGCAGAAACAAGAGGGATTAAAGAAGGAACAGTATGGGATCATGTTGCATGTCTTGTCGAAAATCATCAGCTAACTCTCAAATCAATAATACCTGAAAATAAAACTAAAATTATTCTTGCAAATATAAAGTCTCTTGATGACAAATTAAAAGATATAAAAGAAAGGATCAAAGATGATACCGTAACTTATAATGAAATAAATTGTGTTCTTGCTAATTTGAGAGGAAAACACCAAAAGAAAAGTATTATGTATTTTATTGACTGGTATAAAAGAACAAATTGTTTTAGAAAATGTTATTATAACAAAAGTCAAAGACAAGAATGTAGAGTAAAATTTCAACAACTTGTAGCTAAAGGTGCCGAATTGCGATTTACGAAGAATGAGTTTCTGGACTTCTTTAATACTCATGTAAAAATATGTGTTCTACCTGAACAGGATAAGAAAAGATTTGTCTCATGGAGAGAGTTTAGACAAAATCTTCGTAAGAGTAATCATAAAAATAATCAGCCTTCAAAGGTTTCTCTACTAAAATAATATTAAGAAAAAAACAGATTTCTGATGTTATGGTTGAATTACTTATCAAGGAAATTTACGAGTTCATCAACTCTGTTGAGAATCAAAAAGAAGATTCAAAAGAATTGATAGAGAGCTTTCTTGTAAATAACAGCGTAGCTCCTAAAATCAAAACCTTATCACGACAACTTGAACATGTACAGCTTACAAATGTAAAAATCCATCAAGTTCTCAAGGAAGGTACTTCTCTTAGAATATCAGGAGTTGCAATAAGTGAAGGAACTTGGAACGGCATATTCTATCCTGCAGATGAACTTGAGAAAGCATACAGTGGACTTGAAGGGAAACCACTAAGGATAGATCATTCAACAAGCACGAGAGATATTGTTGGAAAAGTACTCAAGTCAACATGGATGCAAGATACCAAGAGAGTTGAGTTTGAAGCAATAGTAACTGACGCAGAAATAGTACAAAAACTTCTAGATAATCTGATTGATTCTGTGAGTGTTGGTGTGTTGATAGATAATGTTGAGGAGAATGGAGTGCAAGTAGCTCGCAATCTCGAATTTAAAGAATTGAGTCTTGTAGATGATCCTGCATGTAAAGATGCAAAAATCAATCCTATAGAGAACGGAGGCAATGATTAAAATGGCGGAAGTCAAAGAAATTGAACAGGCAAAAATACTATTGAAGAAAGCCGCTGAAGAGCTTGCTGCAAAAGAACAAGAAATTGCAAAGCTAAATCAGGAAGTATCTTCAAAAGACAAACTTATCTCGGACATGACTGCAAAGCACGAGAAATTGATGAAAGAATTTGAGACAGTCACGAAAGAATTGAAGAGAATCAAGCAAGATTCACGAGACATGGCATTGAGAGAAATTATAGATGCTGAAGAAAAGCTCGGTGTCCTTGAGACAAACAAAGAACAAAGACTCAACGAAATGAGAGAACTTGACGAAAAAGGAGGATTTGATTCCTATGCAAAACAGACAAAGAAAATACTTGAACTGCACAAAAGCATAGGCGACAGAAAATCCTTGATCAACAATTCAAACCAAGCAACAGACAAGAAAAAAGAAATCGCTTCTGCACTTGGAATAAAGGAGAACTAAGAGGTGAATCAAAATGACATACGATATCATGATTGACGACGGAAAGAACCCAAGCATGCTCGTTGCAAATGCAGACCTTACAAAAGGACAGCTTGTTGGACTAACAGTTCAACCAGCATCTGCACAAGCGGACATACTTGGAGTCTGCTTAAAAGACACACCACAAGAAAACCCTGCATCAGTAGGATGCATCGGAACATTCTATGTGGATGTATCAGTTGCAGCTTCAGCAACCCTGAATGTTGGGGATGAACTTGAAGTCAAAGACAACAAAACACTGCAAGCAAAAAACACAGGAGTAGCAGTGGCCAAAGCATACGAGAAGATAGACAACTCGACTGGTGGTAGCCCAGTAACAAGAAAGATTCCTGTAAAAATAGTCAAATAAGGAGGAGAGGCAAAATGAAAACAATGCAAGAACTATTTTCAAGTCAAGACGCTGCACCTCTCATCAAGGAAGTCATAGACTCCAACGTGTTTAAGGTTGCAGGCAGAGAAAGAGTAGGAAGAAAAATTGTGAAACTGATCACTTTGAGTGAAGGATCTGCACTGAAAATCCCTAAGATGGGAGCAGGACAAGCTTATGTAATTCCTGAACTGGGAGCAATCCCTATGGATGTCAGCACATTCAATGAAATTGTCGTGACACCATATAAGATCGGAAAAGCATTTGCTATACCGAAAGAAGCAATTGAAGATTCAGCATTTGATGTTGTCAGATTAAAAGCTGACATGGCTGCAGAAGACATTGCAAGAAAAGAAGATGAAGAAATCTTCCGAGTATTGATGAAGACAACGAATACAGTCTCGCCAAAGACTGCAGGACAATTTGTCCAAGAAGACGTTGTAACTTTGAGAAATGCAGTAAACAGACACAGCTACAAAGCTGCATGGCTTGTTGCACACCCTGATGACTTGGCAAAGCTCGAGAAAGACCTTATCGGCAAAGGATACAAAGCTTTTGATAGACTTGACGAGACAGGCATCGTGGGAAATGTTGCTGGTCTTCAAGTAGTTGAAACCACAGCAGTAGAGCCAGGAACAATACTTGCTTTAGACAGTAGAGCATGTGTGCTGGTTGAAAGACGACCTTTGTCCATAGAGAACTTCACAGATCCATTAAGAGATCTTGCAGCTGGAGTTACTATAACAGAGAGAGTTGCACCTGCAGTACTTGATGACAACGCAGTCTCAAAGATGATCTTGTAAAATAGGTCATCAAATTATTTTTTTAGAGGTAATGCTACATGGACCTATCTACTGTCAAGTCTCAAGTGCTAATTGAAGCAGGAAAGTTTCGTATAGGTCCAAGAGTATTAAGACTGCAACAGCAGACTGATGGCTCTGCAATAAAGATAAGTAAAATCAAGAATGTGAACGGTGCAATCGTACCCAATTTGGGTACAGCTCCAATATCTCTTTTTGATGTCGAATCTGTTGTTGTCTTTCCTTTGACTATTAAGGCCACAATTCTTTTTTCTGAAGAATGCTTTGAAGATAATGGAATCAATGAGATGCTTCAAAAATCTATCAATGAAAGTTTTATTCTTGCAGAGATTGAAAATAAATTAGTTATTGAAACATTGATTGCTGGAGCAGGAAAAAAGATAACTACCGAAACAAAAGATCATGTTAGAGAGAAACCAATACTTGACAACTTTATTTCGGCAATAAAGTTTATTGAAGACAACAAATATCATCCTGATGTAATTCTACTTAATCCAAAGATTGCAGAATCATTAAGACAACGAGATGAACTAAAAGATAAATTAATCACTTATGCGATTGAAGTTATCATCGATACTTCTGTTCCTAAGAATGTTGTTATAATTCTTGATTCGATAAATGCAGGCCTTCTAATTGAAAGAGTTCCTCTTGAGATATCTGATTATTCAGATCCTTGGCAAAGTAAAAAAGGATTTTTACTTAGAGAAAGAATTGCTCCAATAGTTCTCAATGGAAATGCTGTGGCGGTGATAGATTAATGGGAATCGACACAGAAATACTTGAACAATTGAAAGGAACAGTGACTGAATTAAAGCAGATAGTGAGCAGTATTCAAGTCGAACCTAATGGAAGCATTAACGCAAATATTCAAGGAAACGTCAGTATTGATTCAATTTCAATAAAGGATGCAACAACAAACAGTCAGGCAATAGTAGATGCAGATGGAAAACTGCTAATAAAAAATGATATAGTACAAATTGATTCATTTACTATCAAAGATCCTATTTCTAACATCAAAGCAAAAGTTGATGTTGACGGCAAATTACTTGTAAAATCAGATCTTACTTTAATCGATTCTTTCATAATTAGAGATTCAAATAATCCATTGCTTAAAGCTTCTGTAGATAGTTCTGGAAGACTGCTTGTCGCAACTCCTCCTGCCACACCCCCAGCTTCAACAACACCTGTGATAATTACTGCTTTCGGAACTGTCTCAGGCAATACAGATTCAGTATACACAATAACAAATGGAAAGAAACTTGTCATAGGGAGACTTCTTGCAGGAAGTGAAGAGGCAACAAAAGCATGCAAAGTAACCTTATACGACAATCCCTCAGGAGATGGAGTCACATTAATCTTAATCGCCACACTTTACGTTAATGGAAGCTCTGACAAGTTTGACTTATCTGAAAAGATTACAGGAAACAGTACTCACAAAATAATTCTTAGGAGAACAAATCTCGGCGGAGGAAGTAAAGAAGTATTCGCAAGATTTGAGGGATACGAGGAATAAACAATGGCAACAATTCAAGACAAAATGACAGAAATTGAGAATCTTACAGATTACGTCAAGAACTCTCTAATAATTCACAGCTTAGACAAGAAAGGGGTTGTCTTGAAATGGCTTGTAGACAATCAAGGAGTTGCTGAAAGAAAAAAGATATTCATCGAACTTAGCATCACAGACTCTGATATTGCACTCGAAAGCAGGACTACAGGAAAAATCATAGACATCGAACCTCCAGGTGATTAAATTGGCAAATTGGAAATACAAAGTTGTAAACAAGAGACTCAAAGAAATAGCAGAAGACGATCTAAATAATCATGGCAGTAATGGGTGGGAACTCATCTATGACGGCGACTATCAAAGCAAAAGAATCTATTCGATATCGGGAATTGCTCCGACAATACCCACAAGCAAAACAGGAGGAAATCATATTCCGTTTATTGCAGAGATATATACGCAGACTCACACCACTTGAGACAGAAAGATTACAAGGGTTTCCAGATAATTGGACCGAAGGAGTTGCAGAAACTCAAAGATATACTCAATGTGGAAATGCAGTATCTGTTACAGTTGTTGAAGCTGTTATGAGTTGCATAAAGGAGATACAATGAAATTATCGTCACAAGGGGGGATAATAGTAACTCTGAAAGAGCTTATTGACATGCACAGGGTAGGTTTCAAATACAAAATAAACCATAATACAAAGGATTTGATGGCCTTTAGTACATTCCTAGACAATGAGATTAAAAGACGTAAGGAGAGTGCTTTAAATGACCAAAAAAACATATCAGAAAATCACAAGCAAACATAAGATCAAGATCTCACTTTGGGAAAGAATAAAGAAATTATTTGGATTTTGAACCTTCGTTTGCTCCATCCTGAAAACCATCATCATAGATTCTGTTAATTACAACAGCCAAATCGTCATCTGTTACACAGTTCTTGATGGCTTTGATATGCTTTTTTTCATATTTATCAACCATTGTCCACTCTCCTTAACTAAATAAAATAGCTGCTTCGTTTCCATATAATTCAACTGCTTTGTTACTCCAATATTTTAGCCACTTCAATCTATCCTTATCTACTTCATTGACAAAATCAGCATCTTTTAGTTTGTTTATACGTTTTAGAAATGGTTTGATTAGTGCTAAATCCAAATCATTTGTATTTGGATGTTTTCTCATCTCCAAATATATTGCTTTCAAGTCCTTGTTTTTTGTAAAAAACTTCCAGAATGAAAAGTTATTTCCACTTCTGTACGATTCTGTTGGCCAATTTGTATGCAGTGGATCACAAATGTTTTCTTTAGCATCAGGACATTGTTCAACAGAAGAATCTCCTATTTTTTTACCTATTCTTACATCTAATGTCATCTTAGTTTACCTCCTTGAGCCATTCTTTCTCCAGAGCAATAAAATTCTCTGGAAAGATTTTCTTTTTCTGTTTTGAAAGAGCTACTTGAAAATCAAATATTGCCTCGTCAGTACAACATTCAGAACATATTTTTGTCTTATTGTCTCGTCTACTTGTTCCAGGATGACAAGTTACTGTTTTCTTGCATTTTGGACAGTTCCATTCTCTCATTTTAATCTCTCTCCACTCTTCGTTTTTGATTGAATAAATTGTTTTGAAGCATCATGATCGCTTCTTCTTCTGCAAACTTGTGTGTTGCAGGAGTACATGCAGCTGATTGTGGTGTAGCGATAACTTTTACTAAATTTGTCAGCTCAGTAATTTGATTCTTTAATTGATCAATTTCCACAGAATGCTTCTCTTCAGTTGTGTTAAAGACTGCATTCACGATATCTCTTTTTGCTTGTAAGCTTGATTTAATGTATCTCTCAGTGCTTCTAAGATTTCTGTGTCTTCCACAGATTTGTGCAGCAAAAACACCTCTCTTATCACAAATTTTTTGTAAATAAAAGTGTCTTAATGTGTGAAAACTCAATACAGATAATTGATGGCCTGAATTGCTTTTGCCATATTTATGGTCGAGTCCTGCTTTCTTTCTTGCTCTAATTGTATGGGTTCTTATTGTTCCAGGACTCATGTGTTGTTCTCTCCCTAAAACATATTTTCCAGATGTGGGGGTTCTTCCACATCTTGAAGTTCTTCCATATCTTTGTCTCCAGAAAAGATAATTATCAGCAAGTGCAATCTGTGATTTGTAATTCAAAATATGATCTTTGAATCTGTCAACCATAAAATCAGGGACTATAATCTTCTCGTATTTTTCTTTATTTTTCTGTTCTGGTAAAAGCAAAGTCTTTTCAAAGAAGTCAATGTGTTCAACTTTTATCTTGCATACTTCGACGCTTCTTAATCCGAGTTCGCTTGCACAATAGTAAGTATTCTCCCAGAATTTCACATAATCATCGTCATATCTTTTCTCGATTTCTCTTACTGCTTCCATGAACATATTAAATTGTGCCTCTGTGATTGATTTTGCTTTTGCGTCTTGAGCCATCTAAATCATCCCCAGATCTCTTTTAGAAGTTCTCTTGAGTATTGTGCTACTTCTGATGCTGGCGTTTTTGTTCCTGTTAAGATTTGTGCAGCTGCTTTAAGACAAACTTGGAGATGAATATCTTCCACAACATTATCTTTGTTGTTTGGTTGGGCTTCTGCTTCTTTTTCTCTTTCTATCTTTATGATATTTCTGTACTTACCATTTAGCTTGTATTCAACAGAAGCAGTATCGCCTTTCTTTACAGGACAAACACCATATCCACCGTACCATTCATCATTGATCTTGACTCCGTACTTGTTGCTTTCTCTCTGATTAACAGCCGAGATTAATCCTGTTTCATTTGGCATTTTTCTCAGCCTCCTTAGAATTCCATTCAGTTAATCCGAATGTACCTTTTGCAGTCTTTACAAAGCGTTTCTGCGTGTCAGTAATTAATCTCGAGAAAATACTATTCTGTGGTGTAGTTCCTACTGATTTGCTTCTTTTGAGAACTTCTGCAGTTATCTCTTTGTAATGCATTGGCTTGCCATTATCTTTTAGAACTTGATAGGCAATTTCTCGATGTGGCAAAATGCTCTGTTCTGTTGCTGGTTGTTCTTTTTTCGGTTCTGAACCGACATTTTTATATCTATCTTTGTGTTTATTTCCCTTCATGGGTATGACCTCCTATGGTTTTACTCATCGGGATTGAGGGTACTTTTGCGAGAATACTCAATCCCGTTATGATCATTTACTCAGTCTTGCATTTCTCTTTTAAGATTACATAAACTTCTTTTCCGATGTATTTTTTGGTGTATGGGATTACTGCTCCATTTCCAGATTTTACAACCGTTTTGACTTCTATGTTTCCTGGCTCTATGATCAGGTTTTTTGTTTTCATCTTTATTTTCTCTGGCATTGTGTTCTCCTCGGTAATTTCCGCTAATGTCTATACTTTGTGAGACTATCAGCATATATAAATCTTGTCCTCAAAATACCTATTTTCTACAGAATTTCTGCATTTGTCAGATACTGTCAAGTCTATTTTTCCCACTATCTTCCTCTGTGGTTTTCTTGGACTTGATATGGGGACACGGGAATTATAAATGACAATGGACACGAATATTCTTATGAGAGGGGTTACTCTACAACATGAAAGTCAACAATGGGAGGATGCAATTTGGGCACAGGAACGAAGCCAAGGAAAAGACAATCACAGAAGAACAACTCGGTAGATTCCTCTCTGCAATTCCATTTATAGAAGAAGAGAAATATGTGTTCTTTTGGGAAAATGTTTACTGCTGTGCAGCAATGCTTGGCCTAAGAAGCGCTGAAACCTGCAGAATAAGAATTGAAGACATAGACTTCATGGACAAGACACTCACTCTACCTGAACAAAAGAATAAAGAACGATTTGAGAAGATCATAATTCCTGATGAAATGATGAGACGGATAAAAGATCACATCATGAAATACAAGTCAGAAATAGTTCTTAATGGAAGTCATGGCAAAGACATCAATCAAAATGAACTCAGAGGAGAATATTACCTTTTCTGGAGAATGAGAGTAATGAAGTCAGGCCATAAAGAAAAGCACCTAGCAGAACAAACCATCAGAAAACATCTTGAAGATACGAGAAAGAAAGCTGGTTTAGATCATAAGTATGGAATGACAAAAGATGGCCATACTCTCTCAGTTTTAAGCTATCATACACTCAGGCACTATTATCTGCAGAAGATCTGCGACAGGAGAGGCGTATTTGCAGCTCAAATAACAGGAAGACACAAAAACCTAAGAAGTACAGAAAGATATCTAACAACAAGCCTCGTGGCCAAGAGAGATATAGTCAATGAGGTATTCAACACCATTCCAGAGCAGGAAGGGGCTCAAATGAAGGCTCTTAAAGACGAAATATCTGAACTTAAGGAATTAGTCAAACAATCAATTATTATCAGTAATGGAAGCCCAGATAACGTCAAAAACACGAGTAAAATAGCTGTAGAAGAAGCTGAGAAACTAATGCAGAATAGGGCATTATATGAGAGTCGTCAGATGAGAAAAGGAGGGCCTGTTCAGCAGGAGAATGCTGTTGTAGTAAGCTCTATGGAAAGATAAAATGCGGCAGATAATTTTATATTGATTGAAATAGAATTCTTATCATCTTAGAGAGTGGACTTGTACACTTGACAGACTTGACAAGGTGGACACAAACTATATATCCAAGCCCTTACACTAACCATATAAGACTGGTCATTTCTGACGATGTTCAGAAAAAAGGATCAGACACGCTCCAAATATCAAGCTCATCCGCTTGTAGCGATTTTGGGGAAAGCGCTATTAATCTGTAGCGGAAATATAAATGTTTCGACTTTGTTGTTACTTGGCAGTTACTCTCTTGATGTGGTTCATCAAGAACAATAATCCTTAAATTAATTGTATACTAAAATGCGTTAGATTTCGAATATATACTGAACGAAAAGTATTTTTGTGAACTTTTCGTTGGTATATACAAACGCTAAATGAATTAAGTTCCAAATTTCATTTAGCGTTGAGTATATTAACACATTTTATATATATAAAGTGCCAAAAATAAGTTCGAAAGCTTTGGCACTTTAGTATAACTTACGATAAAAATCTTCAAATCTTTCTATTGCTTTTAGTGTTCCCTTGCCTTTTCTGTTAGCATAAGAATCATAAATGAAAACTTTTTCAAAGAAAGGTTCAATGATATTACATAAAGCATGATGAACAACACGATCTCTGAAATCTGATCTGCTAATCTTTCTTGTCTTTGGATCTCTAAGAATGAAAGTCTCTAATGGTCGTGGACGATAAGAATGAAGAAAAAGTTCTGTTTGTAATAATTTTAGGTTTTCTGTAAGATTTTCCTCGAACTCAAGAACATATGGACGCTGAGTTTTGTGCTTTCGTGCTTTCTTATATGCTAACAATAGATTACTATAATCACAGACTTCCTGCCAAAGATTTCTATATCCTGCCAATTGAAAAGGTCTCAGCAGATGCTGGGCTATTCCACGAAGGCGGTTATGATTATTGATATTGTAATCATTTGCGTTGAAGTTATTGTTGCTCAACCAGGACGCCCGCCCGAATTAGTAGCTCTTAATGCTGTATACTTTCTCTACTACTTCAAGATTACTCTTAAGTAATTTGTCATAGCTGTCTTATCACTATAGAATTAGTCTATAATGAAAGTTTCATAACCAAGTCACCTCGATCATAGCACAAGAGCGTGTAGTCCAGCATCTCCTCTCCTCAAATAAGGAGTGCTGAGAAAAACTAATGAATCTAAGATTTTTAATAATATTTCTATTATCTAGCCTATATTATTTTCGAACCGCCTCCGGCGGTTAAAAACTCTCCTTTAAACTCAACTCTCGCCTGCGGGCTCGGATTGAACTACCCCACGAAGGCGGTAATGAAGATTGATACCGCAATCACTTGCGAGGAAGCTATTGCTGCCCAACCAGGACGCCCGCCCGAATGCACCAGCAGAAGCATGTTCACGAACATAATCAGGATTCAAAACGTAAGTTCTTGTTATAGACCACCGTTTAGCTAACATAGACATGACTTCATCAAAATTATCTTTGCCATAAACACGATGAATTAACCTTCTTCCATCCTCACTAAGAGAATCTAGTTTAGGATTTTTAGTAGATAATTCGGTAAAGAAGGAGTTATTCCCGTTTAATTTAGATAACTCAAATAATTCCGTTTCTGGATCAGCAAGAGCGGATTCTAAATCTTCTTCAGAAACAGTATAATTAACATTATCTTGTAATTGCTTACATGCTTCGTTAAGATTCTTGAAAGCAGGATTGCTTCTTTCTCTAGTAAAAGCAAAATAAGGTTTGCCATCGCGCATGAAATAAATTGCTCCATCCGCAGTATAAAAACATTTATCTCTCAGTTCAGGATTAACCAGCCTATCATTCCACAATTCGTCAACGTGTCTTCTGGTGCCAGGGACTAGTTGAGAGAAATCCCCGTAAGATCCTTGAATTGTCCCAATACACCGAATGAAAGGATTCCATTTAACTAATTCAGATTTCTGTTCATTATTACCATTAAAATCAACATCACGAGGAAGGCCGTGATACCAATCAAGAACATGAGAAACACCTTTTTTCTTCAGATCTTCTTTTACACCATTCCGAGCTTTTTCTCTAGCTTCCATTAAAGCAGAATGATCAGAACCTACAAGAGGACCTGAAGAGAAAAATAAACGATGTTCTAAAGCAATTAATTCTCCAAGAGGATTACCTTGACCTTGAAGAAGGTCAGAATAAAAAAGCCACGTATCCCAATCGTGAGGATTCTGTTTCAATTCCGGAACAATATAGTCAATCATCTTAAACAGTAAACCAGAAAACCACCCAAAACATCTAATTATTAACCTTATTTAAAAAACTTACCAAGATTAATCAAATCTTTTTCATAACCGAGTTATAAGATTTTCGATGTGTGTTAAAACATAGTACATTGTAAACAATAACAAAATTCCTTTATTTCATCTATCCAGAACAACAATCCTTAAATTTATTATAGGATTACAATTCAAAATGACAATTAAAATAAAAAAGTTATGTGAAAATGCAATTATTCCTAAATATGCAAATTTAGGGGATGCCGGGATGGATTTCTACGCTAATGAAACAACAACTATCATGCCTCAAGAAAGAAAATTAATTCCTACGGGAATTGCCATGGCTATTCCTCTCGGTTATGTAGGTTTAATTTGGGACAAATCCGGGATTGCAACTAACCAAGGATTGAAAACTATGGCGGGAGTAATTGATTCCGGTTATCGGGGAGAAATAAAAATTTTGATCCATAATCTTTCTAATGAGACTCATACTATTGAATTAGGAAAGAAATTTGCTCAAATGTTAATTCAACCTGTTGAACAAAAAGAAGTTATCGAAGTTACAGAGTTAGATGATAATACAGAACGAGGAGAAGGTGGATTTGGTAGTACTGGATTAGATTAACTATTTAATCAAATACCCTTTATTCTTTTTAACAAAATCTTTAGCTAAATTTAATTTAAATTTATTTTCAGCATAGATTGTGTACAAAGTATCCCCAGACAATACCCTATCTTTAATATTTTTAACCAAGTATAACCCTGAACCTTTATCTTGCGGAGCACCAGCCAAGCGAGCAATTTTAGCAATTACTTCGTTATCAATCTCTTTAACTTTTCCTTTCTGTCGAGAGATAACATGATACCTAAATTCTCCTAGATGAAATTTTTTCTGTTTACCTTGAGCTTTGATGATATCTTCCATCTTGCGTAAAGCTTTTCCGGATTCTAGAATATTTGAAGCCAATTTATGCGCTTCTCTACGACTATACTTCCCAGTCATTTCTAACAATGAACCGGCCATATTTATTGCTTTCTCTTTCAACTCCTGAGGAGCAAGAGGATCGTTACGTAATACAGCCATTACATCTTCAGCTTCTAACAATGGACCTATACCATTTCCAATCGGATGAGAACCATCGGTAATAATCACTTTAACATTCATGTTTAACCTTTTACCTACCTTGATAAATTGTTTTCTTAAATGACGTGCATCTTTACGGGTTTTAGCTTTCGAACTTTGGCCCATCGGAATATCAATTAAAACGTGATTTGCATTTACCGAATGCTTTTTAGCCATCACTGAAGCTAACAATTGACCTTCCGGATCTATCGAGAGAGGATGTTCAACTTCAATAATTTTGTCGTCGGCAGGAGCTAAATTCATTGCACCACCATGAACAATACATGCTTTTGTTTTTTTTACAATTGATTTGATTTTTTTCTGAGATAATTCTACTTTAGCTAAACATTCCATAGTATCGGCTGTACCGGCCGGAGAAGTAATTGCTCTAGAGCTTGTTTTGGGGATTGTAAAACCGGCCGCTGCAATAATCGGAACGACGATCATTGTAGTTCTATTACCCGGAATTCCGCCGATACAATGTTTATCAAGAGTTATTCCTTTAAATTTAATTTGATTTCCATTTTTAACCATGGCTTTCGACATATTTACAACTTCATCAATAGTCCAACCATTGACGAATCCAGATGCCACAAAATAAGTTTTTTCAATATCTGTAAGAGCATTAGAAGAAATATCTCGAATGATGTGATCTAATTCTGCAAAAGATAACTCTTTACCATAAAGTTTGTCACGGATATGAATAACTGATTCCGGTTTCCCAGTAAATTTGAGGTCAACAATACTACCTTGCCGAACATTTAAAATGTCTAAAACTTCTTCAAATAAGCCTATTTTCCCAGGAGGAACTGCTTTTCGTGATTCAGAGATATCTAAGATGCAAGTCGTCTTTTTTCTTCCTTTAATTAGAAATATGCGATCTCCAGATCTCAAATCTAGTTTGATTGCATCTTTTTCATTAAGAATAGCAATATGAATACCACCGGTAGCAATATCCATATCTTTGACACGGAATTTCATTTACATAACTCCGTGGCAAAGATACCAGAAAGGTACAGCTCTTTCTTTGTATCTTTTACACTAAATTTCATACTTACCTCTTTTTTATCAAGAAAAGAATGTTTTTGTTTATATAGGTTTGGGAAGTGATAATAGCAGATATAACCAAAATCTTAATAAATGAATGGAAAAATTGGCTATATAGTTGGGCCCATGGTCTAGCGGCTACATGCAAAAACAATGTTTTTGAGTTTGCGTGCTCGCAAATGACAGCGCCCTTACATTCCTTGTAAGGATAAGCTAGGCGTTGATCGCCGGTTCGAGAGTTTCGTAACCGAAATTCCGGCTGGGCCCACTCATTTTTAAACCACACTATTTATAAATCAGAATTTATTCTCTTTTATCCATGCAACAAAAACTATTTGATATGCTTCTTAAGGAGGAAGAACTGAGCTGGAAAACTATTATTTACGATTTAGTTAAAAGCGAAGAAATGGATCCATGGGATGTTGATATTACCCTTCTAACCCAGAAGTATATAGAAGTTATTAAGAAAATGCAAGAGCACGATCTTAAAATTTCTGGGAAAATTGTTCTTGCCGCAGCTATTCTTCTTAAAATAAAATGTGCTCATTTAATTGATAAAGATATTACCAAGTTAGATGCATTAATTAATCAACAAGATGAATTTGAAGATATCGACGAAGAATTCTTTGATTCTCTTGGTGGTAACGGAGAACGAAAAGAAAAACAACAATATACCCTTATTCCTAGAAATCCCCAACCCAGAAATAGAAAAGTTTCCATTAACGATTTAGTTAACGCTCTTCAAAGAGCCATGCAGTCAAAGAAAAGAATTCTTGAAAAGATAAGACCTGTTGAATTTACTCAACATTTAGAAAAGAAAATTGATATCATGGAAATAATCAGAGACGTTTATCATAAAATAGCTTATTATTTAAATAAAGATCAAACTGAAGACGTTACTTTCTCCCGGTTACTTCCACCGAGAGCAAGAAGAGAAGATAAAGTTTATACCTTTTTGCCTTTGTTACATTTAGAAAATCAGAAGAAAATCGATATGACCCAAGACGAAGCATTTTCTGAAATTACAGTTAAGATGATTGGAAAGAATAAGAACCAATAATCTGATAAATTTAGTCATAACCTTTTTAAATACAACCCCTAAATGTGCTTTGAGGGGTTCTTAAGGCATGTCGACCATGAAATCTACCAAAAATATTGTTGTTCCAGAAGTATTTATAGATCAAGTTATCGGCCAAGAAGAAGCAGTTAACGTAATTAAGAAAGCAGCCCTGCAACGACGTCATGTTTTATTGATTGGAGATCCCGGAACCGGTAAAAGTATGTTAGGAATAGCCCTAGCTGAACTTCTTCCAAAATCAACTCTTAAAGACATCTTATCATATCCAAATCCTAACGATGAAAATAATCCGATAATCAAAGAGGTTAAAGCTGGTAAAGGGCGAGAAGAAGCTAATAGTTACCTAGTTGATAGTAAAGAAATTCTGAAAAATGGAAATTTCCTCTTTTTTATCTTTCTAATAGTTGTCTTAATTGCTCCATGGTGGGTGTGGTCTTATTACAGTAAATTTGGAACTATAGAAGCCGCAATCATGACCTCTGCAAGTCTAGTTATTGGAATGGTTGCCATGGCTATCTTTGCCATGACCATGAATATGGGCCCAAGAATGTTTAAACAAAGCAAAGTTATTGCTCCAAAAGTTATTGTAGACAATTTTGGAAAGAAAGAAGCTTCATTTTTTGACGCTACCGGTGCACATGCGGGAGCATTATTAGGTGATGTACTTCACGATCCATTTCAATCGGGCGGATTAGGTACACCTGCCAACCAGCGGGTTGTAGCGGGAATGATCCATAAAGCTCACATGGGCGTTTTATTTGTCGATGAAATAGCTACGCTTCATCCAAGAACTCAACAGGAATTATTAACCGCATTACAAGAGAGGAAATTTCCAATAACCGGACAATCAGAAAGATCAGCCGGAGCAATGGTTAGAACTGAAGCTGTCCCATGTGATTTTATTCTTGTTGCTGCAGGGAATTTTGATACAATAAAAAACATGCATCCTGCCTTACGAAGTAGAATCCGGGGATATGGGTATGAAATTTACATGAATGAAACTATGCTTGACACGAATGAAAACCGGCTAAAAATTGCCCGATTTGTTGCTCAGGAAGTGAAAAAAGAAAATGAAAAAATACCCCATTTTGATCTTAACGCTATACGCGAAATAATTAAAGAAGCTAGAAAAAGAGCAAATAGAAAAGGACATCTTACTCTCCATTTAAGAGGATTGGGAGGCCTAGTACGTGCTGCTGGAGATCTAGCAAAAGAAGATAAATCCGAATTAGTTACAGCTGACCATGTAAGAAGAGCTAAACATTTCGCTAGACCATTAGAACAACAAATGGCTGATAAATATATCGAACGAAAGAAGGAATATGAAGTTATTATGACGGAAGGTCAGAGGATTGGAAGAGTTAATGGTTTAGCTGTTATTGGTAGCGGATCTGCTTGTTCAGGAATTCTTCTACCTATTGAAGCTGAAGTTACCGTTGGCGGTAAGAAAGCAGAAATCATTGCTACCGGCAAATTAGGAGAAATTGCTAAAGAAGCTATCAAGAATGTTTCCGCCATTATCATGCATTATTTTGGTGAAGATATCAAAGAAACTCACGATATTTACGTTCAATTTCTTCAGACTTATGAAGGAGTGGAAGGTGATTCAGCCTCAATTGCTGTTGCTACTGCAATTATATCTGCATTGAAAGGTATACCAATCAAACAAAGTGTGGCCATGACTGGTTCATTATCTGTCCGAGGAGACGTTCTTCCAGTAGGTGGCGTTTCATCAAAAGTTGACGCTGCAATTGATACCGGAATAAAAACAATTATTGTCCCTAAATCAAACTTACAAGACATTGTAATTGATAAATCAAAAATGGATAAGGTTAAAATCATACCAGTAAATACCATCGAAGAAGTTTTAGAACATGCCCTCGACTGGACTGGTAAAGAATCACTCAAAAAGAAGATTTTTGGTGGAAAAAGAAATCCCCATTATTAATTTAGATGAACATTGCCCAAACAAACCAAAAGCTTTAAAAATAACCCCCATACCAAGAATACATAATGGCACGATCACAACTACGGTCAAAGAGAAAAGCATCTGGTGGAAGATACCACGCTGCACGTTCTAAAAAGAAATCTGAACTAGCCGGATACCAAGCAAACACAAGACTTGACGAGAATAATAAAGTGCGTGTTACCAGAACTGTTGGTGGAAACGCTAAAAGATCTCTTCTTTCTTCAGATAAGGTTAATGTTTCTGGAGCAAAAGGCAAAACCGAGGTAACAAGTATTACTAACGTAGTTGAAAATCCAGCAAATCCACATCTTGTTCGTCGAAATATCATCACGAAAGGAGCTATCGTTGAGACAAAATTGGGTAAAGTTAAAATAACTTCTCGCCCAGGTCAAGAAGGAGTTCTTAACGGGATTAGAGTTTAATTCTTAAATTTTTAACTGCTTTATAATCAGATTAAGATTAAAAATTAGGTAAAACGAAAGGTTTATAAAAGATGCCTAATCTGAATATGTTCAGTAGATAATTTGGCGGAAATAGACCAGTTTAATACACTACTTCTATTTCACTCAGAACCTACGTAAAATACACGAGGAATATAACTATGAGTATATCATTTGAAACACTAAACGTTAAACAAGAAATTGTTAAAGCCCTTAAAGAAGAGGGCATTGTAGTACCAACAAGTATCCAAGAGAAAACCATCCCTTTAGCAAAGTCAGGAAAAGATCTCATTGGAATTTCGAGAACCGGATCAGGTAAAACTGCTTGTTTTGGAATCCCACTTTTAGAAAAGGTACAAAAAGGCCAAGGAGTGCAAGGATTAGTTCTTGCCCCAACTAGAGAGCTTGCAGATCAGATTTCTAAAGAACTTAAAAAATGGAGTAAATATACTGACATTGAGATTACAGTAGCTTTCGGTGGAGTTCCAATTGAACCCCAAGAAAGATCTATCGCGAGATCAGAAATCGTTGTAGGAACACCGGGAAGAATTTTAGATTTGGCTCAAAGAGGATCACTTAATTTAAGCAAATTAACTTGTTTCGTCCTTGATGAAGCAGATAAAATGGTAGAGATGGGATTTATTGAAGATATCGATAGAATTCTTTCAAATACCCCACGTAACAGACAGATAATTCTTTTTGGAGCGACTATCTCTGATGAAATTGATGATCTTAAAAAGAATCATATGAACGATGCAGTTATTGCGGAAACAGAATTACATGTTAAGAAAGATCTTCTTAAACAAGTTTATTATGACATCCCAACTCATCAAAAATTTTCTTTATTAGTTCACCTTCTTAAAGAAGAAAAAGAGAAAGGACAGGTAATAATCTTTTGTTCAAAAAGATCAACGGTAGAATTATTACACAAAAATCTTCGCCTTCAATCAGTAAAGGCTGACATGGTTCATGGTAAGATGAGACAAACCAGAAGATTGCAAATTATAAAACAATTTAATACTGGTAAAAGTCAAATTCTAGTTGCTTCATCTATTGCGGCAAGAGGATTAGATATTCGTGATGTAACGCACGTTTTCAACTATGATCTGTCACAAGATCCACAAGAATATGTACATAGAGTTGGAAGAACCGCAAGAGCTGGTGATTCTGGAACTGCGATTACATTACTTTCACCGCAAGATCATGGGACCTTTAGTGCAATTCTGAACAAATATCCAATTGATGTTCAAGAAATGAGACCTGGAGATTTCCCAAAAGTTTCTTTCGATACCGGACCACGAAGGGATGGAAGAGACGGAAGAGATCAAGGTGGATATCACCGAAAAGATTCTTTACAACCTAGGGGAAGAAGATATTAATTTATTCCCTTTGATTTTATTTATTCATTTTTGTAATTAGTGTAATTTTTTTATAAATTTTTTAATTCTATTTTATTAATTTTAATGATATCGATTCATCCCACTAGACAACGTCATTTTACGCTTATTTCTAAGTAAATCTCATGCCCACTACCCACTGGACAACCACGGCTAGGGTTTATTAATCACCCACCACAGAAAGAATACTAACACAAGGAGGTGATAGCCATGGTTGATCTTTCAACCAGGACAATTAGACAATTATTTGAGCAGCAAGTTCGTGAACTGACTCAACGTACAGTAACAGCAAAAGAAGATTCTTTTGATTATCAATTTAGTGGAGGATGGTATGCATGAATACAAAACAAAGAATAGAACATTTACTTAAGAAATATGAGGAACCATTAATTACAGCAATCCTCTGCCCGTTAGAACGCCAATTATATATTGATGATTATAGCGCAGCCACCGCATAAACGCACCTCTCTGGGAACGGAACTTTTTTAAATCCGTTCCCACATTTTTAGGGTATGGAGATTTTAACTAAAGAGGAGTTAGGTAAACGTTATGAAGAAATTATTGAACGAATTAAATCCGGAGTTGTGTTTATTCATCCAACAGATACGATCTACGGCATAAGTTGTGATGCAACAAATAAACGTGCAGTTAAAAAAGTACGTCTTATCAAACAGCGTCCCTCCGCACCGTTTTCAATCTGGGCACCTTCAAAGAAATGGATTAAAGATAATTGTATTGTTGATGAAAAATGGCTAAAGTATCTTCCTGGCCCGTATACATTAATTGTTAAATTAAAGGAAAAAGTTATTGCAGATAATATTACCAATACCGAATATGTTGGAGTACGTATTCCCGATCATTGGTTCTCTATGGTTGTTAAGGATTTAAATCATCCAATAATTACCACCTCTGCAAATAAAACTGGCGAGCCATTCATGGTTTCTCTTGAAACTCTTGATAAGGATGTTGAGATGGGCGTAGATTTTATGATTTATGAAGGTGAAAAAAAAGGTAAGCCCTCAACAATAATTAATACGGAAAATGAAGAATTTAAAGGACGAGTTAAATAAATCACAGAAATCATCGCGGTTTGATTTTAACTAATTCTTCTGAATTTCCGCAATAGAAAAAAGTATGGCGCACACCGGACATTAATCGACGAATCTTATTCAATTGTTTTCGAGCTTTAGTTATTCTATGACTACATTTTACTTCAAATACATCACAGTATTTTTCATTAACGCCAAGAATATCAATCTCAGCAACTCTCCTTCTTCTACTGGAATATAACGGAACGTTACAGAGAATTAGATCATATTCACTACGTAATTTGTCGCACAATGATTCAATATGTTTATCGTGTTTTGATACCACGGTTGGGAATGTTATAAGTAAGTAACGGAATTATATAAACCTTGTTTTTAACTCTTGAGTACTCGTGATTAGAACTCCATCTTTTCCCCATCAACATAGAAAATTGGACTTTTAAATACCTGGTCACCATGATACACCGTTTTAATTTCACCACCAAACCAATAATTACTTCCCATGGCAACGTGACCGGTCCCCATTACTTTTTCGTCCATTATCATTGAACCAATAAGTACCGCGCCAGGATTAATTCCAATCCCCAATTCGCAAACTTGACGTACCCTTTCTGGATATTTCGCTCTATCTTCAAATTTCTGAAATGTCTGCTGCAATAGATGAGCGTATTTACCTTCTACATTTACTACCTTTCCTTTCTCGATAGTCAATTTAACTGGTTCATCTATCAATATTGCTCCATTTTCAGTCTTCAAACTTCCATCTATAATCAGAATTCCTTCAACCCCATCCATACCCTTTGGAGGGATATAAACCTCGCCAGCAGGCATATTACCGCCCATGCCGGGAGAATGATATTCCCCAATATTTACAATAGCTTGCATTCCTTCCACATTAAATCGTAAATCTGTTCCGGCCTCGGTTTTTACCCTAATTTCTTTTGCTTTATCCCAAGCTTTTTTAATAACATTTCCTCTTTTCTTCATTCTCTTATAACCGATACCCATCGCATCCATGAATAGATTGAAATGGTTTATTTGTACATCGCCCAAACCAGTAGCAGAAAGGAATCGGTGATTTTTTTCACGACAGAAATGACGAAAACTGTTTTCTTCCCCAAATCTTCCAAGTTTATTTGAAACTGCAACGATAACAATACTTCCCTCTGGAAGTTGTTGCATGGCTTTAACTACGTGATCATCAGCAAACATAAACCCCTTCTTTACTTCCTGGAAAAGTAAGGTAACATTTCGGTTTTTATCTTTAGCTCCAATATAATAACCATATCCTAGCATTGAAGATAGCGTATTTTTATCATTCCCATGATCACTTATAATTAGGACTTCCTCATTTTTTAATTTGAGTGAACCCTTCAGGATTTTATGAAAATGAGCTTTATATTTATCTACTGAGGTTCTTATTTCTTCAGGTAAGCCAAACATAGAAGGTGAAGCTAACAGGGGGTATTAAAAGATTGTGATTGTTTAGATGTGGTTTATACTTTCTTAATAATTTTACAGACAAAGAATCCTTCGGTATCATTATCCTGTGGCCAGATTCTAAGTGAATTTTTTATTCGAGAGTCATATTTTTCACCGCTAAATTCCATAACTGGCGGAGACGTCTTCAATCCGGGAAGTTTAACTTTTACTATGTCTGCTTCCGGGAACTTTTTTAATAAGTAATTAACTACCCCCTCATCTTCTTCTGGCTCTACTGAACAGGTAGAATAAACTATTTCTCCACCCGGTTTAAGATTATTAAAAGCATTTTCTAAGAGTTCTTTCTGATGTTTAGCAAGTTTAGTAATCATGCCTGCATTCCAGATCCGAATTGTTTTAAGACTTTTACGTATCGTTCCGGTTCCACTACAAGGAGCATCAACCAAAATTTTGTCAAATTGATAACCATAAAATCTTTTCCCATGCATTAAAGTAATCACGCTATTAATTAATCCTGCTCTTTGAAGATTTATTCCCAACGATTGTAAACGTAAACCTTTGTAATCATTAGCTATCAATACCCCGGTATTTTCCATCATTGCTGCCATTTGAGTAGTTTTACTTCCTGGTGATGCACACATATCAAGAACAATATCGCCCGGTTTAGGTTGAAGAACTAACGGGGGAATCATTGAAGCTGCTTCCTGGACATAAACTTTACCCACTTTATGTTCCAATAAATTGCCAACATCTTTTCTTTCAGGATTAGATACCCAGAACCCTTCTTTACACCAAGGTATTTGTTCTAATTTCCATCCTTTAGCTTCGATACTTTTCTTAACTTCAGCGATAGAAGTTCGTAATGTGTTTACCCTGATACTTCTTCGAAGAAAACAAAGACTATATTTTTTAAATTGTTCCCAATCTGTTAAAGCAGTATATCTCTCGATAAATCCTTTTTTAAATTCAATGTTCTCCGTTGATGGTATCGGTTCTAGATTATCCATGTAATAAGAAAAATAAAGGTACTTTAAAAGAGTTTAGGCTGTCTTTTGTCTTAATCCTTCTTCTTATAAACAACACCAAATACTCGATTAACATTGTTAGACGTAGGGATTGGTTTAATTTCGCGATTAAAACATTCCCTAAAATAATCCGCACAAGACATTTCTAAAAGGTAATGTCCACCTTCTTTAACAGCTAAATCACACAATGCAGTGAAATTTTTTTCTCTATCATAAATCTCCGCAATACTTCTAGTTCCAAAGGTTGGATCAACCACCCTTGGTTGTGAAGATATTATTGTCACAAATTCAAGATCTCTTTCGAGATTAAAATATTCTTCTTTAGTTATTATTTCTACTGCCATTATAACACCCTTATCTCTTAAAAATAAAATCTTTATAAAGATTCTGAAATAAAGACCCCCCCACAAACTATATAAACGATAACCACCTTATCAAATGTAAAAGAGGTGAATATGGTAAGAGTAGCTATCAATGGTTTTGGTCGCATTGGACGAATGGTTCTTAGAGCTGCCTGGAATGATCCTAAAATAAATATCGTAGCCGTCAACGACCTTACCGATAATCAAACTCTAGCTCATCTTCTTCAATATGATTCTATCCATGGTGTATTTGAACACATAGTAAAAGCTTCTGAGAAGTCCTTAATAATTGGAAAAAAGAAAGTCCTTGTTCTATCCCAAACGGAACCAAAAAAATTACCTTGGAAAAAACTTGGGATCGATGTAGTGATAGAAAGTACCGGCCATTTTACCGATCCAATAAAAGCAGCCGCTCATCTTAAAGCTGGAGCAAAAAGAGTTCTTATTTCCGCCCCTTGTAAATGTCAAGCTGAAAAAGTTTGCCCAACTAATACCACCACAATTGTTTTAGGAGTTAACGAAAAAACATATGATTCCAAGATACATAAAATCATTTCTAATGGATCATGTACCACAAATTGCGTTGCACCAATATTAAAAGTCATCGAAGATAAAATTGGGATTAAAAGATGTTTCTTTACAACTATCCATGCTTATACTGCTACTCAAAAACTAGTTGATGGTCCAGATAAAGATTTACGAAGATCGCGAGCAGCTGCCATGAATATTATACCTACCTCCACTGGAGCAGATGTTGCTGCCGTGCAAGCCATTCCAGAATTGAGTGGAAAAGTTAGAGGATTGGCATTCAGAGTTCCCGTAGCTGACGGAAGTGTAACAGATTTTACGATTGAAACTAATAAAGACATCACTAAAGAAGATGTTAATAAAATTTTCAAGAATATGGCTAGAAAAGAAATGAAAGGTATTATTGAATATTCTGAAGGAGAATTAGTTTCATCAGATATTATTCATAACCCGCATTCAGCAATCTTTGACTCTAAATTAACTAATGTGGTTGATAGAAGAATTCTTAAGGTAGTTGCTTGGTATGATAATGAATGGGGATACAGCTGTCGAGTTGTTGATTTGATTAAGTTGATTAAATGATTTTTTTTAATCAAAGAATATTTTATGGACACCAATTACTTTCTGCACTCGAAGAACCATCTGCTTTAAACCTTCTAAATCTCTCGGGATTACTAAAAATGAGCATTCCGCAACATCCTGCCCCCGTAATTTAGCTTTCGCTTCCTTAACTTCAAACCCCGCCGTAGCAATTGTGTGAAGTAAATCCGCAAGCAACCCAGCCCTCTCTTTAGCATCAACATAGAATCTGATTTTTTGATTAAACGTTTCTCTCCATTGTACTGGAACCCATCGGTTTTCTTCCTTCAATGCCGCACGACAATCTTTTTTATGGACCGAGATGATACGTCGCTTAGTAACAATTCCAATTATTGAATCACCTGGAATTGCCTGACAACATTTCGCTAAAGTACAAGTTGCGTTCTGAAAATCTGAAGATTCCGTGAGAAGACCTACGTCTTCCTTTACTTTATCAGCAATAAGACGGAAATGAGATGGAGCTAGTTCTTCATGTTCCTTAAGAGACTTCCTAATTTTCTGCCGTGATTTTGCAGATGTAACTATTTTCAACCAATTCCGCCTAGGACGTTGATTTTTGTTAATGATAATTTCAATAACATCACCTGCTTGAAGTACCTGTTTTAATGGAACGAATTTTCCGTTAACTCTTCCAGCAACTGCTCTATTACCTATTTGCTCATGAACCATGTAAGCAAAATCAAGTAAAGTGGCCTTAACTGGAAGTTCTTTGACATCACCCTTAGGAGTGTAACAATAAATTTTGTCACCAAAAACATCCACTTTTACCGTCTCTAAAAATTCTTTTTGGTCTTTCTGGAGATCCAGAACCCCCTTAAGCCAAGCCATTTTTTTCTCAAAATTCTGATCTGACTTTATCCCCTTATATCTCCAATGGGCAGCTAAACCTTCCTCAGCAAATTCATCCATCTCTTTAGTCCTAATTTGAACTTCAACTACATTCTCGTTAGGCAGAGTTAACCCCGTATGAATCGATCTGTAAAAATTTGGTTTAGGGTTGGCGATGTAATCTTTTAATCTCCCTTCCATCGGTTCAAAATTCTGATGAAGTAAACCTAACACAGTATAACAATCCTTAACATCTTCCACGATAATCCTGATTCCCAAAAGGTCATACTGTTCTTTTAATGGAGTATTAAGTTTTGTAAGTTTACGATAAATGCTATACAAATTCTTAGGTCTGCCTTTTATTTTAGATATAACCACTTTACCATTACAGACATTATTAATTTGAGATATTGCATCATCAATTTTTTTCTCCCTCTCTTCTCTAGATTCTTCTAAGTAGGAAGTTATTTCTTGATAATAATCTGGATGAAGAATCTTTAAAGTTAAATCTTCTAACTGAACTTTTATTTTTTCCATACCTAACCGATAAGCAAGCGGAGAATAGACCGACAAAACTTCTTCAGCAATTCTTTTTTGATCTTCTAACGGAAGAACTTCAATCGTACGTAGATTATCAATCTTCTTAGCAAGACGGATAAATATAACCCGCATATCTTTTAACGTGGTTAATAGAATTTTACGTAAAGTTTCGGCTTCCAGATTTGTATTTTTTAATTTCAAATCTTTATGTTCTTCCACCTCCTTAAGAAGATGAAATATCTCTTTTCCAAACTCTTTAACCACCTCGTCTTCAACTTTATATTCAAGAATACCATGAAGAAGACTGGCAACAATAGTTGAAGGATCAGATTTATTTTCTACTAAAATTAAGGCTACCCGAAGATTATGATCATATCGCGTATCCCCAGCCAATCTTTTCTTGTTAGAAAATAACTCTTTAGCAAGAGAAATAGCTTTAGAGAAAAGAACTTTTTCATCTACAGAATAGAGAGTACAATACCTAAGAAACTCGTCACCATCCATAGGTGTCTAATAATCATCTGTAGTTAAAAATCTTTAGGAAGAAGATTCTGGATTAGCTGGATTTACTTGGTACTAAATCCACCAACAATATTCCGGTAAAATGGAACGGCTCTAAGTGTCCCAGAATTGTCTCTTCGTACCCAATTCTCTTCTTCTAGAAATTTGAAAATGGCTGCCGATAATTCTGGACGTCCAACATCACCAAAAGTAGCATCACCTTGGACAATTGAATTGTAAACCGCAACGGTTTCATCCTTAAAAGGAATGTCTGCACAGTCCGTACAAACAGGAAGATATTTTACTCTGCCGTCATTTGTTTCTTCTATCCTTAAAGTCTTATCAAAAAACGGAGCAGCAACATAATCTGTCAAAACTTTCAAAGATTTATCCTGAAAACAAAACTTCCCAAAAGTCTTAAGTTCGTTCCCTAAACTCATCTCCTCCAAAAAATCCATTGACCAAACTCTCTGAGTATGCTGAGCTGTATTTTTACACGGACCATCAACAAGACTTACCCCCATACATGCCGGTTTTTCATCTGATTTAATATCTACATAAGGCAAAATTGCATGAACCTGTCCAAAAGGAAGATGACGGAAATCATACAATAAACCAGAAAGAAGTAATGCTTTATCGTTTCCCTTACACCAAGACATCAAGTTTAATGTTTCTCTAGTTTGTTCTTCAGAAAGACAAAATAGGTTTATCTCATCGATTGCAATCATGTTAACATCCCGATTAACCTTGTTATCAAGATCATCGCGCAATTCCGCTATACTCCCCACCGTTTTAGCAGGATAACGCTTTTTCCCATCAACAACAATAGCATCCAGTTCTCGAGTATTACTTGCTGGATTATATGCTCTGGTAGTTAATCCATAGTATTTTGCTCGATCTAATTCATCTATGACCGCCTGTGTTTTTCCACCATTCATTGGAGCAAAAAAACCGAGAATTTTCCCAAGGAAATAATTTGATGCAACCTCTTTTCGATTCATGATTTAGATAAACAAGAACCCTTTAATAACGATTGTTCTTACACGACCTATATATCATATCGTATAAATCCCTATAAAGATCTTTTTTTTCTTTTAATCATGCTTCTCCGAGAGATAAAACTGCATAATATCAGGTCTTATATAAGTGACACTATAACCTTTCCAAACGGTTCAACTGTTTTATCTGGAGACATTGGTTGTGGTAAATCAACAATTCTCTTAGCAATTGAATTTGCTCTTTTTGGAACGTCAAGACCAGATCTTCCGGGAGAACTTCTTCTTAGGAAAGGAACCGCAGAAGGTTCGGTTGAACTTCATTTAATAGTTAATAATCAAGATTTAATCATTAAAAGAAATTTGAAAAAAGATAAAACCGGAATAAAACAACCTTCCGGTTATATCATTAAAGATGGTATTAAAAAAGAACTGATGCCAATTGAATTAAAATCTGAGATTCTTACTGCTTTAGGATATCCAGATGATGTTCTTACTAAAAATAAAAATTATCTTTTTCGCTACACCGTTTACACCCCACAAGAAGAGATGAAATTCATTCTTCAAGAAAGTCCAGAAACCAGATTGGATGTATTGAGAAAAATATTCAACATCGATAAATACAAAAATATCAGAGAAAATCTTCAAATATTCCTTAAACAAATGAGAATGACAATTGCTGTTACTGAAGCTAGAATCGAACCGCTAGTGGAATTACAGCAACAATTACAGAAATACAATTTGGAGAAAGAAGAAAAGAAAAAACTATTTGCTACCATCATGCCTGAACTGTCTATTCTTCAGCAAAGAATCATCGAAAAAAGAAAAAACATTGAAGCAAAAGAACAACAACAACAAGGTTATGTTACTCTTCAACAGAAAGTAAAAACGACTCAGGCTTTATTTCAATCAGTAGAAGAACAATTTATCCAAGCCCAACAGCGGCAACAACAAACATACAAAGAACTTACCTTGTTATCTATTCCTTTTGAAAGTACTTCTGAACAACTGATTAATGAAATAAAAATTCTGGAAGAAGAAAGAAAAAAAATATTTGAACAGAATACTTCATTAAAAGAAAGAATTGGTCACCTCCAATCATCAATTCAAAAAGAACAATTAGAATTAAAAGAAATTACTGAAAAAACGGCTACGATTGCTGAGAAAGAAACAATCCACCAAGAATTGGAAGAAAAAATTGGCAAGAAAAATGAATTTATTGAAAAAAAGAAACAACTGGATGAATTGTTCCAACAGACTCAGGAGATTATAACCAAAAATAAGACGATTTTAGAACAAGCAAGACACACACATGAAAAGATCGGTGCTTTAGATACTTGTCCCACTTGTTTACAAAAAGTTCAGGAGGATCATAAAACCTTAATGCAAACCCAAGAGGGAGAAAAGATTTCACGTGCAGAAAACCTCTTGTTTGAATTTGAGAAGAAACGGTCTCAGATCCATACCCAGCATGAAGATGTTCAGAAAAGATTAGAAGAAATCTTTCTAGCGGAAAATACGCTAACTAGGACCAGAATAGAATTAAAACAATTAAGAGAAATGCAAAGTTTAATCTCTGAGAAGAAACTACGCCTGATATCCCTCGCTCAAGAAAATAATAAAATGATGAGCCAGATTCAAGAGTTAGAGAATAAATCAACTGTTGAAGATATTGCAAAAAGAATAGATGAGAAGCAGAGGGGATTACGACTATTAACAAAACAGGAAATGCTGAATAAGAATCATCAAGATAATGAAATACAAGTAAAAGAATTGCAACAGAAAAGAGAGAGATTGATCCAAGAATTAAATGTTATTCAAGAAGAGTTAAAGTCTAAAGAGAATCCCACAGAAGGAATTATTGAAGAAAGAAAAGATCTAATTAATTTACAGGAAGAAGAGAGGAAGAAGTCTCTTCAAGAAAACCAAATTAAAACTGAAATTAACGGAATAACTAAGCACGAAGAACAATTAAATTTGCAGATCTCGAAGATAACTGCTGAAAAAACTAGATTAATTAAAATTCAGGAAACTTATCACTGGCTGGAAGAATATTTCCTGCGGTTAACATATACTCTTGAGAAACATGTTCTTGCAACAATCCATGGCAGTTTCAACCAGTTTTTCCAGGAATGGTTTACAATCCTTATTGATGGAGAAGAAATCACCGCAAGAATTGATGGAACTTTTTCGCCACTTATTGAACAGAATGGTTATGAAATTGCTTTCCAGAATTTAAGCGGAGGGGAAAAAACCTCGGCTTCTCTCGCTTACAGACTTGCCTTAAATAGGGTTATAAACGATGTTGTCCATGATATTAAAACAAAGGACATTCTAATTCTTGATGAACCAACAGATGGTTTTAGCACCGAACAATTGGATAAAGTTAGAGATGTTCTAGATAGGCTAAATCTAAAGCAGACAATCATTGTATCTCATGAGAACAAAATAGAAAGTTTCGTTGATAACATTATCCGGATAAGGAAAGAAGGTCATGTTACAATCGTAGAATAGAGTAAATTCTGTATCATCAATGACAACAAAACGTTTATAAATCCCCAGATCATATTAAAATAATGCCGGATGATTCTGAACCTAAATTAGGTGTAGCTGATTCTAGCGATCCTGTTTTTAGAAGATTAGTTTCTGAAGATTTAGAAGAAACCTTAAATAAATGTTCTCTCGCTATCGATGAAAGTCTTAGAAATGTTTTAGTCGTGCAATCGGTTCTAGGCCATGCTCAAAACGGCCATCAAAGATTTCACAGAGAAGGTATATCTTACCCACATGTAACTCTGCCAGATATAATTGCTGCTGCTGGAATGGATGTTACTGCTACAAAAGCTATTCGTCAGGGTCTTATCGATGACGTCTTTGAATGGGTAGAATTAGCAAAGAAAGGACAAGTAAATGATTTAACATTAAAAGGAAGACCTTTGTTGGGAGTTAATTGTCTTAAAAAATATAAAATAGATCCAGAATATGCCTTGAAAGGTATGACTCTTGCAGCATGCATGGATAATTATGGATGGAGAATGAAAACTATTGAAAAACATCCATTAACAATTGAAAATCAACCCATCTTAATTGGCGGGGGAGAAATGTATCCCGTAATTAAAGATAAAGTTCTTCAATGGAATTTTCTAGGTTTTGATCGGTTAGCTCATGAAGAATTTACTGATAAAGATATTGAAGACCTTAGGGCAAAAGGAATTATTGTAGAGGAGAGTCATCCTGGAGCCGAACCAGCTTATATTAGAAGAAAAAAAGGTGACGGCACTTCCGATGACACAGCCTTTATTTTTGCTGGATTGTTTTACCAAGAAATTGGAGATATAGCTGCCCAATCAGCTTTCCTTGGAGCTTTTATCGTTGACGGCATTGATACTTATGATAAATGTGTACTTAAGCCGGTTTCTGGGGGTTATGATGAACAAATTGGAATTAATTTAATGAAAGAATTACCCGGAATTGTTTCTGAAGACGATATTACCAAATTAATTTATTATTCCGCAAAAAGGAATGGACCAAGAACAGTCAGTTCTTCTCATAAAAGGTTGGTTGAAATTCAAACTAAACTTAAATCAAATAAACCAACAATTCTTCATCATTTGAGTTTCCTAGAAACCGGAAACTGGGAAACGTATTGGATAGGTCATGATCGAATGCCGAGCTGGAATTTCTATAGGGCGGTAAATGATAAAATAGGTCATTATCAAAGAAATAGATGAGTCCATAATCATTCTAAAAATAGATTAATTTAAAACTGCTTTCAATGAAGCAATTCCTACTTCTAATTGTTCGTCGGTAGGTTCTTTGGTCGTGATTCTCTGAAGCCATAAACCCGGAGCAATCAGTGTTTTCATAATAACATTATTAGAATATTTTCCTGCAAATTTAATTATTTCATAACCAATCCCAGATATAATCGGAAGAAGAACAATCCTTCCAAGTAATTTCATCCACCATGCTCCGGGGATTAAAGTGAAGATAAAGATTGAAAGAAGAATTAATACGAATAGGAATGTTGTTCCACAACGTGGATGGAAACGAGAACAATCTTTAACATTTTTTACAGTAAGTTCTTTTCCCTGCTCGTAACAAAAAATAGATTTATGTTCAGCTCCATGGTATTGAAACAAAGTTTTAACATCTTCTATTCTAGAGATTGCTAGAAGATACCCAATAAAAAGTAATACTCTAAATATCCCATCTAAAATGTCAAACCAAAAATCTCCTGAATTAATTAAATGAGCAGCCAGAAATGGCAAACCTATAAAGAAGATGATGGATGCTAAAAAAGAAACAAAGATAGTTCCGATAATTTCTTTCTTAGATAATTTTTCATGTTTATCCGCATGCTGATTACTACTCCAAATTAATGCTCGGATGCCATCATAAAGAGTATACATTAGTCCGACCATTCCCCGAACAAAGAATACGTTGAAGAACTTTGGGAAATATGTGCTTCTCTCAGTTTTTATTTTGATCTTACCGTTAGGCAATCTTACAGCTACAGAGAATTTTTCCTTGTTTCGCATCATAATGCCTTGTATGACTGCTTGTCCACCAATATCCATGGTTTATAAAGACTATTAAAAGTATATAAAGATATCTGCAGTTATATTTGCAGTTATAGCTTCAATGGCTTCAACACAAACTTTTTAAATCTCAATTAATTACTTTCAGTAAAGATGGTGAAAAAAAAAGGAAGAAAGAAAAAACTCTCGCTAGGATTGCATGTTGCTTTGGTTGTGATTGTGCTATCTGCTTCCTTTGCTTTCTGGTTAACAAATTCGGAAGATAATCTCTTAATCGAAGCCACCCCACCAATTGATGAAACTCTAAACAGTTATCCAATTGACTTTCCTACTACTGAAGCAGGAACTTTTTCTGGAATTCTCAATGAAAACTATTTTAAAGAACCCATTGACTCAATTGTTTTACTTTTTGCATCTAAGAAACTTCCCGGATTTGCAATTAAATATTATTCTGAGGAACATAAATTAGTGACCGGAACACCACCGATGGTAGCTGAAGACGTCTTTTTGTTTAATGGGATTAAAACACAATTAGTTTATACGTTTAAGAAAGACGGCGAACAAGTTTTATTTATTGATGGATTAAAAGTAGTTTCCTCCTCATTTAAGTTGAACCAAGGTAGTCTTTTAACCGGAATGGTTACTGGCAGTTCAGAATTATTTGTTTCCGATGGATTTGAAAGTGTAAATGTTGGGTGATTGATATTAAATAATCTTAATCAATATTATTCTAATATTATTTAAATTGTGAAAACGGGAGATTTAAGTTTAACTAAAAAAAGTCCCCTAATCCTTTTTGTTCAGCTTTCCCAAGTAAATTTTCTTCAGAATAACCGAGAACCAAAAAAATGCTTGATACCGCTGGCAATAACTGATGATTGAGATAATATTCCGCGTCGTACTCGCCTTCCTTACATTCTTCCGGAATTTGTGCTCTCTCTCTAACCAAACCAGAACCATTAGTTATGATGTATCTTACAACTGTACCAGGTATAACTGGTTCACCTTTCTCTGCCAATTTCATAGCTACAACTACATGTGGACCAATTGATTTATACTGAGAAATCTCGCGAGTAAGTTGAGTCTTAAGAACTAATTTTTTTAATGGAACTTTACCTTCTTTTAATTCTTCAATTTTTTGTTTAATATAAATTAAGGCTTCCTTATTTTTTTCAGAAAGAACCAATTTAAGAATCTCTTCTTGAACTTCTTTTGCAAATAGAGACCAATTTCTTCTAACCATTTCAAATCCAGTAATTTTAGTAGTTCCATTTTCACGAAGAAGAGCATATTTTTTCTTTGCACCAATATCTTTTCCTTTTATTCCTACAAAAATACCCCTCGGGAAATAACCTTCATATTCTAATTCCATCAGCCCAGGAAGAGTTCTGTTTACATTTCCCATAAAGTTCATTGCATCTTCCAAAATTTTCTCACCAAGAACTAAAAAACAACTATCAGTATCAGCATAAATTACTTTAAAACCTTCTTTTTCGGCATCACTAATAGTTCTTTGGATATAATCACGAGCAAAAGCGGTAGTTGAAGCCGCACATTCTATACAATACCATCTTGCTGCATAGAATCCAAGATATCCATAGAATGAATTGGCTAAAATCTTAAGGGCATACGACCGTGCTTCCAGAACTTTAGTGTCATCACCTTTATTCTTCAGTTCTTTAATTTTTTCTTTTAACGTTGATCTTCGAATGATTAGTTCTTCAAGAACCGTTGGTAGAAACTTCTTTTCTTCCTGGCAGAACCAATACTCTTCCTTGCCTGGAACATGTTTTCTATCTTTACAACAATTACATCTGAACCCTTCCGGGCTAATGTTATGAGCAGTGATTATTGTTGGATAAAGAGACCTGAAATCAAAAACAGCAATGTCTTTATACATCCCCGGTATTGGCTGATAAACAAAAGCTCCTTGAATTGACTCATTCATTCTTTGACTAATTTCATGATCACTTGGTTTATTTGGAGTTATCACATTTTCATTAACAGCTTTATGCATGATATAACTCTCAACTAACCGACTAAATTTCATCCTGATAACGTCATTAGTTGGCAAAGAGACGATTGTTGTAAATTCTAACATATCTGGAAGGAGAAGAGCACATAGGTTATACGTTAAATGAGAATCTTGTAAGTTATATGCACAGAATTCCGTTAATTTTTCTGGTTCATTGTCCCAGATGTGGGCCAGATTATCAAGGTTAACATCATGCTTATGATGATTCAATAATTCGCCAGCAACATTGTTTAAAGTAAAAGAATCAGTTTTAAGATCTTTACCAAAAATATTTTTTATAAATTTTAATATGTCCAAATGAAGAATACCGGGTATTTTACATTCAGCATCCCTAAATCCTTGCCCTTGCCTTACAATCAATTCAGTTCCATCCAATCCCCAATTAAGACGTACTTTATGTTTTTCCGCCCTCACTTGAATATATGGCAGATCAAACCCATCAGAAAAGTATCCGGTTAATATGTCTGGGTTATATTCTTTAAGTACATCACCTATACTTCTAAGAAGTTCAGTTTCATCTTGAACATGTTCAACATAATCTAATTCATGATTGAAATTTTTCCAGGTAATAACCTTTCTAAATTCTTTCCCGTGATATTCTCCGTAGAATGATACCATTAAAATCGGATTTTTTTGAGGATTTATTTCTTTCTTTTTTGCATATGTTTCAATGTCAAGGGCAAGAATTTTCCAATCTTTTTTTGGTTCATCTAGAATCACTTTGATTGAATCAGCCAAAAAAGAAGGTACCCGTAAAGAAGAGTCATCTTGATACTTTCCCTCGACTTCAACCAGAGTCATCGGAGTGATATTAAAATCACGCAGATAACGATGAATGAAGAGAATATCTCTTTCGTAACAAACAATGTTCCAAGATTCAATTTCTGTGGCTAACAATGGAACAGCTTTGGGATAATTAGCAGTGATTTTAAGAAACGGTTTTTTCTTTCCAAGAAGATCCAATTCAACTTCTTCGTACTTTAATACTTTAGCCGGATTCTTTAACCGTTCTACTGAAAGAGTATCTAGCCGTTTGAAAAATTCTTCTTTTTTTACATTTTCTAAACTTGCAAAGAAATGAGGATTATGTTGATGTTTAACACAAATTTTTTCTCCATTTTTTAGAATGCTAAATAGCTGGACATAAGTTTTCCCGTCTTCTATTTTGTACTGGAAATCATAAGGATAGCATTCTATTTTCATGAGAGTTTTGCTGGGAAGTTGATTTATAAAGGTTTGTGAGAAATCATAGAAAGGCATTTTAGAGAAAATTTATAAAACATCCCAACCAGTAATCATAGATGTTGAAAGCATTTATTAAAAGAATCGCCCTTATATCTGGATTAACTTTATCAGGATGTGGATATGTTGAAGAAAATCCAGATTATCACGAAAATAAAAAAACATACTGGGATGAAAAGTTTACCTGTCATCAAGAAATTCAGGAATATATAGACAGTTCTATTAAAGTTATTTCTAATCATCGAATTGAGATACAAAAAACTATTGAAGATACTGTTGATCCGCAAATACAGCAAGTACCAGCTTCAGAAGTTTTAGATTTGATCGTAAGTAATCAAGTTCCAATTATTTGCGGAAGACGTGAAAAAACGGGGGGTGTTGCGAGCTGGGGTTATGATGGCCAATTTATTGTTCTTAACGAACCATATTTTTATCCTTTTGCTATTGATTTTCTAAGAAATAAATATTTATTAGATGAAAATTCTGAATTTGACCTAAAAAAAGCTGAAGAGATAATGACGAAATTTGGTTTAGAAGACGGTTACCATATGATCGGACAAGCAACGACACGAGCCGGGGATCGTCTAAGAAGATCAATACGCATTTTAGTTCACGAATTTACACATGCAGCTTGGCATTATAATAACTTAGATCCAAGACATGAAAAATATAATAGGCAACAAGATCCTTTCTACGCATATGACACTGCTGCAAATGAAGCTTACATAAATCTACTATATGCTTGGATGGATGAAGTGAGATCTATCAAAGACAAGATGTCAGAATAATTCAATAAGACTTATAAAGCACATTTAATCTATTTTTTCATGCCGAAATATTACAGCACAAATGATAAATCTGCTAAAGTTTCATTTGAAGAAGCGCTTCTAAAAGGCCAACCAGATGACTTCGGGTTATATATGATTTCAAGGGAAGATATTCCTAGATTTTCCAAAGAAGAGATAGATGAGATGTCTTCAATGAGTTATGCTGATATCGCTTTTAGAGTATTGAATTATTTTTTAAGTGAGGAGATACCAAGAAATGATTTAAAAAAAATATTAAGCAATGCTTACGATAATTCTAAAATCCCTACCACAGTTCAGAAAGTAGATGATAATACTTACATTCTGTGGTTAACTAACGGACCGACTTATTCTTTTAAAGATTACGCAGCCAGATTCTTTGGAAGAACTCTTAATTATTTTCTAACAAAAAGAAATCTAAGAAGAACAGTTGTAGTTGCCACCAGTGGAGATACAGGTGGAGCAGTTGCTGATGCCTTACATAACCTAGATAAAATTGATAATATCGTTTTCTTTCCGAAAGGATCTATCAGCGAAGGACAAAGAAGGCAAATGACCACTTTACAAGGTAATGTTTATGCCTTTGAAGTGAATGGAGATTTTGATGTTTGCCAATCCTTAGCAAAGATACTATTAGGAGGTAAAGAATTTGCCGCGGAGGTCTTTGGAGATTCTGAAAGATTTACTTCCGCAAATTCAATTAGTCTTGGAAGATTATTACCTCAAGCAGTATACCCTTTTTTTGCTTATTCAAAGATCAATAAACCTTTCGTTGCAAGTATTCCATCCGGGAACTTTGGTGACATGATGGGCACCGCAATCGCGAAAGAGATGGGCCTACCGATTTCAAAGATAGTTTGTGGAGTTAACGAGAATAAAGAATTTCCCGATTTCTTAACTACCGGAAAGTATGAAATCCATCCTTCAGTATCTTCCCCATCATCAGCAATGATTGTTTCTCATCCAAGTAACCTTGCCAGGCTTATTGATTTTTATGAAGGTCACATGCATGATATACGTGATCCAATAACTAAGAAAGTAACTCAACCGGGAGTTATTACTCGAATGCCAGATATGGAAGCTATGCGCAGAGATATTTTTTCGGTGAGTGTAAATAACCAACAACATTATGAGACCATGAGAATGGTGTTTGATGTTTATGGGATTATATTAGACCCACACGGTTCAGTAGGATGGAGAGCATTAGAATTGTTTAGAGAGAGTAATCCTAACGATATGGCAGTAATCTATGAAACAGCTGATCCAGGAAAATTTCCGGTAGATATAGAACAAGCAATCGGGATAAAACCAGATGTTCCGGAAGGCATGAAAAAACAATGTTTATTGGAAGAAAGAATTTACTCGATAAAATCTAATCCCGAAAACACATCTCAAGGACCGAGAATAAGTAATGCCCAGATTGAAGAAGCAAAAGAAATAATTAAACAACTGTTCGGTTAAGGAATTCTTCTTTGAGATTTCACTAAATAATTGTCTTCGCCCTTCTTCTGTTTTAACACTTTCTTTTCTTCTGGTTTAACTTCATCCGGTCTATTTAAAGAAGCAAAAGCTTCCTGTAATAAATGAAGCGTTAATTCTTGTTCATCTTCTGCTAACGGATTGCCGTCCCACGCTAATTCGAGTCCATCTCCTTCCTGTCTTGGAATAATTTCAATTCCAAAATGAGGCATGATTTGACCAGCGCCTAAACCATTCTTAACCAGAATATTAGTTCCACCACTGCCAAAACTTTCAAAAACAGCCATGCTTACCTTATTTACAAGTACCGCACATCTTTTCAAAATTGAATCTTCAACAGTTTCGAGAATTGGCACGTGTTTCTTAGGGAAAACTGTAATTTGGCCCGGAGTTAAAACCGAATCTCTTACTGCAATAACTACATCCTGATCTTCAAAGAGAATTTGTTCTTTTCCACTTTTCCGTTCAAGGATTTCACAAAATTCGCAGACCATTTTATTTGAATAAATTAGCTATCTCGTCGAGATTGGCTCCCCCTTCTTTTTCCTCTGAGTCTTCTGAATCTTCTTCCAATTCGTCATCTTGTTCTTCAAATTTGTCTTTATTTTTTGAACCAAAAATTTCTTCAACATCTAAATCGGCATCTATAACTGCCGGTTTTTTTTCTACTTCAACTTTTGGGGAAGTAACACTTTTCACTCCCAGTAATTTATTTAAAGAACGTTCAATCGCTAATTTTACTTTTTCCTGCATGTCATGATCGATTATCTTTTCTTTAACAGGTAAAAGTTTATCACCCTCTTTCCGCGGGATAATATGAATTAAGAAATGTTGAGCACGTTGTCCAGCAGCCGGACCATTTGCAATGAAGATATTTGTTCCACTTACTTTTAATCCTTTTAGTAAAATTTGGGACAACTTTTTGGCAACAACAAATAGGTGGCCTAGATCTTCATCGGATACTTGAGGCATAATTGCATAATGATGTTTAGGAATAAGCAAAACGTGACCTTTCGTAGAAGGATTAATATCTAATACCACGATACATCTATCGTCCTCATAAATTTTCGTGGAAGGAATGCTCCCGTCAATAATTTTACAGAACACACACTGTTGTTTTTGAAAAGCCGCAATCTCTTCCGGAGACATTTTTTTTAGTTTTTCTTCTAATTGTTTTTTCTGTTCTTCTGTAATTTTAGGCTGTTCCAGCATTTTAAATTCCCTTACCCATAAACCCTTCAACGTTCTTAAAATGTAGCTTTACAAATTTATCAAAAGGTAGCTTTTTCTTCTTCAACAATTCTAAAGCTCCCTTTACATGAGTGCTTCCTTTAGGAACATCAAACCCTGCTTTTTTACTTAATCCAACTAACTGGTCCAAACCAGCTGCTCTAGCTAAAATTGAAGCTGCCGCAACTTCCACATAATGTGATTCGGCTTTAATTTCAATAATCTCGCCAACATTGCAACCAGGATATTTGTCAACGACATGTTTGCCTTTCATACCTTTTACAACTTGAGAATGTAAATCATTCAATAATTTAGTTACATTCCCCTCTTTAGCATTATATTCTTCAGGAGACCAGATAATTACTTTTGAAGTAACCATCGCTTTTATCTTTCCGGCAAGAGAAATAATTTCAGTATCTTTAAGCAACTTGCTGTCGGCAACACCTAAATCGATTAGTTTCTGACGATCCGTCTCATTTGCTTGCACTGCAGCAACAACAATTCCGCCAAAAGTGTCACCTTTAAGTGCTTCATCACTTCCAACCATTAACCCGATTTCTTTTTTGAAATTAGTTTTCCTTGTTTCCTTTCCAATTCCTAAAGATTTCAATTCATCCGCGATATAATCCACTTTATCCTCTTTGCCTTGCAATAATAATTTGCCAGAAGTATAGTGGATTAGAATTACTCCTTTCTTGCTTAACCTGAATTTTTCATACTGAGTTTTAACTGTACCCATGGTGTAACCTTTTCTAAGGAGAATAGCTATATTATCCTCATTAACATTAGTAAAAATTACCATAATAGAACGTATACAAAGAAAGTTTAAAAAGATTTGGACTTTTGATTAGAACTCGCCAAGAGTTTTCTGTTTTTTCCTTTCTTCAATTCGGGTATAAGAACGCCAACTTTTTCTGAATAAATCAGCATGTGTCTCATGATACTTCTCTAAAAAATCTTGAGTTTTTGGATCAGTTAAGTAACCAGAACCAAAATCTATTCCTATTTCTCGGTGAATACTTTCAACAGATTTATCACGTATCACCTTTGCAATGATAGATGCCGCAGCAACAACCATGTGATTAAAATCAGCTTTATGTTCCACAACTAATTCAGCGGTATTTCTAACCCCCTCACTTAATTTATTTGCAAAATAATTTCTATAAGCAGGGATATTTACACTTGGACAATCAATGATTACTTTATCCGGATGAAGTTCAGAAACTAAACGAGCTGAGGTTTCAGCCTCCAACCAATTTAAATTGGTGTTTTCAGATTTTACAGAAAGATCGATTGCATCTGGTTCAATCACTTCAATTCTAAAATCATGAACTATTTCCCTAATTCTTTCAAATAATTCTTCACGAACCTGTGAACTTAGAAGTTTACTATCCTTAACACCAAGCCATTCTAGCTTTTGGATATCATTTTCCTTAAACGCCAATGCCACCATTACGAGCGGACCAAGAACAGGACCCCTTCCTGCTTCATCCACACCGACAATGATTCTGTCTTTCATTATAACCCGAACGCATTGGTAAACTCTTTCATGCGCCGGAATTCCTCCAAGAATCCTAAACCTTTTTCCGTGATATGGATAAACTTGTTAATTTTCTGCCGTCTTTTCTTTGGTTCTTCTTCCTTTACTTCAACTAATCCTTTCTGAAGAAGTTCTTCAAGGTAACTGTTTAATAATTTATGTGATAAATTAGATTTGTACATTAAGTGGGTTGGTTTAATTTTTCCGCCTTTATTTTGAATAGAAAGAAGAATATCAAATACCAATTCCAATCGTGATCTTCGTGTTGCTGTCATTTTTAATTTCTCGTTATTGATCTATAAGTATAAAGTAAGATTAGGAATCCTACCAAAAGGAATATTTCTCCTACAACATACCAGAATGGATTCAAGAATAAGAAAACCGAAAATAAGTTTCCTAATGTTAAAGCAAAAAATGCAGCCATAACTAAAAAAGATCTTGAATGTTTATCCGTGTCAAGGTAATTTTTGTAATAATTCAAAACAGTCATCCCAAGTATTACCGAACTAGTAAGATAGAATACCGCATATCTTAAGTTTGCTACAGTTGTAACTAAAAGTAGTAGATATACAAACAAAGCAATCTGGCTTACGTCATAATAACGATGCAATCTTCCAGACCTTTTCTGAGAAACAAAGAAAAGCAATAACCACGCTCCAAGCATTGTTATCATAAAAATGAAATATCCACTTCTGAAAAATAATTCAGAGTAATTTACTCCGGCCGTAGTTCTTCCAACAATTGGGATTAATACAGTCATTGCAGTATTTCGCCAATTTTCAAAATAGACTAATCCTTGCGTGACAATTTTTGTAAGGAAAGCCAAACCAATTAGGATAAAAGCGAAAGAAAAATACCCGAACTTGTTTTCTTTACTTAAACGGTAAATTTTCCAACTATATCCGGCAATTAAAAATGCTACAATCAAAGAGATAGTATCAAATATAAGATCTATCCCATTAAACCACGTTGGCGTTGCGAATAAACTGAATGTCATATGAAACCCCTCTTCAGTAAAAAATCCGAACTCCCTTTAAAAAGGTTATGGACAGATTTTCTTAATTACCCTTCTTTACTCACTGTTCCGTTACTATATAAACAACCCTCTCCTTTAGTTATTAACAACGAGAGTTGGGGTGATTATGATGATACAAGATGGGAATAAGGATTACACAATAAGAAAATACCAACAACACCTCCGTGACTTTGTTTCCACTTTAACACCAGATGAGATTGTGTATCTCATCTACAAAAACGACAATTTACAAAACGCGTCTAAAATGTCAAAAAGAGAAAATGACTGCGCATATCCTATTCGCTCAGGTCATTTCCTTTTTGAACACGCCAGAATTTCACCAGCTAGTTGATGGTCTGACTAAAAACGCCGCTAGGTGAAAGATGAAATTCTCAGCGTGTCAAAATAGGACTGGCGGACTACCGGTCAATAGACCGGTAGCATGTTCACTTCGTTCACCGCCAGCCTAATTTTGATCACAGTCAAAATTCCACTGATCAATTAGTGGTTTACTTGTAAACCACCATTCAATAGAATGGCGGAATTTAGATGTTTAAACACCTATAAACCACCTTCTTCCTGAGCCCGCAAGGGCTTGGGATTTTTATTTGTTTAAGAAAATACAGTTACTTCAAAAATTAATCTTATTCAAATGGAACACCGCTCCATAACGTGAAATCTTCTGAAGGCACATAACCGCCAAAACTAAAGTAAGGTGGTTGCCCAGCTCCTCTCCAGCCGTAAGTCACATTACTCCAATTTCTTGAACCACCGCTAGTTAATCCTCGACCGTAAATTGGAAGATCGAAATGTTGCCAAGTTTTTGTAACTGCTGAAAATCCAGAAGGATGATCCGTAGTAAAATCTGCTCCTGGTTCAACAATCATTTCTCCCTTATATCCCCCATCTTTCAAAGCTTTAACCATTTCTCGAATTGGAGCGTTACCTTCTCCTGGTGCGAGATGATCATCATTATATCCATAATTGTCGTCAAGATGAACGTGGCCAACGACACCAGATTCAGCTAATTCTTTTACTTTTTGAACTGCCCATTTATTAAATTCTTCATCGTTCTGTTTAATAGTATTCTTTGGATCTCCTTTCCAATATTTTCTCCAAACATTTAGATGTCCTACGTCAAGTGTTGCGGTGATATGCTGTTTAGATCTGTTTTCCGCCTGCTCTTGACTTAATCCTAATTGTTGTAACTTCTCGGCCATCCTTTTCTGGCTTCCAATTACAAGTTCTTTCATTTCGTCTGGATGACTACCATATTGTTCCGGCCATAAATTTTCCATAGCTACCACAATCGGTTTTTTTAATTTTCCTTGTTCTTTTAATTGATCAGATTCTCTCATTGCAGAAATTCCAGCTTGAGCATAAGCATCATAAGCTTCCTGTTGCGCATAACCTTGTGCACTTCGGAGATATCTAGCTTTTTCCAAAGTTTCTTCGGCCTGCAATCTTTGACTGGAAGACGCTTCTTGATTGTAACGTAAACTGCTTTTTAGATTTTTTATTTGTTCTTCAATAAATTCCGATTTAAGATATCTTTCTTCATGAATTCCTAAATCGCCAAATTGTTGCTGAAATTCTTCTCTTAATTGATTTTTTTCTGCATCCGATTTTGTTTTCTCCATCGCAAGTACTGTTTCTTTAGCTTTATTAAAACGGTTGATCCGTTTGATAGTTTCATTGAAATCGCTTCCGTAACGCACTGCTTGCCCCAATGCCGAAGCAGCCTGTGTTTCAAGACGAGCAATAGCATGTGCTTCTTCCGGAGAAACAAATAAATCTTTTTCGGAATGAGCCAACTTTATTCTCTCACGCCATAAAGAAGAATCCAGTTCTTCCGGTGATAATTTTCCGCCCTTATAACGATTCCAAGTTTCTTTAGCCTCTTGAGTCATTCTTTGGGATTCTTTTACAATGTCATTCCAACCGTATTGTATTGTCTTGAAATTTTGTTTTTCGTTATCATATTCAGGAAGTCTTTCAGATCTACCAACCTGATGATCAAAATAATCTACATAAATCTCCTCGCCAGGTTTAGCTGTGTTTAAATTACCATTTTGATCAAGATATTTCTGGCCAGGTTTAGCCATTAACCAGATAGGACGTGCGACAGTCATATTTTTTTTAGCTTCATCAACTATACTACCTTGCCTAGTATCAACAATCATGAATGTCGCATTTTCATCTTCTTTTTCATGCATCTCAAATTTACCTGCAAAATCACCTTTCTGATTCCAATCTGAAGCTGCAATCGGCCGTTGTATTTCCCCAGTATGTACAACTACCGGACCACCCCTTGCTACATCAGCTGCAAATTCAATTGCTCGTTTTACTTCTTCAACAGCTTGATTTTTTTCTTCCAATGAAAATCCCCGTTGACCTAAGCCGGCAACTCCCGTAACTCCAACCGTACTGTGAGTTGTAAAATCTACCCTATTTGCCGCTGCTACTTCTCGTAAGGCTTGTCTTTGTCTTTCTCCATAATATTCTGGAGTCTGTGCTTGCCCACTTCCTTTTTTTCTGCCGGTAAAAACTAATTCTACTGTTTTTGAACCGGGACGAAGTTTAGCAGCAATTTGTTGTACATTAGAAACTGGACCAAGAGCAAAACTAAAACCAAGATCACCCACACTGACACCTAAATCGCCGGTAGCTTTAGATCCGTGATCATGACCGCAATCGTGATGACTTGCGGCACCAGCTTCGTACTCGCGATCCATAGCGTGAAAATAATTATTTCCAAGACCAGAGTTAGAACCAAATTCCATTCTTAGATGAAAGGACTGAAGGTATATAAACGTTACAGTAAAAAAGCCAGAAAGCCCAGTACACAAAGAAAAGCAACTACTTTTCTTGTGTCCCAGAAATCAATGTGATTTCTCAGGGCTTTAGTGCTGGGATGAATGGCTTTGCATTATCTTCTGGCTTTTTGCTGTCACAGAAATTCGCCTATAAAAGAAAGCGTCTCTGTTCAAGCCCAGTCCATTCCCTGAAAAATGCCGAAGCATTTTTGGGGTCCCAGAAGCTATTGCTTCTGCGGATATAGCAGGGTGAGACGCTTTCGGCGAATTTCTCATGACTTTACGCAGAACTATACTAAAGTGCCAAAGCTTTCGAACTTATTTTTGACACTTTATATATATAAAATGCGTTAATATATTCGAAATCTAACGCATTTTAGTATACATTATTTAATTGCCAAACTAAGCTAACATCCGATGAGCTTTCTTAAAATTAACAAATGTTAATCCAGCAATCATTGCCGCATGCCCGGGACTTCCTTTCCTAAAATCATCAAGAACTCTCTCAGCAATTTCTTTATTGACGTCTTTTTTTCCCCTTTGTTTAATTTTTCTATGCTGCGGAGTATAAAAATCACCAAACAATACTTCCATTAATTTTTTCTGGGACCTAGTTACTTCTTTATCTTCCGTTTCTTTATCTTCTTCAGTTTCACCCGTTGCTTCTTTTAAATATCTAAATAATTCCTCACCTAACGCTTCCATGGCTTCTTGGACTGAAGTAGAAACATCCCCAAGTAAAAGCATTGCTTCTTTTTCTTTAAGTTTCTTATAATTTGATACATCTTCACCGGTCCATTTGTAAGAACGAAGTTCTAATTCCATTCTTCCAATGTGAACTGGACCTCTTTGATATCCCTCTTGTTGAACTTTTAATTCAGCTCTAGTTCTAAATTTAAAAGTAGCAAGTAAACAACTGAAACCATCGCCAACTTTTTCATTACCTGCTTTTATCGGACCTAGACTTTTCTTGGCAAGAATTTCTACATCAAGCATACTTCCTTCAAATGCCGCAATTAATTCTGGAGTCGACATTCTTTGATCTTTAAGACTTAATTTTCTAACGTTACGTAAATAAGGTTTAACCCAAGAGATATACATCTGAATAATGTCATAATGTTGTTTCAAATATTTCAACATGAAAGTTTTTCTATTTGCATGTTCCTTATGAGTACTTTCTCTCCAGGTAGTATAATTGTTAAGATGTCGTAATAAAACTCTGATTAGATTATCATTAAAATTTTTCTCAAGATCTTTTACGTGCTGCACCATTTCAGCATCTGTCTTAAAGGGTGGAGCATCAAAGAATAAATCTGGTAAAGTGATGAATTCAAGTTGCTGAGACATCCCATAGATTGAACCAGCACTTTTTCCACCACCTTGTACAAGATCAACAAATAGGCCTTTCAAAGTAACTTCATCTTTCCTACTTCTTTCGCCTAACGGTTTTTCTAATTCTTTCTCAACTTTATCATAATATGTTAATCTCTCATCTAGAATCCTTAATTCTCTAACCATTTGGAACAATTCTTTAACCATTTTCCCCATGGTAGCAAGGTATTGTGAAACTCTATCTTGCTGTGCTCCAAGTCTTTGTTGAGATGCGCCAAAAAATGCTGAATTTTCAGCTGCAGCGAAAGAATCTTCCAACTTTTCTACTGAAGAAAAATTTTCTTGGATGAAATCTAGAATCCAATAATACGTTTCTTCGATACTTAAATCGTATAATTCCCATAACAAACGATAAGTTTTGAATGGTGCGGGAAAACCAGTTTTTCCAAAATCTCCTTTAATTACCTCTAATTCTTCTTCTTTTTTGAATTTAAATTCTTTCAGAAGCTCGGAACGATAATTGGGATCATTAATAGAAATCTTCTTGCCTGCCATATCTTACCTCTTTTGATATACGTAAGAAGAGTTCTTCCTTTAATAAATTTTTGTGTCAAAAAGAGAAACTGAACATCACTCGTGAATACATCAAGAGTGTTCTCGCTTCGCTCGTTCAGTTTCTTTTTGATCACGCCAGAATTTCATCAAATAATCCGGTAGTTTTACTTCAAACCATCATTTAATACACAAAGAGAATGGTGAAATTCTCAGCGTTTAAATCAGGATTTGATATCTAAATTAATAAAAATGCCAAATTAGCAAATCCTTGAAGAATTAGTCCACCAAAAAGACTATCCGTAAGGAAAACAAAAGAAAATAACAAAACTCTTCCCAAACATAAAAAAATTTCTCTCATCACAAAAAATGACGCTGCTTGATTTTTAGCTTGGTCATATTCTAAAGCGCAAAGAGGAGCTTCCATGATTCCAAATGAAATGGCTCCCAAGATTGTTACCGAAAAAACTTGAGTAACGGTTGTAACAAAAGCTTTCAGGAACCAAAATGTAGACTCAAACCAAACAACCGACCTGATTATCTTCCTTTTTCCAAACTTATCGCTAAATTTACCAGTAAGACTCACTAAAACTGCCATAAACCCAGATAAGATTGATCCAATCAAACCTAAAGAGATGTAACTATTTAATATTGAGAAAATAAATAACGGCCAAATAACCCCCGATGCTGCTATCCAAGTTCCACGTGAAACAAAATAAAGAGAATATTTCCAATTATTTTTATTTAAGATTGAACGGAATGAAAATTTATAGCGGATATAATCTTCCTTGCTCTTAAACAAGATAAAAGCTGAAAAAAGAAGAAGAAATCCAGACAATAAAAATAATATGGTAAACCCTGCAAATTTGATTAGAAGACCACCGATTATGGGGCTTAGAATCGTAACCAAGATAGAATATCCCTCCCGCTTGCCTACTTCTTCACCTCGATGTTTTTTATCGCTTGCTTTATGAAAAACTAAATGTAAACCCATCCAATAAAATGCTATGCTCAAACCTAAAAAAAATGAAATTAGAACTAAAGGAATCGGAAACCATTGAAGGAGATATAATAACATTATAAAAATAAGATATAATTGGACACTAAAAAGAATTGTATGTTTTAACCCATGACGTGAAGCAAACTTCATAGCTATCGGCGAGGATACTGCAAGAATTATTGAGAAAAAGATATAATACCCCAAAACCTGCTGAAGAGAGAATCCAATCTCGTTATAAAGATAAATTGGAACAAATAAACCTAACAGAGCAACTGAAAATGAACGAACTGCAGTAGCGATATAAATTTGATTTAATGCGCCATCCGGGATATATTTCCACCAATTGTCGTGATTTTGTAACATTCACTTGAATAAAATTTATAAAAGGATATAAGCATTTTGTTTTGTAAGATGGACCTGTGGTCTAGTAGCTACGGTAAAACGCTGCAAATGACGTCCGCCTGACTTTTCATAATGAAGCAGAACGCGGGAGATCCCCGGTGCAAATCCGGGCAGGTCCATTCTTTTGCTAACTATCTCCTGGTATAGGCAATAAGTTGGTTTAAATAATTCTCTAAATTGATTTCATCATGAATATGCCGTAAATGAAAATCATGGCCAAGGTTTATTCCGTAAGTATGAAATAAAACATCAAATATATCCTTTTTTATTTTAGTATTAAGAATTTCATGATAAAACATCTCTTCTTTTCCGAAGATTAATCGGTCACGATAGAATATGTATTGAAGTTTTGATCTTCTTATTGCCAAATAAATTCCCAACCCAATCAGAATAATGAGTATTATCAATGAAGTAAGTTTAATGGTCGTTTCTTGGCTTGCCGTTAAATCTAAAAGAACGACATTGAGAAGAACGCCCAAATAAAAAATAACCCCTAAAACCGCAAGAATAATAAATTTAGGAATGAGCGCTCGAGATTTCTTCTGAGGCAAGACATACTGGGGTTGTTCTCCATAAACCATAACTTAGAAATTATTTTGTGGTTTAAATTACTTTTGTTATTTCAATATTAAAAGAATGATTTAAGAAAGAAAAAAAAGAAAAAAAAAAGCCCGAAGGCTTAACTAACTGCTTATTCAACTTGAGCAACTACTGCTCTAGGTGCACCAACGGTAAGATCACTTGATGTTGTTCCTTCAAGTTCTACTTCGTCGCCAGTCAACTCAGATGCTCTTGTTGCTAGGAATCCACCAGCATTTCTTGTATCTTGACCGCTGAAACCAGCTACAAGCATTGCCACGTTTCCGTTAGCATGCGTGAATAGTTTCACACGAGATACGCCTGGTCTGAATCCTTCCGTACAGTCAGCTGGGTTACCAAGTAATTCAGCAGCAACGGTGTTTACACAAGGTCCACCCACAACAATTAAGTTCTGAGCACTTACGCTTGCGATTTCGCTGTCAAGTTTACTTGCACCAACAACTCCTTCAACTGTTACCAAATTTCCACCGGTTCTAGCTGAAGCTGTTGCTCCACTGGTAATGAATACTTGTGGTAATATCTGTTCCTCTGGGTAATCCAAAGTGAATTCTTGCGGAGATCCACTTGGAGTGGTGTAAGTCCACTTAGCACCCATCACGTTCATACCATAGGCAACATTCTCTTCTCCTTCAGGAGTGATACCGGAGTTGGCAACTGCACCATCAACACGACCACTACTAAATGATTGAGTTGTTACTTCATTTGTTGTCGTTGCGTTTAAAATAAATTCTATAACGCCGGGTGCTTGGTTATCGTAGTCATTAGCATTTGGTACTGAGAAATTCATCTCGAAACCAAATCTCGTATCATTTTGTAATGGCTGAGATATAGCACCACCTCTACTTGCTTGATAAAGGCCTCCACCAAAGTCAATAAGTACACCGTATTTATCTACGATATCAATTTCAGCAGATGCGGGTGCGTCGTCAGCTAATGTTCCGTCACCATTCAAATCAACATTGATGATAAAGTCTGCAGCTGTTTTAGCGGATTCTGTAACGTTTTTAATAACGAATGAGTTTCCACCCAACTTGATCGTTGCAACAGCGCTAGTAGCTCCGGTATCAATTGCATACTCTAAGGTTTCTCCACTTCCTAAGTTCTTGAATTTAATCTTAGGACTTGTTGCAGTTGACTTATCTGCTCCTTTATATTGTAGAGCGAACGATTTAGCACTACCATCAGCAGCAGTTCCAGAAGTTACAACAAAGTAATCATTCTTAGAGATGTTAAGAGCTTCATTTAACATAACTCCTTTATCAGTTGCATCTTCCGACATCTGAAGAGTAGTTGAACTATTTGCATACAAAAGAGGCATATCTACCATGTTGTTATCACCATCAAACCATTGTAATGTATACTTTCTATCGGTAGATGAATGTAGTCTAATCTGATGGGTTGTTTCTTCAGTTAGACCTTGGTATTCCATGTCCCAGTTGTTAGTAAAGAGCATCTCTTTGTCGTCTCCTTGTGCAACAATAGCTTCACTTAACTTGCCACCAGCAGGAACAAAGTAATCATCCTGAGCAGTCATGTTTACATGAATTTTTGTCAAGGTAAAGGTAGTGTTATCATCTGTACCTTCAACAATTACATCAGCTCCACTAATTGTTTCAGTTCCAACTTTCAAAGACGTATCTGAAGCAGAGTTTGTGATTACATTATCCCTTAATTCAACTTTACTTGCACCAAGGAAGAAGTCAGCACTATGTACTCCGCCAGCATAACTTTGATAAAGTCTTTCTGAAACACCAATTTCATTTCCGTCAGCTAACTTGTGGGTGTCTCCTTTTTGCAATTTATCAGTTTGTTCACCATTTACAGTAAATTTAACATAAGTTTCATCTACGAATGTTAATGTTACATCATAAGTTGTGTCTCTTAATTGCATTGAAGTTGATTCTCCTTCTAACAATGAACCACGAACAGCTCCACCCATCAAAGTTAATTTAACGCTATCTTCGGGAGTTGATTGAGGTCTTCTTGCAAGAACAACATCAAATTCCATACCAAGCATAGTTAACTTTGTATTTTCAAAGTCATCAAGAACGGTACCGGAAGAACTTGCTGATCCAGCTGTATCCTGAATCGTTGATTCAGGACTTGAAGAGAATTCTAAGATATATTCCCCAATGTTATTTCCACTCTTTACGAATAAAAAGTCTGCAACTACATCGCTATCATCTTCTGCAAATACAACAATTTCGTTTTGAGCATTATTTCTAACGTCAAAGTATAAATATTGTTGGTACGAAGAACTGCTACCTGCAGTGGAGTATGAACCAGTAGCTAAAGCACCCAATTCCGAATTAGAGATGAATTGTTCGATGTCATAAATCTGTTCACCAACAGGTGTAGCGTTAGTGTTAGACATTTCTAGTTTTTTGGAACTTGTTCCAACCATCCAAGCGTCTCCGCTAACAGTTGTTACACTTCCAGAACCAGCACTAACTTTCATACCTGCTGCAATATCAGTCATAGCCAAGTTGTCTACAGATGCTGCATTTTCACCGACAACCAAGAACCCATTAAAAGTTCCATCAGTTACAAACATAGATGGGTAGCTGCTCAAATCTGCTGCTAAAGCACCCATTGCAGTCGCTCCAACCATAGCTCCAGTTGCGGCAACAGCGCCTAATCGTCTTACGACATTTCTTACTTTCATTTTCAAAACACACCTCCGTGTTTGGATAATTACTCTTTTGTTTTTTTAAATCATCCACGTCATTGTCTCATAAAAATTCCGAAAAGCACGCCCTTTTTGGAGAGAACTTTTTCGATTTTAGAGACAACTGATTAGTTGATTTTAATCTACCTACCAAAATTTCGTTTATAAGTCTTTCGCAAAATCCCCGGTTTTAATTTGGCAATCTTTTGTTTTAGACCTTAATCCACCAAAATTTTGAACATTTGGGACTTCATCATTCCCCAATGATGAAACTCAGTTATGGAACAAAGTTCTATGTTTTGACAATTGGATGATTAATTTGGGATTTACTATTTGCGTTTGATAATAGTTTAATAGCACATAATCTTTTAAATTAGTTACATTCTTAGAAAAAAATGAATATTTCAGAATTATCACTCCCCCAATACTTTAAGGATCATTACGCAAAATATTCTTTCCTCAATCCAATCCAAGAAAAAGCAGTTAACGCAGGATTACTTAATCAAAAGTCACTATTAATATGTGCCCCTACCGCTTCAGGTAAAACATTTGTGGCATCAATGGCTATCGCCAATACTCACGGAACCGGTAAGGCTATTTATTTAGTGCCACTAAAAGCACTTGCTAATGAAAAATATAAAGAATATCGAAAACTACTTGAAAAATCTGAATATAAAGTTAACATGGCTACAGGGGACGTTGATTCTGATTCTCCACACCTCTCGCAATATGACTTATTGATTCTTACAACTGAGAAATTGGATTCTCTTCTTCGCCATAAAACTCCCTGGATAAAAGATGTCAAATTAGTGGTGGTGGATGAAATACATTTACTTAACGACCCTACGCGCGGACCAACATTAGAAATCTTACTCACATTATTAAAAACAATGATAAAACCACAAATCATCGGGTTATCTGCAACTATCGGTAATCCTAAAGAGTTAGCTGACTGGTTAGAAGCAGAATTGGTTCAGGATTCTTGGAGACCGGTAGAACTTAAACAGGGGATTTATGATGGCAATAAAACTGAATTTTATGAAAAGCCATAAATGAACAGTTAGTAGGGATAATGTCAAACGGATATAATATTGATTTAATTAACCATTAATTTCTTTAAGATTTCCAGATTACGATTAACTTCTTCACTCGCACTAGTTCCCAGAATTAAAGCTTTATTATATGACTCATAAGCTTTTTCAAATGATTTCTTCTTATAATACATATAACCTAACGCTCGGTAAACCTGTTCGTTTTCTCGATATTGAACATATTTATTTAATATCTCGATAGCTTCATCGTCCATTTCTAAGTCCCTTAGGCGATAACTTAAATTTAACAAGTACTCTACTTTTTCAGGATCTAACTCCACGGCTTTTTTACAATATTCTAAAGCTCTCAAATTATCTTCCTTATAAGCAGCATAATATATTGCTACATCATTATAACTTTTAGCATAATTAGGATACTGTTTAATATTATTTAATGACAACCTAAAATAAACTTCTTGTTTTCGCTCAACATCTTCAATACCCTTTAGTTCTTGATAATGATGAATGCAAACATCAAGGCTCATAATTTTACCACCGCTCCTAAGAATTGATTCTCTTACAGTCTCATGTACACAATAATCAAAAAATATTTCTGCAGAATTTTTAAACAACCTAATAACTTCAGAAACATGGTAGCCTTTAAATCTGGGATGATTAATTTTGATTATGCCAGTTTGAGTTAAATGCTCATTAGTGTAATGTAATTGAGGTAAACTGTAACCATCTGCATCCGGAGAGATTAAAATTTCCCGAAGAATCTTCTTCCCGTCCTCGTCTAATTCTTCGTCCCCATCTAAAACTAGAATCCAATCGCCAGTTGCATGTTTTAAACTTTCATTTCTGGCCGCTGCAAAATCATCACGCCAGGTAAAATCATAAATTTTAGCTCCAAAACTTAGCGCAATATCTTTAGTCTCATCAATACTTCCCGTATCAACAACAACAATTTCATCAACCAAATCTTTAACAGAATTAAGACAATTAGCTAATAATCTTCCTTCATTCTTTGTAATCATACATAAACTTATTCTTACCATTTCAAATTAGTCAATTATTATTCGAGGATTATTCGAGGATTAATCTTTTTTAACAGCATAACCGGGATTTAATTGAACTGCTTTTCTCCAAGCAAGTTGAGCCCGCTTCATATCCCCAAGCTCTTTATAACAAAGAGCCATGTTTTTAAAAATTGAAGGTTGATTGGGATCTAAATTTAACCCCAAAGTTAGTATTTCTAAAGATTTTGGGTATTCTTTCTTTTTAGCATAAACTACACCAAGATTACTGTAAATCATCACTGCGTTCGGATTTATAGTTCTTGCCCTTTCAAGACATTCTTGGGCCTTGTTAAGATTGTCTTCCAATAAAGAGATACTACCTAGATTAAACCAAGATAACCAAAAATCTTTGTTTAGACTTATTGATTTCTGAAACATTTCTTTTGCCTTATCAAGTTTTTTAGAAGCTGCATATTGTCTTCCTAACTCAAAGTAAGCATGATAATCCTTCTCGACCTCTGCTTTCTTTTCACCAAGGTGTTCATAAAGTGCCCACTTATTCTTCCAGCTCTCAACATCTAATTTGCCCTTATGATGAATGGGTATATTTGTAGTCATTATATCTCCTTTCAAAGAAAGAGTAACGTCTTCATGAACTACGCCATTGAAAGAAGCAAGTGAACCGGCTGTTTGTCTCTTAAATAACCTAACAATAGGAGTTGCAAACCATCCTGCAAGATTTTTACTTTCAAAATAATTGTCACCATCAGACTTGATAAATCCTTTATCGCCATGACCTGCTTCGAGGACATTCATACCACCAATCCTTCCTAATTCTACATCTTTTAAATCTTTAATATAATTTCTTTGAATAAGGACAGAACCGACAACATCTTTTCGATTAATTATTTCCCTGATTTGAAGTAAATCATTCTCAGCTAGAGTTTCGTCCCCATCTAAAACTAGAACCCAATCACCAGTTGCGTGCTTCAGACTTTCATTTCTAGCCGCTGCGAAATCATCACACCAAGCAAAATCAAATAATTTCTTTGTGAACTTTTTAGCAATTTCTTTGGTTTTGTCGGTACTGCCAGTATCAACAATCACAATCTCATCGACAAGGTCGTTTACGGAATTTAGGCAACTTTCTAAATGTTCTTCCTCGTTCTTTACAATCATACATAAAGATAATACGGGCATGGTGAACTAGGAAAAGAGTTGGTTTATAATTTTTTCTATGATTTGGTTGCTTTGATTATCTTTATATTCACTAGCTAAACTACGGATAATTTCGGGATCTAACTTGATGCCCCTCACAATTAAATCAGCATTTAATCTTGCTAAAAACTCTAAAAATTGGGTTATATTTTTAGGATTATCAGTATTATGACATCTTTCAAAATCAATCAAAACCGGTTTATGATCTGATCTAACCAAAATATGTTTTAGAGGATGATGCATTTCTTCTTTGGTAACTTTTAATTCATCAAGAACATAACATTGCTGAATAAGATCTTTTAGTACAACAACGATATCTTCTTTGTTTGAATGTTTTATCCAAGGTATAATCTCTTCTCCATCAACAAACTCATAAATAAAAAAATTTGATTCGTGAAATAATAACTTGGGTCCAATACCTTTAGCATTGAGCACCTTTAACCAATTTATTTCATTTTGAATTCTATTCCGAGCATCTGAATCTTTTCTTTCAACTTTAACTGCAACCGGAATTATTTTTTTTCCAGATGGCAGATGAGTTTTGATAAATGTATTTTTGTCTTGCATGCCTTTATAAATAATCCCGCGTTTGCCTTTTGCAAAAAAATGGAGATCTTCAACATTTTGTGATTCTAATTTTCTTAGCAAAATAGATTTGCTAATTTCATAGACATATAACTCTTCAAAAGAAATTTTCTCCGAAGCTATTTGTTTCCAATCAAGAAGATTATTTTCTAAAATTTCTTCAACCCTAGATTTATTTGTTAATGTAGAAAACAAAAGAAGAACTTTTCCATCTGCCATTAAATATTTAGTAACCTCATTGCAGAAACGGTTAATAATTTCCCATCCCCTTTTACCACCATAAAGAGCTTGATCCTCAATTCCTTCATCTTGGGGAAGGTAAGGTGGATTAAAAATTATCAAATCAAATTTGCCGGCAACATTTTCAAAAAGATTACTTATTACGGGTTTTATTTTTGGAACATTTTTTTCTTTGAGCTGTCCTATTGCTTCTTCATTAATATCAACCGCAACAACTTCCCTTACTTTAGGAGAACTCGCAGCCATCATAGCTTGGATTCCTGAACCCGTACCGATGTCAAGAACTCTACCAATAGCATATTCTCGGATACATGATTCAAGAAGGTAGGAATCTTCCGCCGGTTCGTAAATAGACATTTAAAATTAGCCTGTTGTTGATTCGGTTTGTTTATGGCTATAACCAACTTTGCCTTCCAGTGAATGATCTTCACGCAATCTTTCAAGAATTGGTCTAGCATTTGTTGTGATGCTTAATTGCTCATCTAGAGAATAGTCGGTTGGATAACTTAAACCATTTATCGGATTCATTGGTTCCTTTAATGCAACACGTTCTTTATTTTCTGCAATAAGTTCCTGTTTAGTTGCTTGGAAGGATTTCCTCCCTATTTCGTATAGGAAAGATAAAGCGTTGGTTGCTAATGGTAGTAATGGAACATAAGTTAAGTCTGGATCAACTTTACCATCAACTGTATCTTTACTACAATAATAAATTAAGGTAACATAACCAACAACAGAGGATAATAATCCAGTTACTTCCCCTATCTTTTCATTTTTATATAAGGTAATATCGTTATCAGCTGTCTGGTTTTCTATCTTCTCTTTAAATTTATCATAATAACTATCTCTACGAAATGCGTAAGGACCAAGAAGAGGAAATATTATTCCACCAGAGGTCCAACCAACAGCAAATTCGCCTATTGGCTTTACTACTTTTTTAAAACTCTGATAAATAAAAGAACCAATGTTGCCACCCATTCGTCCAACAACTTCGTACCAAGTAGGTTCTTCCCCTACCTGTTCAAAATCGTGATTATCTTCACTCATCCTATTCCTCAGTAAAGTCATCGATCACTGCAGGCATTTCCTCATCTCCCCGAAGTAATCCTTTTCGTTTCATGTAATCCCGAGCGATTAAGTAAAACACCATTCCAACTGATTTTTTACCTTTATTGTTACAAGGGATTACCAAATCGATATTATTTGACTGATTGTTAGTATCACATAATGCGATTACCGGCACACCAACTCTTGCCGCATCTTCAACGGCATTTTTGTCCGGCCAAGGATCACAAACAACCATCACTTTTGGTTCAGTGAATGTACTTAAATTTGGATTAGTTAAAATTCCAGGAGGATATCTGCCAGTAATTACTTTCATCCCGGTTAAAGTTGAAAGTTTCTTAAGAGCTTTCCAACCGTTTTCACGTCTACTTACAACAAGAATATCTTGCGGTTCGTAATGAGAAAGAAATTCAATAGCTACCCTGATTCGTTCATCGATTTTCTTTAAATTTAATACGCTTAATCCATCCGGTCTTGTTTTGTAGATGAAATTGGCCATATATTTTGTTTTAAATTTAGTTCCAATGTGAATACCACTTTTAAGATATTCATTAGAGTCCAATAGTAAATCTTCTGCTGTCTCTGCCATATTTTATGCTCCCACAGAACAAGAATTAACTCTTGTCCGTATTTTTTGATACCGATAAACATGCTCAAAAATGGAGTCTAAGAATTATTTCTAAGACTGCATTTTTTTTTGCCTCATGCAGTTTCATACATCCTATACTAAAATGCGTTAGATTTCGAATATATTAACGCATTTTATATATATAAAGTGCCAAAAATAAGTTCGAAAGCTTTGGCACTTTAGTATACAACGGATATATCTCGGCTTTTTAAGGTTATCAATAAGGCCTATTTATAAAGATATCGGACAAAAGGGGAGTTGTTTCTTTCAGGTAGTAAACTGCCGAAAGATTTAAATACCCAACCTTCAACAATCCGCACTATGGATACAAACCCAAGTGATATTACCCCTGAACAATCTGCAAGGATAGATAGATTCGTATTAGGATTAGAGGGAAATATAAGAGAAATTACAAAAGCATATATGAATATCCCCTATACCCAGAATTTTCAACCAGAAGTTACAGAACTTTGTCTAAAGTATGGAAATGAATTTGATAAAGTGGGATATATTGTTGAAGAATTAAGAGAAGAATTACGTTTACATTACGACAGATTACAACCAGAATTGCAAAGGCGACTTTAATAATTAGTTTACATACTTAAATAACTCAGTCAACAACCTCAATTCCTTTCTCAATTATCTTAAACTTGAATTCTATACCTTCCGGCATCGAGCGATGTTTCCTTAAAATTATCCCTCGACAATTTTCAAAACGTTGCAACTCTAACAGACATTTACTCCCATATTTTAACAAATCGCCACCAACCATCTTTACTTGATCTCTTTTATCAAAATCAGCATACACCTGGTTTGTCAAAAGTACGGGAATCTTTCTTCTTCTAGAAATCTCAACCAAGACTCCGATTTGTTTCCCTAATGAAGAATTCACCTCATAAACTTCTTCGCTTCTTCCTAATTCAAGACGATAAAGCATAGAAATAGAATCAACCACAATTAATCCCACGTTGTCTGTGATTAGACTACGTATCCCTTCAAAGATTTCTTTTTGTTCTTCAAAATTTACCGGGTGGAAAAAAATAATGTTCTCCAAAACCTGATGAAAATTGTTGCTCAATTGTTTAATTCTTTCAATAGCAATACCGCCTTCCGTATCAATGAATATTACTTTCTTACCAGATTCAGCAACTTTCACCACAGCCAATAAACAGAGATTTGTTTTGCCAGCTCCAGATGTTCCATAAACTGTAGTAATGATATCATCATCATAACCCCCTTGCAAAAAGAGGTCTAATGAAGAAGAACCCGTAGATATTTTTCCCATAATCAGATTGTAAGGACTTCTTCATTTAAAGATTTCGAAGATTAAATCAAAAAACCAATCGGAGCAGAACTTTAGGGTATGAATTAATATTTAGTTTTTGGTACGTTCCTTGGGTCTAATCGCATCGCAGTATAACTGCGAGGTATGAGACCCAGCGGAAGTAATCAACGAATCTTCTGAATATTTATAAATACTGGTAATTTCTCTGACTGAGGCATGAAAAATAAAAGCATAATTTGGATTACGCTGATTGTTATAGTTACCCTTGCCATTAGATTATATCTAGCGTTTACAATTCCCGAATTAACCCATGAATCTTATTTTCACATAAAACAAGTTGAACATATCCAAGAAACCGGATTTCCGTTATTTTATGATGCATTATCATACGGCGGAAGAGAATTACGATTTCTCCCATTGTTTCATTATATTGTGGCAGCCATTTCTATGATACTTCCGCTAGGAATAGTTGCTAAAGTCTTGCCAAACATTTTCCTGGTATTGATCGTCCCGATTGTATATTTAATGGGATTAAAAATTTCAAAAAATGAAACCGGCGCAATTATTGCCGCATTTATTGCCGCCTTTCTTCCGATTACATTCATGACTAACAGTTTTACTACAACATCATTATTTTTACCACTTATTTTTCTAACTATTTATGCATTTATGGAGAAAAAAACAAATCTTTATTTGATTTCGTTTCTTCTTGCTACCCTTACAAGTAGTGCGACATTTCTGCTGATAATCGGTTTTGGCATTTATCTATTATTATCCCTTCTCGAAGCAAAGAAAATTCAGAAATATGAGATAGAATTGATACTATTCTCATTATTCTTTTATACTTGGTCACAGTTTATTTTCTTTAAAGAGGTCTTGATTAAAGAAGGATTTAGTTTCATTTGGCAAAATATTCCGCCTCAGATTGTTGCCGAATATTTCCCAACTTTTTCGATTATTCAGGTATTAGTTTTAATCAGCGTTATACCATTCCTAGCGGGGATATTTACGGTTTATCTAGCTTTATTTCAATTAAAAAATCAGAAATCATTTCTTTTGATTAGTTTTGCAATTTCAACTACCTTGTTAGCGTGGTTAAAAGTTATTCCATTCTTTCTTTCTTTAGCGTTTTTTGGAATTATTCTAGCAACAATCTTTGCCTCATTTTATTCTCAAACTGTTGGATTTTTACAAAAAACAAAATTTATCAATAAACAAAGAGTTATAGCTTTAATTTTTTTAATCGTTTTAATCCCAAGTATTACTATTCCTGCAGTGAATAATGCTTTTAATCAGGAAGTGCCAACAGCCGAGGAGATTTCTGCTTTCCAATGGATTGCAAAAAATACTCCGCCTGACGCAGGAGTTTTAGCAACATTGGAAGAAGGTAATTTGTTAACATATTATGGACAACGAAGAAATATCATGGATAGCCAATTTGCTCTTATTGATAATGCAGAATTACGATTTCAAGATTTAAATTCATTATATTCAACATCCTTCGAAACTAGAGCTTTACATTCATTAGATGAGCATAAAATAACATACCTAATGTTAACTCCTTTTGCTCAAAAGAAATATGATCTTAAACAATTTAAATACTTAACTTCAGAATGTTTTGAACAAGTTTACAGAAACGAAACAATAATTTATAAGGCAAAATGCACACTAGAAAAACAATGAAAAAACAACAAATAAAGAATACCAAAAAAGCAGAATTTGAGATTAAAGATATTTTCCAACATATTCTTAAACATCAGTTATGGTATATTCTTACATTAACAATTATTCTTCTCGGAATTACCCTCGGAATGACCTCGCAAGGCGATTCAGTAACTTTAATTGGCAGTGAGACTTATTATCACCTTAACGAAGCTAAAAATTTGGGATGGAGAAATTTCCAATATGCACCATTATCAATAGTCCTATTGCTTCCAGACATAGTCTTACAATCTTTGCCATTTTTATTATCTATCATCTTTGTGACGGCATTATATTTTGCTTCATTATATATCTCAATTACTGATAAATTCAGGTATTTATTTTTCTTATTTCTGGTAACATCTCCAGTATTTCTTTTTAGAGCCAACACTTTATCTTCACAGATGTTTTTGATTATTCTGATTTGTACGGGATTCGTCTTTATGAAGAAAGGATATCAAAGACTTTCATTAACTTCATTTATCTTAGTTACATTTATTGATACATTTAGCACGATTCTTCTCTTAGGATTATTATATCTATATCTTCACAGCAAGAAGAAAATACAAGAATACATGAAATTTTACGGTGTTCTTCTAGGAGGAATCGCCATAATTCAAGCTGTGATATTTAGACGACCATTCATCTTAGGACCATTCCAACAAGATCCAAGCTTATTAAGATTATTCTCTGATTTAGGAAGTGTAAGTGGGTTAAGTGTTTTTATAATTCTTCTTGCAGCCGTAGGAATTTCAGTACTCTGGAAGAAAAAAGCCGAACTGGAACAATATCTACTTCTTGTTCTTTTGACACTGACTTATATTCTCAATCAAGCCATTCTTCTTACCCTTACGATAATCTTACTTTATTTCGCAACGGCCGGCTTATTAAAGATTAGCGAAAGACCGTGGGAAATTAAGAATCTTAAAGCCTTTACAATTTTTCTACTTGTCCTAGGTATACTTTTTTCTGCAACAACTTATCTTGAGCGTATTGGTAATGTTGGACCAACAGTAGAAGATATTAAAGTATTGAATTGGATTAAGGATAATACCCCCCAAGATGCAATTATTTTTTCATCTCCGGAATATGCTACTCAAATCAATTTTTTCGCAGAAAGAGAAGCCTATGCTTCTTTACATGAGAACCTTAAATCCGAAAAGATATCAAAAGAAATACTCACTTCATTATATGTAACCGAAGCATTCCCATTATTAGAAAAAAGTAAGGTGTCATATATATATATCCCAAAACGTATGCGAGAGGATCTGCCAACTGAACAAGGTTTAATTTATTTACTTCAAAACGAAAGGTTTAAATTTATTCGGTCTTACGGTCAAAGTGAGGTGTGGGCCTTTAAATGAATATAACATTTCTGGATGGAGTACTTTTCGTGACATATTTTTGTCTCCTGTTCCTATCAATCTTTTGGTTATTAGTACTTTTTTTTACAGATGAGAAAAAAGAGAATAAAAAATTAGATTCATATCCTTTCTTTAGCGCAATCGTACCCGCATATAATGAAGAAGAGTCTATTGGAGCAACATTAAACTCTTTAATCAACTTGGATTATCCAAAAGATAAGAGAGAGATTGTTGTTGTCAATGATGGTTCAAAAGATAACACTCAAGCAATTGTCGAGAAATTTATAACAGAACATCCAGATTATAATATCGCCCTTCTTAATCAAAATAATAAAGGAAAAGGAAGTGCTATGAATAAAGGATTAGCTATAGTTAAAGGTAAATACTTCGCTTGTTTGGACGCTGATTCCTTTGTAGCATCAAATGCACTTCAAGTAATGTTACCAGAATTAGAAACTGATGATGAAGTTGCAGCCATCTGTCCAGTTTTAAAAGTACAAAAACCTAAATCAATACTTCAAAAAGTTCAATGGTGTGAGTATATCATAAATATGTATTATAAATATCTTAACGCCAGATTACATTGTATTCACGTTACGCCCGGACCATTCAGTGTTTATCGAACGGAAGTCATTCAGAAATTGGGCGGATTTAATGAAAAAACAATTACCGAAGATTTAGAAATTGCGATTAGATTACAAAAGAACCAATATAAAATTCTTCAAAGTTTTGATACCATTGTTGAAACTGTTGCTCCAAACTCCTGGAAAGCTTTATTCAGACAGAGAGTTAGATGGTATAAAGGTTCGGTAGATAATACAATTGTTTATCGAGAACTTCTGTTTAATAAAAAATATGGCGATTTTGGGATGGTAAGAATGCCAACAATCATCTTTAGCGGAATTATTGCTATCGTCTTGGGTTTAACTGTAGGACATTCTTTGATTAGAGGAATTGTGCGTTTATTCCAAGCTCTAAGAGATGTACATTTTGATGTCTTCACACTTATCAAACATGCATCTATTGATATTAACTGGTTAGGATTACCTTTCTTTAAATTAGTAATTGCTGGAACCTTATTATGCATCAGCTTCTTTGTGATGATTAAATCATTTCAACTGGTACAGGAGAAGATTACCAATTATGGTAAAACCTGGATCTCGTTAGTAACATACCTTTTAATTTACTCATTATTCCTTACTTCAGTATGGGTCTACATTGCCTATATGCTTATAAGGAGAAAGAAAAATTTCTGGTTTTAACTATGGAAAGAAAAGTTAGTAGCAAAAAATATGCCTTAGCGTTAATACTCACAATAGTTGTGTTTAGTGTAGGTATTTTTGTTGGCATGTTTTTTGAAGATTTAAGGTTAAGTTATTCCGAAAAAATGATTCTTGAAGAGAAAGCTAACCTTCAAAGCTTACAATTGCAACAGAGATATATCGATAGCGGATTAGCCGATTGTGAGACTCTTAACAAGATTTTGGAATCTAATACCTTCCAGCTAACAAAGAAAATGGGACGAGTAATAGATTATAACAAAAACGCGGTATTTAATCAAGAAGAATTGAGATTACAACTTCAAGATTATTTTCTTACAGAGATTCAGTTCATGCTTCTATCTCAAGAAATTGACAAGAAATGTTCTCAAGATAGCTTAAAAATCATTTATTTTTATAACGAAGATGAATTTGATACCCAGGGACAAATTTTAGATTATATAAAAAAGATATTTGAAGACAGAATCTTAGTATTCTCTTTTGATTCAAATTTTAAAGATGAGCCATTAATTGATATACTTCTAACGTCACATAAAATAGAGCAGTTTCCATCCGTAGTTATAGAAAATTCTGTCTTCCAAGGACATACAACCACCGAAGAATTAATGAAAGATATTTGTGGCAAATTGGATGGCCTTGAAAAAGAATCTCCTGAAGAATGTTCGACAATATTAAATACTCAACAAACTTTCTTTAAACTTCAATGAAGAAGAAAAAAGATTTTAAATTTAAAAGAACAATAGCTAAAGGAATTAATACTTTGTTTAGGGATATAACCGCTTTGGGCGGAGCACCATTCTTCGTCCTAATAATACTGGTAGCAATTTCTTTAAAAGAGTATCGGTTATTTCAAGATCTCTTAATCGGATTTCTGATTACGCTGTTTGTAGTTGTAGTTACTCGCTTGATTTATTTCAAAAATAGACCGTTAAAACAAAGTTATAACAATCTATTAGAACGGTTAGATGCTTCCTCATTTCCAAGCCTTCATGCTGCTCGAATTTTATTTTTAACCTTAACTCTAGCTAATTATTTTCAAGATAGAATTATAACGGTACTGTTTTTAATAATAGCTGCTACCGTATCTTATTCTAGAATATATCTTAAAAAACACGATTGGATTGATGTTATTGTGGGGTTGGTTTTGGGAGGGATTACATACTATTTCTTAATATACTAAAATGCGTTAGATTTCGAATATATTAACGCATTTTATATATATAAAGTGCCAAAAATAAGTTCGAAAGCTTTGGCACTTTAGTATATAACAAATCAATCTAAACCCTCTTCCTAACCTTAACAAAGTCACCTAAAGTGAATATATCATTCTTCTTTTTAGAACTCTCTGTTTCTAAATTAACTTTACTCGTTACATCCTCAACAATAAGAGTTTTATTAAGAATTCTTCCTAATCTTTGCGCGGTAGAAATCTCCGGAACAATTGATCCAGCTTCCCATTTAGCTATGATACTTTGACGCTCTTGAAGAAATTTTGCAAAATCTTCTTGAGACATGCCACGAGTCTCACGTTCTTTTCTAATAATTGAAGCGAAATTATCAACTACTTTTTTCTCAATTTCATTTCTGGGAGAAAAAGATCTGTTAGCAGAATCCCAATTATCAGAAATGATTTTAGGTTTCTTAACAGAACCATATTGTAAACAAACAGAACAAACCGATAATTCTACGCCTTCAATATCTGCTTCCACCAGATTATCGTTTCTTCCGCACATCTCACAGAGCATGAATTGTAGATAAACTACCGGGTTATAAATCTAACGACTATTCATCCAAAAACTATATAAAACCGATACCGTAAAAATGTTAACAATGATGGGATTTGTAAATAGTTACTTCGTAGTTCTTTTTTCAATAGTTTTCGTCACCACTTGGTTGCTTCTCCCTTGGTGGATTAAAACAGCCAAAAAAGCTGGACTTGTTGGAAAAGATATCCACAAAGTAAAAGAAAGAAACGTTGCAGAGATGGGGGGGATAATTGTTCTTCTTGGTTTTATCATTGGAATTATTGGATACATCGCTCTCAGAATTTTTGTATTAGACGCAAATTCCAATATTGTTTCTATTTTAGCTGTATTAGTTGGAATCTTTCTAGCCACCATAATAGGAATTATTGATGATGTTCTTGGCTGGAAGATTGGTCTTAAACAATGGCAAAAACCAGTTCTCACATTATTAGTAGCAACTCCAATCATGGCAGTTAATGCAGGTACAAGAATGATGTCGATACCTTTGATGGGTAATATCGATTTAGGCCTGGTTTATCCGTTAATTATAATTCCAATATTAATAGCCATTGGAACTAATGGATTTAACATGCTAGCTGGCTATAATGGATTAGAAGCTAGTCAAGGTATAATCATTCTCACCACACTTGCATATTACAGCTATATAACCAGTTCGTCCTGGTTATCAATTGTCGCACTTTGCATGGTTGCAGCTTTAGGTGCTTTCCTCTTTTTCAATAAATATCCTGCCAAAATCTTCCCGGGAGATACTCTTACTTATTCCGTTGGTGGACTAGCAGCGATGATTGCCATTATGGCTAATCTTGAAAAAATTTTCATAATTCTTTTTATCCCATACGTGATTGAGTTCTTCTTAAAGTTAAGAGGTTCATTCAAGAAAGAAAGTTTTGCCAGAGTTCAAGAAAATGGAACATTGGTACCAAGATACAAAAAAATATACGGCCTAGAAAATCTTAGCGTATTAATTATGAACAAATTAAAAATTAAAACGACTGAACAAAAAGTAGTATTCTCATTATATTGTTTCCAATTGCTTTTTGTCCTTTTTACATTTATACTATGAAACCACAAAATAACTCGATGAATCCTAAAAAGAAAACAAGTAATAATCTTAACGTAGTAGTTATGATCCCAGCATATAATGAAGAAAAAACTATTGGAGATGTCATTAAATCTATCCCCAGAGATTGTGCAAAGACAGTTCAGGTTTTAGTCATTAACGATGGATCTAAAGACGAAACGGTAAAAGTTTCAAAGGCTGCCGGAGCAGATGTTGTCATTTCAAATCAAACAAATCTCCGTCTTGGAAGAACTTTCAAGAAAGGAATTGATCAAGCTCTAAAGATGGGGGCAGATATCATTGTTAATATTGATGCTGATGGTCAATTTAATCCAGCTGACATAAAAAGATTACTTCAACCAATTATCGATGAAAAAGCAGACATGGCTACCTGTTCTAGATTTAAAGATCCAAAATTAATTCCGAAAATGCCTCCGTTAAAGAAATTTGGGAATAAATTATTTGCCAGAATATTAAATCTATTTCTAAAAAAGAAATATTATGATACCCAATGTGGGTTCAGAGCATATTCCCGAGAAGCAGCCTTAAGATTAGTTCTCTTTGGTCATTTTACATATACTCAAGAGGTATTTATTGATCTCGTAAAAAAAGGATTCAGGATTATTGAAATACCTTGTCAAGTAAGAGGAGAACGGAAAGGAAGATCTAGAGTTGTAAAGAACGTGGTTGATTATGGATTAAAAGCGGCAATGATAATTCTAAGAAGTGCTCGTGATTATGAACCGTTTAAATTTTTTGGAATACCTGGAATTTTCTTGTTAGGAATCGGATTTTTAAGTAATTTTATTCTTTTTATCCGTTGGCTGATAATTGAAAGAGTTGATCCATTTTTAATAGTGATTTATTTCAACATATTTGCTATAATTATTGGGACGTTGTTAGTAATTCTTGGACTTCTTGCAGACATGCTTGATAGAAATAGACAACTACAAGAAGATATTCTATATCGAATGAAGAAAGAAGAATATTCTCAGAATAAAAGAAGTAGATAAATGCGAAAGATACAAAGAAATTAAACTAAAATGTGTGGAATTTGTGGTTTTAATTGGGACAATAAAGAACTTCTTAAGTCAATGACCTCGATTCTGAGCCACAGAGGTCCCGATGGTCACGGATATTATAATTCTAAGGAAATGAGTTTAGGTCATCGCAGATTAAGTATCATTGATCTTTCTACGGCTGGAAAACAACCAATGACTAACGAAGAAGGAGATATATGGATTACATTCAATGGAGAAATTTATAACTTTAAAGAAATAAGGGATATTCTAGAAAAGAAAGGACATCAATTTTCTTCAAATACCGATACCGAAGTCTTGGTTCATGGATATGAAGAATGGGGAGAAAAACTTCTTGAAAAATTGAATGGAATGTTTGCCTTCGCTATCTGGGATTCTACTCAGAAAAGACTATTTCTAGCAAGAGATAGACTGGGGATTAAACCACTTTATTATTATTTGGATGGTCATAAATTTATGTTTGCGTCAGAGATAAAATCAATCTTATGTAACCAGGAAATTGCTAGAGAAATTAACAACAATTCTGCTAGAGATTACTTAAATCTTCGATACGTCCCCGGGGAAGAAACATTATTTTTAGGGATTAAAAAATTGCTTCCAGGCCATTATGCTATTTTAAAAAATAATTCGTTAGAGATTAAACAATTTTGGGATGTGCCTATGCCCAGTAATAAGAAAGATACTCTGGCATCTAAAAAAATATTTGGATTGTTTGAAGACTCTATTAAAAAACAATTGATTGCCGATGTACCAGTAGGAATCTATTTATCAGGGGGTTTAGATTCCGCTTCTATTGTAGGGCTGGCATCACAACTAAAAGAAGAACCTATTAAAACTTTCTCCGTTGGATTTAATTCAACAAGCAATGTCGATGAACTGCACAAAGCACGGAAAATTGCTGAACACTTCCAAACGGATCACCAAGAGATTGTTATTGAAGGAAGTATCCTGGATTTAATGGCAAAAGCACTCTGGCATCTTGACATGCCTCATGGCGACCCAGTAATAATTCCACAGTTTAAATTATCTCAAGAAGCTGCAAAGAAAGTTAAAGTTGTCCTCTCCGGAGAAGGAGCAGATGAGTTGTTTGGAGGATATGTGCAATATAAAAATATGCTACAAGCCCAACCGTTAAGAGTTATTCCTAGATCTATCAGAAAAAATCTTGTTAAAACTGTTCCAATTAAACTATTCGATAAAGTATTTGATTATCCAGAATCAATTGGAAGTAAAGGAAAAGAAAAAATAATAGACCTCATGGGCAGTTTAAATGAAGAAAAAAAATCTTATCAACATTTGGTTTCAATTACAAGCAACAAAGATAGAAAAAGAATGATTGTTCTTGATAGCAAGGTAAAATGTGAAAATACAGATAAACCGATTAATTATTTTCAAAAAATAAGGAAACCGTTACTTAATCGGATGTTATACTTCGATACTAAAACATGGCTGCCAAATTATGTTCTTCAAATAAATGATCGAATGACCATGGCTAATTCTATCGAAGGCAGAGTTCCTTTCCTAGATCATAACCTAGTAGAATATGCAAATACCCTACATCCAAGATTAAAAATTAACAGAGGGGTAAATAAAGTGGTTTTGAGACGAGCCATGATGAAGATATTACCCCCAGAGATAAGAGATATAAAAAAGCATGCTTTCTTTATGCCGTTAGATAATTGGTATAAAGAAGAATTGAAAGGACTAGCAGAAGAATTATTTACACCATCATCTGTAAAAAAAAGAGGACAATTTGATTATTATCATCTTAGAAAAATATGGGAGAATTATAACTCCTCAAAATTATTGTATGGGAAGCAATTGTTTACTGCAATAAACTTTGAGTTATGGCAAAGAATGTTTATCGATGACAAGAAGATTCCACGGAAACCGATGACAATGAAGAAGTTAATATAGACGCAAGGAGAGATTAGATTAGAGTCAAACAAATTCGACCACCACCGGTCAATAGACTGGTGGCATGTTCGCTTCGCTCGGGGGCGGTTTTCGGACTATGAGTTTTCCAGCCTAAGTGCTAATAGATATGGCTACGCCACCAGTGGAACTACACCTTGGTGGAAAAATCATATTTTAAGATGAAGCCTAGGAAATCATAAAGTTCTTAAGGTTTAGAGGTGGCGAAAATAAATATACGATGAAAGGAAAACAACAATGAACACCAGAATCATGACCGTTGATCTTGAACCAGATTTACGTTCTCGCACGTGTAAGAGCATGGAATTAATTCCAGATATACTCGAGATATTTGATCAATATAATATTAAAGGAACTTTTTTTACAGTCACCAATCTTCTCGAGAGACATGAATTCGAAATAAAAGAGATTGCTAAGAAACATGAAATTGCTTCACATTCTCACACTCATAACTGGCTTACTAAGAATAATTCAGAATGGGAAATGAAGAAATCTTTAGAGACCTTAAGAGAATACAAGATCAGATGTAAGGGATTTAGAGCTCCAGGGTTTATAACAACAAAGAACCATTTTGAATTGCTGAAGAAATATGGATATGATTACGATGCATCTATGGCGCGGTTCTTTCCCGGAAGGTATTCACGCTTGACGATGCCTTCAAAACCATTTGTACGACGGGGAATTGTTGAGTTCCCCATGCCAACCTTTGTTCCACCTTCCATTAATGCTGGACTTTCTTATCTCAAGCTCTTCCATCCTGTATCAAAAGTCTTTCCAAAGCCATATATGTTTTATCTGCATCCGTGGGAGTTTTTGGAGAAAAAGGAATTGATTAATGGTAGATCTCTTGTTGGAAATTTACTTCAGCGTAATGCTGGTAAAAAAGCTATAAAGATTTTTAAAAATTATTTGGACAGATGTGACGGGAACTGGATTAGTTGTGAAGAATGGATGGAAAACAACAAGAATTTCCTCAATAAATAATGTCAAACAAATTCGACCACCATCGGTCAATAGACCGACGGAAAGAGCAGATTCTAAATTCCAAGTTCTTTCCTTAGTTTGGGGCCAATTTTAATAGTTACTTTTAGAGGTAAGCATTTCCAAACTTTTGTTACTATCTTATATTTAGTGTTCTGTGGATCTACAATAGGAATTTTCTTAGCTTTCCATAACATAAAATAAGACGGTAAATCTAATAATTCTGGGCCCCATTTTCGTTTGTATTCAAATTGACCGGACTCCTCGCGTACTCTACCAAAATCAAAATATTTGTAACCATTATTACAAGCATATTCTATAAATTTCCAATGAACCGCATCACTAGGCCTATATTCATTATACTTTGGATCTGAAACAGAAATTAATATGTGAACACGATCTTGATAAGTAAAACCTAAAAGAGCTGAGATTAATACTCCTTCTCGATAGGCACAATAAATTTTTCCGAAACCTTTCTCAACAATATTCTTGAAAAATAATGCAAAATAATTTAATGAATATGGTGGACTACCAAATCGTCTCATGTTTTGAGAGTATAATCTATAGAATGCAGGAAGATCATCAATAGTTAATTCACGAACATTTAATTGTTCAAGACCACGATTAATTGCCTTTCGTTTAGATTTCTGGATATTTTTCCAAATGCCCTCCTTTGAACCTAATGGCAAAACAAATCTTTTGTAAAGGATTCTTTTTTCAATTTTTTCATTTTTTGAAAGAGCATCATCAAAAATGTTAGAATTATTAATGCTCCCTCGAATTTCAAGGTATTCATTTACTTGCCCATAAATTTTTTCTAAATGATTGATAATAGGAGTAACGCCGACAGGATCACCGGCGAAACCACCATATTCGATATAACCAGAATTGATTATTTTGTTTCCAAAGATTTTACTTTTAACCTCAACTATTGGAAGAATCGTTTTTATTTCACCATTATCTAAAGCAGCACAAAAAACATAGCGACAGAAAAAAGCTTTACTAATGAATTCTGCAAATTCAGGGGTATGAAATAAATAGTGATTATTATTTTTCAAGAATGACTTAATTAGTTCAGAATTCTCAATTATTTTAACTTCCATTATTTTGATTTCTCTGGGATTATACTAAAGTGCCAAAGCTTTCGAACTTATTTTTGGCACTTTATATATATAAAATGCGTTAATATATACTGAACGAAAAGTATTTTTGTGAACTTTTCGTTGGTATATACAAACGCTAAATGAATTAAGTTCCAAATTTCATTTAGCGTTGAGTATATTCGAAATCTAACGCATTTTAGTATATATTATTTAAGACCCCAACTAATTTTTCAATCTCTTTCTTACTTCGATAAAGAGCAAATGTTAACACTTCTTTCTCAGCTTTCTGAGCTTTAGGGAAATTGCCTGTCGAAGATTTAAATGTGAGCATTCTTCCCACTTCAATGCCCCTAGCTTCTAATGACTTTTGTAATAGATGAGAATTTTCTGTTTGCAAAACAAGATATAACCAAGAGGGAGTTCCTTTTAATTCTGTTAATAAATCCTTCTTAAGAATAGACGAATAACAATATTGGCCATTTCTTAGGCGGGTATTATATATTGAATCGTATCGTTCAAACTGAGATAAAATTACATTTTTAATAAATGGTGAACAAGCATAAGAAAGAAAATCTTGTTCTTTATGGAGTTCTGAATTCAAAAACAGTTTAGTAAACGGATAGACTGTATTTGCAAAAAATAATCTAGAAACAATTGTCTTAATTATAAGATCAAATTGTTTTTGGAGAGGATATTTAGGTAATTTTGAAACATATATCTCTTCATTACTTGCAATTAAACCACCCGCAAAACCGATATTCTTGCTGATACCAAAAGAATAAAAGGCATAATCACCAAATGACCCCGCCGATTTTCTATTATAAGTTGCTCCTAGAGCTTGAGCACAATCTTCAACCAGGATAACGTTATTTGTGTTACATAAATTTACAAAATCTTTAATCTCTGGAAGAAATCCAAAATTATAACATAATAACAACACATCAATTTTAGAGATAATCTTTTCTGCTTCATCTACTTCAGCTACAACTCCTGAATCATAAAACACAGGTATACACCCCGCCCTTTCAATAGTATCTTTAACAACATGACATGTATAAGCTGGAATTCCGACTTTTAATTTATCATTATTACTTTTGACACGACAATGTGACAATATTTGCCTAAGTGCTTCTCTTCCAGAGCCAACCCAATAGGTGTGAGGTTTAGAAACATATTGTTTAATTGAATCAGACCCATTCCTTTTAAAAAGGTCAGAGATTCTAGGAGTAATACGCTGCTGAGAAATGAGCATAGATGTTTATTTTCATAGTCTATTTAAATAACTTATCAAATAGAAGCCATATTATGAAAATATGCTATGTTAATCCTACCAATAATATTAGAAGACCTATTGCAGAATTAGCAGAAATCTTAGTTAAGGAAGGTCATAATATTGGAGTCTTATTTCCAGTAAGTAAAGAATGTCCTACTAAAAATTGGGTAGCAAATGACCGAGTAAAACAATCTGCTGTCCAGAGAATTCCCGTAGCTTCGTGGTATTTCTCACCGTTAAGATACTCTTTTCCAAATCCGATACAATTGTTTAAAGGTGTTAGAAAAGTAGTTAAGAACTATGATAAGATTCATGTGTGGGAATATTATTATCCTCTGTCTGTAATGACCTTGTTATATGCTTTTTTTACCTGTCAACGAGATAAAATTATTCTTACTACAGATGGATTTGTAGGATATTCATATAAACCGAAAAGACCAAGATGGTTAGTGCCCGCATTTAAGTTATATACTCAATTATTTGCAAGATTACTATTTAAAATCCCACCAATCATTACAACCTATGGTAAGTCCATGCTACCTTACGCTGAGAAAGCTGGAGTGCCCATGAGTAAATTAAAAGTCATCCCCACAGGAATTCACTTGGAAAGATTCCAAAATGTTTCTAATGAAAGGGTAGAACAATTAAGAGAAGAGTTTTCCATTAAAGATGAAAAAGTGATTCTATTTGTTGGGATGTTGACAGAAAGAAAAGGAGTTGACAAAGTAATCGATGTTAGTATAAAATTACTAGAAGAAGGGATGAACATAAAGACCTTAATTGTAGGTGATGCTCACGGAAAAAATATCTATCAGAAAATGGTCCCAGAGAGATATAAAGATAAGATTATTTTTGCGGGTGGAAGGAGGGACATTCCCGAATTGATGAAACTTGCTGATGTATTACTTTTACCAAGTGAAGGAGAAGGATTACCAGGGGTGGTTATGGAAGCTATGGCCGCAGGATTGCCAGTTGTGGCTACTAGAGAAGGTTGTACGCCGGATTTAATTGAAGATGGTGTGGGCGGATATTTGGTAAGAATGGATGAAAATTTTGAGGGATATCAAGAAATGATTTTAAAATTATTTCAGAGTAAATTGTCCAAAGATAATGCTGTTAAGATAGTTCGATCAAACATCTTTTCTTTTCGATGGCCGGATGTTACTAAAAAATATAATAACTTATATCAAAAATGAAAAAATTAATCTATATCAGCCTTTCCTCCGAGAACGTAATAAAAAATTCATTTCATGCAGATATCATTGAAATGCTCAAAAATGATTTCTCAGAAGTGATTATTTTTTGTTGGGGTAAAAAATATAGCAAAAAAGAAAATAATCTCATAATTCATAGTGGAAATATTATCGATTGGTTCAAATATGTCACAAAGAACAATAGGCCAGATTTAATTTACATCAATGATTACTTTTTAGGGGGTCTCTTTGGCACAATATTGAAGAAAAGAATGCAAGTGCCGTTGTTTTTACGTTGTGGAAGTCCGTGGAGATATAATTTTAAAAGCTTATCTGCGATTAGCAAGACTGTTTTAATCCATTTCCTAAAACCATTTGTTATTCGCAATTGCAATAAGGTGGTTTATAACTCTAAGTCTATTGTTTGTAAAAATATAAAGCATGATTATGAAATTATCTATAATGGGGTTGATACAGACATATTTAAACCAATGCCAGAGGTTCAAACAAAAAGCAATAAATTGAGATTAATTTCAATAGGAAATCTGAACAAGGAAAAAGGATTGGAATATTTGTTTAAAGCGATAAATGGTTTGGAAGATAAAGTCTCTTTAACAGTTGTCGGCGATGGTCCGTTGTTGCAAGAATTTAAAAGAAAGAATAAAAACGTAGAATTTATTGGAAGAATCGAACATAAAGATCTTCCCAAAATAATAAATCAACATGATGTTTTAGTACACCCTAGCTATGTAGAATCTTTTCCAAATGTGATTTTAGAAGCCATGGCTTGCGGAAAACCAGTTATCGCATGTAATATTTATGGGATACCTGAGATGATTACGAGTCCAAATAACGGATTACTAATCTCTCCTAAAAATAGTAATCAATTAACTAAAGTCATAATTAAACTAGTAGAAGACCACAAGATTAGAGAAAAAATAGGCATTGAAGGCCAGAAGATGATTCTAACAAATTTTAAAATGACAACAAAACTAGAAAAAAATATTCAAAGCATAATTTCTTCAATAAGTAAGGCACAATTCAAAAAGTGAGTGATAGATAAATAAAGCAGTAACCATTTTGTTTGATTGAAAAAAACAACAAAATGAGGTGTTGCTGCAATGACTGAAATACAACTGAATTTTAATAATCTTTCTGAATCTGAAGCGTTATTTAGCTTATTCCCAGCTTCTGACAAATACGAGTTTACAGCCAAAAAGGTGTTTCGCCTGAAACACCGCGTTTTCTGTTCTTGTGGAACAGAAATGGTGCATAATGGTTTTGATTATGCACGAAAAAGTGGTTTTGGTAAAGTAAGAATTGGCAAGCAGATTTGCCAGGATTGTGGAACCCAGCATCACGAAGATAAAAGCTTCTGGAAGAAGCTTCTTTTTCAATGGAAAGAGCTGATTACCAACTTTATCTTGATGTTGAGAGACGCAGATGTTTCATGGGATATTGTCTCTAAAATTATGAAATTTATCATCCCATTTGGCAAGACCAAAGCAATGTATCTGTTCAATAACAGAATTGAACAGTTTAAATATCCACAAGATAATTATCTCATCGTCAATTACGATGAGCAGCATCCCAAAAAAGGCAGAACCCAGAAGTTTAGATTAACTCTTCTGAATTATGAGACAAAAGTGTTTATTACACCTAAATAAACTTGTGGTTAAAGATTTTGGCAAGACAAAATCTTTGCTGAATGAGTACAACAAATACAAACTTCTTGATATTTTCTACAACCGCAGAAAAGAGCTGCAGTTTCTTGAGAAACTGCTCAAGAAACAAGACAAGAAGAATTTTAATGACGATAAAGAAAAGAGAGAATGGATTTATTCAAAGCTGAATGATTTTAGGGAATACGTGAAGAAGCTGGAAAATAAACGACGAAGAGATAAAAATAATCTTCCACAGCGACCGTTGTGGAAAGCCAAACAATTGTTCGATGAACTTTGGCAACAAAGACAACTGTTGCCAAAGAAAGCGAAAGACAGATTGAAAATGATTGGTGATAACTGGAAATTCTTTACTGCTTTTTACTCTGTAAAAGACTGTCCCGCAACTAATAATGCAATTGAGAATTATTTTTCAACCAGCTTGAAGACACACAGAAAAAAGCAGTTGAGGACTGACAAAGGATTGCTAAACCATATGAAACTTGCTGCTCTCAAAAGAGCAGAGGGTTTTGCAAACCCTAAGAAGACAATTCTTGAAATTTATGGGTTATTCAAACTAATAACTACTTGATTTTAAACTAAAAAGGGATGTTGAACTAGCGAAAGCTGTCTAAAAATTAGCTAAATTGGGCGATTTTTCATGGAAAATAATGGATTTTGCCAAAAATCAGGCAAAATCGTAGAAAAATCACGCTCTCTATGTCGTGAAAAGTGCTAAAATGTCGGAAATCACTCAGAAAGTGAACTGTGCCATAAGTAAGAAAAATATTTAAACAACTAATAAAGCAGGATTGAAAAAAATGAATAAAAAAATATATTATCTGGTGGTTTTAATAATATTTCTTAGTTCTTATTCAATAATCCGTTTTGGAGAGTTTGGAACAGGAGTTCAAGATCAAACTCTTCCGATGCTTTACAGAATGGACAATAGTTCTTATCTTATTAATGATTGGTATACTAATGATGTTTCAAACTTTAATGTTAGATCAATAGATTTATATTTTACTTTGGCATTAAATAAGATAGTCGATAATTTAGAAAAAACTTATTTGTTTATTTATTTGTTGCTTTATCCACTTATTTTTATTAACATTTTCTATCTAGCCAATCAATTTTTCAAAGATGAAACAAAAAGTTTTTTTATAACCGTTTTAAGCTTTATTGCAATTACTTTCTCATTGGATGGTACTGACTTAACAAAACTAATCCCTACTCCGGCAACGATAGCTTGGCTTTTTGGCCTAATTTCTTTTAATTTATATTTAAGAGGAAAGTATCTGCTAGCTTTCTTATTTAATGGGATCAGTACTTTATTTCAAGCTATAATTGGCGGCATTGTTTTCTCTGCTTTGATTGGAGGAATTATCTTTAACCTTCCCATAATCAATAAAAAAAAGTTTTTTACTATTCTAAAAACCGCTCCTTTTTTCCTAATTTCAACAGTAGCTATTATTCCACTCTTTAAATCAGAATCATTCGCAAGCAACCCCGACATTTCCATTTATGCCACATATATATATAGCAGATTTGCTCATCCAGGACATGTTTTGATATCTAGTCATAGTCTATTAGTTTATCTTAACTTTCTACTATTTATGACTTTATTAATCTGGACATTTAACAAATTTAAATGTGAGAAAAAATTAAAACAACAACTGGTTTCATTTTTTGTTATAGTCGTTTTAACCCATATTATGGGATTTTTTTTCACAGAGATATATCCCATAAGCCTTATCACCAAAATGGATTTATTTCGCTCGGGAATAATTTTAAACCTCTTTGGCTATATTTTCATTGGTGATTATATTTATAATCAAATTGAAAATTCTAAATGGTGGCTGGAAAAAGTATTTTGGTACATTACCCCCTTATGTCTTATATCGCCCTTAACTTTGGTAATTGGCCTTACCCTGGTATTTACGATTATTATTCTAAAATCTAGGTTTGGATTAGATATTTTAAAATTGTTTTCTAAAGAAAAAACGGTGTTTTCTGTGATAATTGTGCTATTCTTAACTGCCGTTGCTATTTTCTTAAGAGATTATTCTATAGAAAAGATATATCCCTTTTTGCCAACTACTTCCCATTCAACTATAGCTTATCTTATTGCTCCAATTTTATTTTATTTCTTTGCTTTGCTATTCTTAAAATCACAATTTAAAAAGACAATAATTGTCTGGATTATAGTCTTAACAATTTTTGCTTTGGTTTATTATCCACCTCTAGAAAGAGACTATACCTTTGATAAAGAAACAAGAGAAGTTTTCAACTTTATGAAATTTAATACTCCAAAAGAAAGCATTATCTTAACTCCCCCGCAGGATGTTGGATTTAGAATTAATGGAGAAAGGGCCATTGTAGTTGATAGACTTCATCATCATACTGATGAAGGGATAGTAGAATGGTTTAATAGAATGAAAGCAGTGAGTAATAACGTGATTAAAGACCCCATTAAAAACAACTTCGAAGAATTGGAAGGTGCTTATAATTCATTAAATAAAGATGATATAATCAACCTTAGATCTAAATATGGTATAAGTTATGCCGTTTTCGAGAAACCAAAAAGAGTAAATTTGCCTATCGCCTTTGAAAATGGAAAATTTGTAATTTACAGATTGGATTAGTTCAATTATAAAACATTTAGAAATAATAGTTATTATTTAGGAGCCATATTGTTTGATTAGCAGAATCAAGACTTCTTTTGCCATCTATTAAATAAATCAAACTTATCATTAATCTTACCGATTAAATCTGCTACTTTTTTTTCTAACATTAATCGATAAAAATTATGGTCATACCTGAATTTTGCTAATGGATGATAAGCATTAAACATCATTTTCATTAACGGATTAGTATATTTATAACCTAATTTTTTTGTTGAAAAGTAAGAAATAAAAACTGCATTTTCGATTAAATTAATCTTCTTTTGAGATAGCCAGGAGGGATATTTTTTGTACCAATTATTGTAATTGAAATCTGCCCACCCAGATAAATTTTTTGGAAGTTTCATTCCCAATTCTAAAGCCAAATCAAACATTTCAGTATTAGGTAAAGGCGTACAAAAAAACATTGGTGCGGCTGCATAGGGATTTTCCTTTAACAATAATTTTCTGAAATTTAAAGTATCCGAGAATTCTTGTTCAGTTTCTGTCGGGAATCCCCCCATAAAACTGTATTTAATAATAATCGGATAATTACTCAACTTTATGTTCACTTCTTTAACTAAATCTAAACTAAGATCTTTTTTAATTAATTTCAAGATTCTTTGATTGCCAGATTCGACTCCAACATCAATATTTTTACAACCACTTTTAATTATTTTTTGCATCATTTCATCATCAAAACGCATAAGTGTATCCGCCCTAATACCTGCTGTCCCCCAACTATAACCCCTATTGGCCAAAATCAATGCATCGATAAAATTTTCAAAATGTTTTAAATTGCCAGCAAGGTTGCTATCATTAAAATAAAAATCTTTAATACCATAATTCTCTTCGAGATATTTTAGATCATTCATAATTCTTTCAACAGAATAAGCTCTCCATGTTCTCCCATAAAGACCAACATCTGCACAAAAAGTACATCTAAATGGACAACCCCTACTAGTTACAAAGGCCATTGAAAGTTTTCCATCTTCAAAACCAACAGCAGAATAATCTTTTATATTTACCAAATGGAATGGTATTTGCGGAAGAGAATCCAAATCCTGAACAAGAGGACGATGGCCTGTTTTTTTTATAATTCCTTCTTTATTTCTATAAACAATACCTTTAACTTCTTCTATATTAGTTTTCCCTTCACGATAATCCAATAGATCTAATAAAAAATTATCTCCTTCCCCATAACAAACAATATCAATATTTTGATCTTGAATACAAATCTCCGGTTCAGTTAAAGCCCAACTTCCCCCCAAAACAATAAGAACATCTTGATTTAAAGACTTGATATATTTTGATGCCTCCATCATAAATTTAATTTGCTCTCCAACCATGGTTGTTAAACAAAATATTTTAGCACCAGCATTAATTTTTTCTTTGATTTCTTCTTACCAATTCTGATTGATTCTTTGATCAATTAAAGCAACGGTATAACCTTTTGCTACCGGAACAGCGGCAATAGAAAGTAATCCGGTGGGTATTCTAACCCCAATTATATCCCAAATACCACATTTAGGTTGAAAAAGTACTATATCGGCCATTCTAGATTAATCATCCAAAATATTTATAAATCTTATGTAACCTAAGAAATTCAAAAATGGGATCTGAATACTCCGAAGAAAAATTAGAATACATTGACACTTCTGATTTTAAACAGAAATGGATTCTTGATCCAAAAGGATATTTCTTAATTCGAATTGATGCGGAAAAAGATTTAATTGAAGTTGGCCATTGTCATAATGTGAATACGCCCGATTGGCATCAAAATAACAAACCAAAAAAGGCATTTTCAGGAAAAACTCCAGAAAGTATCATGTATGCGATTATTGATTACGACTTAATCTCAATTTTAGATCATGCTGCATATCTTGGAAAGGAATTACAAAAAGCCCATCTGGCTTTGAAACTGGGTTTAACTTATCAACAAGATTCAGAACTTAAAATAAACCCCAATTGTCAAAACAAAATTCTAGTTGAGCGGCTACCACCGGTGAATACACCGGATGGCATGAACGCCGCTCAAGAATTAATAAGCACTAAGCATCTTTTGGTTTGTACTTGAATACTTCTGCTTGTCTAAGTAGCGCAGATACACT
>JAUYKZ010000001.1 GCA_030704845.1 archaeon | reverse complement strand
GATTTAGAACAAAAACTCTGATCTTAACCTCTGATCTTTCAGTCAGCATTGCCCTGACTTTCTCAAAGTCATCTCCTTTCCCATAAACGCGCTCGACTAATCTTCTCTGATCATCATTTAGAGATTGGCTAATTAGTCGAGTAGGAATTTCTAAAATAGAATAATCATCATAGTATCTATCCAAACCCAATTTAGATAACTCAAAAACTTCCGTTTCAGGATCGGCAAGAGCAGACTCTAAATCTTCCTCAGGCACACGATAATCTCTTGTTTCTGATAATTGTTTATATGCCTCACCAAGATTCTTTAATAAAGGATTGCTGCCTTCTCTCGTAAGAGCAAGATAAGGCTCGCCTCCTAGATGTTGACTCTTGCCATCTTTGCTAAGAAAATAAACTGCTCCATCAGCAATATAAAACCCCATCTCTCTCAGTTCATGAAGAACCAACCGATCTTGCCACAATTCATCCGCATGTCTTCTAGTGCCTGGAACTAATTTAGAAAATGCTTTGTAACCTCCTCTAATTGTCTCGATAAGCTGAATGAATGGATTCTCCCTAATTAATTTGGCTTTCTGTTCATTATTACCATTAAAGTCAACATCACGAGGAAGACCATGATACCAATCAAGAACACGTGAAACGCCTTTTTCTTTCAGATCTTCTTCTACATCATTCCGGGCTTGTTCTCTAGCTTCCATTAAAGCAGAATAATTATTCCCTTCAAGATGACCTGGTGAGAAAAATAAACGATGCTCCAAACCAATCAATTCTCCAAGAGGATTGCCTTGACGTAGAAGAGTGTCAGAATAAATAAGCCATGTATCCCAATCGTTAGGATTCTGTTTCAATTCCGCTACATAGTCCATCATACTTTTTTTAGGTAGCCTTTCATTTATAAACCTTCTGGTTTTAACCACTCAGCAATAGTAACCGAAACGCTTATAAAGTGGGCATGACCCTAAAATCATATGAAAATATTAGCAATAAGTGATATTCATGGAGACCAATCTTTCATGAAAGAAATGGCTGAGAAAGGAGCTAAAGAAAAAGTCGACTTAGTTGTCATTGCAGGCGATATTTTCAATTTTGATCAGCATAAAGAGGGCATGATTGGTCCATTTAAAGCTAAAGGACTTGAAGTTGCGATCATTCCTGGAAATCACGAAGGATTGGCTGAAATTAACGCTCTTGCAGAACATTACAAAATTAAAAACATCCACGGATATTCCTTAAGAATCGGCGATGTGGGTATTTTCGGCTGCGGGTATGCAGATATCATGCGAACATTATCAGAAGATGAATTTTTTGAAACTCTTAGAAAAGCTCACGAAGAGATTAAGGATGCCAAGAAAAAATTGATGGTAACTCACATAGAACCAAATGATTCCATTATAAGCATGAAAACTATTGGGTGGGGAAGTAAAGGTGTGCGAAGAGCCATTGAAGAATTTAAGCCAGATATTCATATTTGTGGCCATATCCATGAAACGCATGGTATCGAAGAAAAGATAGGCAATACTAAAGTAATAAACGTTGGAAAATCTGGAAAGATAATTGAATTATAGTTCTTCGAACGGAGTATTTTGAGGCGTACTTTCTTTGGTTAGTATAAGATACCCACTTTTTTGTTTAGTGTGGCCCTCAGCCTTAAATATTGCAAAAATCCTCTTTTTACCAATTAGCCTTTCTGATGCAATGATTCTAATCGGAGTAGCTGTTGTTCCAAAAATAGTCCAACTACCAATATTTTTAGTATCTCGGTGTAGTTCTAATAAAGAAATAGCAAGATAAATGTTTTCAATTGATAAAGAAGGTAAAACTTTATCTGGAGAATCGCCGCCAATCTTATTGAATGCATAGTTTCTACCAACGCCTTCTTTCTTGTCAAAGAAATAACGTAATGCAACATCTTTTGGTGGAGAGAAAGTTTTGATATCAACCCTAAACGCAATTCTTAACCCGGAAAGAATTTTTCCAAGACTGTAAAGGTATTCTTTTTCCATTACCCTTAATCGCCCAGAAGGCAATTGTTGTTCTCTTCTCTGATTAAGAATGTCTGAAACAAATCTGACCGTACTTAAACAAAGATTGATACCTGTTTCTAACTGATTTATTTTTTCATAATTAATCACGGAAATAAACTTTTCAAAATTTAGAAGATATTGTTTAGCAAAATCTCTTCCGCCAGGAGGGATTGTATGTTTTAACGACCTAATCAACTGAGACATCTGTCTTATAATTTGAATCGATGAGATATAAGTAAAACTATCTTCATTTAAAATTGATTGAAATCTTGATAATTGTTTATATGACGCCATCGATAAATAGAAAATAATTCAAGTATTTAATCTTTCTCCCGAAAAGGTTATTAATAGGTGCACATTATCTTAAACCATGCTAGACCATTGCCCAGAATGTAAAAAACAACTTCATGAAGGACAGCACAAATTCTCTGATGGAATGTTCAAAGTGTGGTACTGTAAATCCTGCGGTTTCCGAAAAGAAGTGCCGCTAGATTAATCGTTAACTTATAACTCTGCTAATGATACTTCTAATGATGCTATTGTTTCTTTAGCAAATTTTTGCATGTTTCTTGAATGTAGCTCGGTATTAGCGAATAACGTTCTTATCTGATTAACTCTGCTTTCATTAGGTATCAATTTTGCTGCATGTTTTGATGTTCCCATAGAATGAATTATCGGATTAATTTCATCCCTAAGATCTAACAAATCCTTCATTAAAAGACCTATTGCTTTTACCGTACACTCTAATTTACTTTTATTTAACATCTCAACTCTTACAAGTTTAACCATAATATCATCCTCCTAAATCTAATAAAAATGATTGCATCTTTAATCTTTTCGATTCTGAAGATAATATTTTTAAAGAAATAGGGCTATGAAGACCCGATGGAACTTATTAATGATATGTATGATGTAATGAAATTCTTTTGTCAAGGACATGAGATTGAACTAGAACGAAGAAATACTGCCGTTGCAAACCGTCTTCGTTTCTTGGCAAACAAAGGACCAATTTCACTCTTTGCCAGCATTTGTCCAGACCAAGAAATGCTTTCCGCAAAGCGAGTTGTTAATTTAAAAGAAAATTTATTCCGGGAGAGTATTGTTTATTTTAAACGTGAAGAAAATCATTCGGATTATTCAGCTCAGGTATGGGTTGCAAATGCTGCTGTAGCAGATTATGTTAACCAATTAGATAGAATTCTCCATGAAGAAGTTGATGGAGAAAACTATGAAAGTTTTATTTTGGTCTCAGAGATTCATGATCAATTAAAAGAACATCACACTAACTGTAAAGGAGAAATCATTAAATATCCTGAAACTCAGGTTTATGTTTCTGGAGAACAGAGAACCCCAGCTTTAGATTGTTTACTGCTCCTTGCATCATTTTATCCGTGGAGTTCAGGACAATAATAATTGAAAATTCAGTCCAGTGAGATGTCAAAAAGAGAAACTGACCCCCACCAGCGAATACACCTGCGACATGCTCCGTTCGGTCGGATCAGTTTCTTTTTGAACACGCCAGAATTCCACCATTAATAATGGTTTACTTATAAGCCATCATTCAATAAAGTGGTAGAATTCTCAGCGTTTAAAAATCTCACGACATAAGAAAAACTAGAAACTAAACTAGAAACCCATGCCTTTCGGCATTTTACCGCCCATTCGTTTCATCATTTTAGAAATGTCTTTATCCCCACCTTTAAACATCTTCATCATCTTCTTACTTTGACGATATTGTTTAAGCAACTCTCTGATTTCACTAACAGCTAAACCTGACCCAGAAGAAACCCGATCAACCCTCTCAGAAGAGATTATATCCGGATCTTCTAACTCTTCCCGAGTCATGCTATCCATTGCAAATTTCCATTTTTCTAATTTTCCTTCTTGGATATCTAAAGCTTCTTTTGGAAGTTTTAATTGACCCATACCCGGAATCATCTCCATAAGTTTGCCAAACGAACCCATCTTTTTTAGAGATTTCATTTGTTCATAAAGATCTATCAAATTAAAATCGCCTTTCAAGAATTTTTCTTGCATATCTTTAGCCGTATCTTCAGACATGACTTCTCTTGCTTTCTCAAGTAAAGATTCAATGTCACCCATACCTAATAATCTTCCAACGAAACGTTGCGGATGAAACATTTCCAAATCGTCAATTTTCTCACCAATCCCGATAAACATGATCGGAGAATTAGTTACAGCGCAAGCAGATAATGCTCCACCACCTTTAGCTGTCCCTTCCAGTTTTGTGACAATAACGCCGGTAACATTACAAGTGTCATGGAAAGCTTGAGCCTGTTTTTGTGCAGCCTGACCGATATCCGCAGAAATAACTAATAACCTTTCATCAGCTTTCACCGCTTCATTTAGAGCGTTAAGTTCCGCGATTAATTCTTCAGACAAAGCGTCTCTTCCAGCAGTATCAACAATCACTAAATCGTAGTCTGGAAGTTTCTTTTCAACTGAAAGATAAATATTTACCGGATCTTTCTCTTCCTTGATACCATAGAAATCAACACCGACTTGAGATGCTAATTGTTTCAGCTGTTCATATGCAGCAGGACGCCAAGTGTCAGTCTGAATAACTGCAACTTTATATCCCCTTTTCTTGTAATATTTGGCAAGCTTACCCGCCGTAGTAGTTTTTCCTGAACCAAAAAGACCGACCAACATGATTTGTAATGGTTTCTTTTCAAGTTTAATTTCACGAGCTCCCTTACCTAAGAAGTTTGTTAATTCTTCATAGACAATTTTAACTAATTGTTCACGTTTTGTAATGCCCGCGGGAGTTTTTTCTTTAGCTCGTTCTTTGATATTTTTACTTAAATCAAAAACTAACTGAACGTTAGTATCAGACTGAAGAAGTGCTCGTTGGATGTCTTTAACAAGTTCGTTTATTAGTTTTTCATCTACGAAAACTGAGGACGTAATTTTGCTTAACGTCTCCTTTAAAGAATCTCCAAGTTTGCCAAGTACCATCAGATGCTAGAAGAAGGGTGCTTATATAAAGGTTATTGTGAAGGATTTTTTTGTCGTCTAGAACTTTGCACTCTTTGTGGAGAAATTATCAATCTTAAACACTGGTACACTACTAATGTCATGAAAAATTCGCCTAAAGTGTCCTAACCAAGCAAAAGATTTAAATATCAGTTGATAAATATTAGTTATAAGTTAATAAATATTAAATACCAAAATGCCTGAATTACAACAAGAACACAAACTGGAACATAGCCCTACTTTAAACACTGTACTTATGGTAGAAGATATTCTCAAGAACATGAATGAAAGCGTTATAACTGTTGCAGAACTTAAACGCATACTTCCCAGGCAAATAAACCATAACACCCTTAAAGTTATTCTTGAATATCTCGAATTAAGCAACAAAATTTTAGTAACCATGCGAGGCATAACTTGGATTCACAATCCTAATCCGAACTTACGGAAAGCAATTGCTGAGGGGCTCGAATTATGAAAATTGTTCGCGTAAAATTATCTCCCGAGGCAGAAGAAGTCTATAAGCATCTTAATGAAGAAGCGCCAACATCCAAAACGGAACGGATGATTCTCAAAGCCGTCAATCAAAAAGTAGAACTGATTAAATCAAATCCCCATTATGGAGAACCCATTGCTAAAAATCTCATTCCAGGAGAATACAAACTTAGATATGGAGCAACAAACCTTTTCCATGTCGAACTTCCTGTTTTTTGGAGGATGTTGTATTCATTAACCGACGGAGAAAGCGAAGTTGAAATTGTTGCATTCGTTCTTGACATTACGGATCACAAAACTTACGATAAAAAGTTTGGTTACAAGAAATGAGAAAATTATCCCATTTCTGTACCAAGGGAAATAGCGCCCCACCTCCATCATTGGTGTTTTAAGAGCCACTTCCCACTGGTCAACCGCAGATAGATTTTATATACCATCGGTGATACAAATTACTTATGAAGTCGTTAATTGTGTTTCAGGATAAGAAAATTAGAAGAATTTGGTTTAATAATGAATGGTATTTTTCTGTAGTTGATATAGTTACAGCTTTGACTGAGCAAGAAGACCACCTAATGGCTAGAAAATATTGGAATAAACTTAGTCAAAGGCTAAATGAAGAAGGAAGCGAAGTGGTGACAATTTGTCACCAGTTGAAATTACCTGCTACAGATGGTAAGATGAGACTAACAGACTGTGCTAATACTAGGTCTATTTTTAGAATTATACAATCCATACCTTCCAAGAAAGCTGAACCATTCAAGATGTGGTTAGCTCAAATTGGAAAAGAGCGTATCGAAGAAATTGAAAACCCAGAGCTTGCTCAAGATAGAGTAAAAGAATACTATAAACTAAAGGGTTACCCTAAAGAGTGGATTGACAAAAGGCTGAGAGGTATTGCAATAAGGCAGGATCTTACTAACGAATGGAAAAACAGGGGTGCTGAAGAAAAGAGAGACTTTGCAATATTAACAGACGAAATCTCTAAAGCAGCATTTGGTAAGACCGTCGGAGAATACAAGAAGTTTAAAGATTTAGCCAAGCCTAATCAGAATCTAAGAGATTATATGACGGATTGGGAATTGATCTTGAATATGGTTGGAGAGAAGGCAACTACAGATATCACTATTGCCAAAAACGCACAAGGTGTTCCAGAACTAAAAGAGACTGCTAAGGAAGGCGGTAATATCGCGAAGAATACTCGAAAAGAACTAGAACAAAAAATAGGAAAATCGTTAATATCTTCTGAAAATTATTTGCAGTTAACTAAAAAGAATTCTTAATGATAATAAGTAGCGATGAAACTAACTTTTTCTTTTAGAGATCGTTTTCAGTAATAAATCAACTGCTTCTTTAGGTGTATCTGCACCTAAAAGTTTATGCTTCTTCCTTGGATCAAATGTTTTTCCAATATATTGGTCATTAATCCCCCCAGTTCTTACAATTACAATAGGTACTTCTTCCCACCAGGCGTAGGCCATTTCAGTTAGAGTTCCAACGCCTCCGCTGATTACAATTATTCCGTTCAAAGAATTTACCAATGATGGACCTCTAGAGAACCAATTTAATGAACTTGCGATGTAAACATCAACATTAGATAAATCTAAATTTTTATGATCATATGGAGCAACAACAACTGTCTTTCCATTAACTAATTTAGCTCCCTTAATGGTTGCGCCTAAAATCCCTGTAACATTACCACAAAAAATAGTCACTTCATTTTCAGCTAAAAGTTTCCCAGTTTCCTGAGCAAGATCTAGGTATTTCTTATTAGTCGTAGATGCACTTCCGAATACTCCTATTTGCAAATTCATTTGAAATGAATGGGCTTGCAGGGACTTTCGTTTTTTTCAAATTCGAACCCCGGTTAGCCGGTGACTGCAAGTGAAGACAATACTTCCACTTCCCGAAGCCGGCCGTACTATCCACTATACTACAAGCCCATCTAAACTATAGTTTTCTAGCCCATTTATTAAGCTTTTCTAATAATAAAGAGATTCCTGCCCAAGATTATTTAACGAACAACAACCCCGCAGTTATACCTATCCCTAGAAGCAACGCAAATAAATGAATAAAAGATTCTTTCAACTTGCAATGTTTATGCAGTTCCGGGATTAAATTTGATCCAGCAATATATAAAAATCCGCCGGCAGCAAAAGGAAGAATGACAGCAATAAATTGTTGAGAAGATGCTCCAAAAAATATACCAATTAAGGCTCCAACCACTGCAACTAAAGCTGAAATAAGGTTAAGAACAATTGCTTTTCCTTTCGAGAAACCAGCATATAACAAAACCCCAAAATCAGCTAATTCTTGAGGGATCTCATGGAAAATAACTGCTACAGTAGTAGCGATACCCACCGGAATACTAACAAAATATGCCCCCGCGATAATCAGTCCATCAAGAAAGTTGTGTAATCCATCGCCGATAAGATTCATTACCCCAATATGATGTGGGTGTGGTTCGTGAAGTAAAGATTCTTTATGATTATGAGCGTGATGATGGTGATGGAAATGAATTATTTTCTCTAGAATAAAGAATACTACAATCCCACCTAAAACATATAATGAGATATTAATCGTAAATCCACCCGCCATTTCCACGGCTTCCGGTAGCAGATGTAAGAATGCACCACCAAAAAGAGTTCCAGCAGAGATACTAACCAAAATTAAAAGGATTCTGTTCAGAAATTTACGATCCATTGAAAGAGAAATTAATCCAATTAAAGATATTAAAGATACCAAGATCACACTACCTAAAATGTAAATTGATTGAGTATGCATGTTCTTAAAATGAGATAGAAGCTTTTAAACTTTACTAATAATCGCCATTAAAGATTATAAAAATCACCTTAAAAAACTTTCTTAACAACCATTGTAGCATAACTGCCTTTCGGCAAAGTAAAAGAAATCTTAATTTTTTTCTTCTCAAAATTTAATTCATCATCCTCTGATTTACCTAAAACGAAATTATTCACATCAATGAAAACAGTCCTTAACTCTCCTTCTAGACTTAGCTGAGGTATTTGTTTTATTAGAAAATCTGAATATTCCATTTCTTCTTTTTTCAATAAATCTACAATAATCTGTTTAATCTCACCAGATTCTAACGAACGACTATCAAAACCAACAATCGGGACTTTTAAATCTATTTTATCTTTCACAAAAACAAGTTCCCCCTGAGAATAAGGTACTTTCTTTACAACCGAACAATGCCTTTCTAAATAAGAAACAACTGTTTTATTCCATAACATGCTTTGATAAGCGTTAACATATATTCTTAATGAACGAATGGGTATTCTTCTTATTGCTCCAACAAAATCTTTGGGAAATTTTTTTAAATGATTCAAACAAACAGGATGATCTATCAACTCAACAGCTTTTTCAAAATTCTTTTTAAGGAACATCTTACCTATCTCGACATTATTCTTTGAAAATCTTTGTTCATCAAAATAATTTTCACAGAAAGAGATGGGATTATTGGTGATTTGATTATCATCAAGATTTCTTACAACGATTTCAAAAGCATTTCCATTCAAATCCCCTAGCGAGATAGGTTTATCAGCGTAACCAATGAATTCTAAAGACATATCAGAGAGAGCTATGCTAGATATTTTTTCTTTATTTACCCCAATTATCGAAATTATTTGTTCTGTCACGGCATTTCTATCTTTGTTACCTGCAAAACCGATTTGTTTCTCTTTAATCCCTAAAGTCTTAGCAAGTTGTTTAACAGCATCTATTGTATTTCTATTCTTTTTCTTCAGTTTATAATAATGATATCTTCCGTTATCACTGCGGGGAATAGAACTTATTTCTGTTACCAAAAAGTCTTCCGGGATTTGTTTAAGTTTATACATAAACAGTAAGTTTTCTTCATTTTATAAAAACTTTAGTTAGATTAATCACAAAATGGACTTATCAGATCAATCCTTCCTGATGAAATTTTTCAAAAGATTTCTTTACAGACTCAACAAGTTTCTTATGATTCTCTGTTGAATTATCTTCTAATGGTTTCTTATAAAGAACATTATCATCAGCTAAAATTTCCGCGACGTGAATTAAATAAGCAGTACCTGCATGGAAATCATCCTTATGCACACCCTCTGGAACAACACTATTTTTTCCTTCCAACACCCCGTTATTATGCCAAGAAATTAAAGGCAAACAAATTCCAGCTGCCCGATAACCTAATGCATAATATAACGATCCTTCACAACTTCCAGCATTCATTAGAACTTCTTGAATTTTGCCTTTGAAAGTTTTTTTTGCTTTCCTAAGCAAAGTTAGCGCTGTCTCTTCATACATAGGAGTTAAGGCATCTCCAGTCCTAAGAACAACTCCTGCCCCTACTTTAGCAATTTCCTTCCCATCGGCAAGGTGAGAACTTGTTTCAACGGAATAAACTAATGTCTCTTTAGGAAAGATATATTGTGACGCAACACCATAAGCTCCTTGGAATGAAACTTCTTCTGCTCGATGAAAAACAATATAAATTGTAATTGGAAGTTTTTTTTCAACAATATTTTTTAATGCTGCCAAGGACATAGCTGCAGAAGCTAGATCGTCTAAAACCGGAGCTCGAATGATGTTATTTTCAACCGTCAACGGAGACAAATCTAACGTTGCAAAAACATAACCACTAGCAGAGATGTTTAAAGAGAATAATCCATCTTCCCCTAGTGAACCCAAAATCGCCCTTTCTGATTTGTTTTTCCCATGAAGAATAATGGGAGTTCCTGGAAGAATGTTCGGATTAAGTCCGCCCATCATTTTTGCTTTGCCTTTAATGATATGAAATGCTGGATGATCCATATGTACTACGTAAGCTAGTTTCTTTTCGGAACCTCCATTATAAGTAACAATTAAATTTTGATATTTATCAGTTTTCCATTGAACTTCTTTTTTTGGAAATAGTTTTAGAAAAATTTTTTCAATCTCTTCCCGCACCGCATCTTCATAAAAAGGAGCCGTTGGAAGATTTGCAAGTCTTGATAATATTGTGAAATCTTTCATAAAACTGAGATAAAGACTAAGGTATTAAAAAGTTGTGATTCATCAGAATCCTTATCCAATTGTAGCATAGAATATCCCTTCTTTATGCTGACCATAATACATGAACCATTTATTTCCAATCCTAGTTATAGTAGGATCTCCGGGAGGATTCTCTGGGAAGATCATGCGAGGATTAGTAGAGGTTGTAAAGTCAAATTCTGATGTTTGTGAGAACTTGCCATTCTCAAATTGAACATGATAAACCCCTTTATATGACCAAAAATATAAACTAAGAGAACCATCATCCCAAGTTACAAGTTCAGGTCCGTCCAGTAATCCTTGAAACTCATCATTTCTACTATCAAGAGCTATTCCTTTTTTGTCAAATTTCAGCCCATCACTAGAAACTGCCCAAAGAAGTAATTGAATGTTATTGTTAGGAACTTGTCCAGGATATTTTTCGTTTATTGTTCCTCGATAAACCATCAAGTATTGATTATCAAATTTTATCACAGTTGGAGCTGCAACATTATCTAAATTTAATCCAACATTATTTTGTGTATCAATTCTTGTTCCGGAATCGTCTTTCCAATTTAAACCATCTGAAGAAGATGCACTATTTATAACTCCTTGACTTTGGAAATACATTCTATATTTGCCATCTGAAAGCTTAATCAACGAAGGAAAAGTTGCTCCTTGTTTTCTTTCGCCACTTTCTTGACTCCAAGTTATCCCATCTGAAGATAAAGCTGAATAGATTTGTCCTTTGAAACCAGGCACTTCCGGTTCGGGAGAATAATACATACGATATTTGCCATCATCTAATTTTATTATATCGGCATCAGCATAATTTCCGGGGATAGCCGATCCACCAATTTTCCATTTTGACACTAATTGAACTACTTCAGGTTCATCTACAATCGCATGTCCGGGAGATTCAGGCATTTCTCTTGGTAATTGATTAGAATAATCTGGGGGAATTATTTGTTCGTTTGATGGAACAAGTTCATTCGTTGGAACATTTTCTAATGGTCTAGAACAACCACTTATTAAAAAAATTATTAAAATTAAGTAAATTATTTTCTTCATCAAACAAACCTCTTTTTACTTAATAAAAAAAACTATTATTTAAAGATTTAGTTTAAACTGCCTTTAACTGAACCGAATAAATTATTTTTTAATCAATGCCCTAATTTCGGCAACCATCTCAGAAATATCTTGTCCTGCTTTCCTAGCATATCGCATTGCATAAGATATGAAATTCTCTGCAGCGGGAGAATTACCATCCAAAGCATGATATCTTGCAACCGAAAGTTCTACCGGAATTGCCGCAATATATCCAGATTTCTCAATTTCTTTGATATCATCAGAAACGTCTTCACCAGTTCTGTTAGCATATACTTTTACAAGAGAAAGAATCTGTTCTGCAATTTCAATCTCGCCAGTTTCTGCATGATATCTAGCAATCAAAAGTTCAATAGGAATAGCTGCCCTATACCCCGCTTTTTCAATTTCTTTTACTTCATTAGACAAATTTTCGCCGGTTCTTTTAGAACAGGCTCTTACATAATTAAGAACACAGTCCATTGATGAGACATTTCCTCTTTCAGCAAAAGTTCTAGCAACTGAAAGTTGTTCCAAAACATTTTCGTCAATTGTCATTTTTGCTAACTCTTAAATTTTAATTTGTATAGAAGCAAATTGGGTTTATGATTTATAAACCTTTTGGATGATTTACTACCGAAAAATGATTACGAAAGGTATTATTTAATTAATGTAATAAATTAAAAAAATAATGAATTTTGATTATTTCAATAAAGGCACCACATAATTAGTAAAACAAAGAGCAACTATAGCCGTACCAAATTTCTTTTTTGGGATGAAACTTTCGGAGATTGTTTTAATCTCTTTTAAATCAAAATCTTTAGAGAAACCGTTAGTATACAATTCTTGAATACTTTCAGCTAATTGTTTTCTAGCTAATGATTCCGCAATATGTCCATTATATTCGCAAACAAGACCACCGTATTTTTTACCATTTTTTTTGTTATACAACCATCCAAAAATGATTCCTACCGTTGCTAGTTGACCTTTTTTAGAATTTGTTGTAGCCATTATCGTTTCCATGACTGAACCGTGAACCAATTTTGAAGGTCGTTTAATCTCATTAGCAATGCTAGGAAGAATTGAAGAATAAGTCATAATATTACACATTTCTATCCCCGCATTCTTTAAAGCAAGATGATAAGAACCCGCATGAATTGTAATGTTGCTTTCGCCAACACCTTCAGTGATGAAGAAATCTTTTGGAATACGACATCCAATAACCACTTTAGACTTACGATTATTAACATTCATTGCTATTTTACCTCGAATTTATTTAAGAAACAAACTTGCTTTTGGTTGAGAGTTGGATTTAGAAGAAACAAAGAGATATTCTTTTTCAATACAAAAATAAAATTTTTCGACATTCTTTGTTATTGCTTACGATAAAAACCACTCCTCCAAGTTATATACGATTGGATATAAGGATATAATTCGAATACATTTTCCTTAGAATTGGCAATAAAAACAATTCAGCTTAAAAATGTTTTGTTATACCTCTTTTTTATTAGTAAAGAAAGGATATTATTAAAGGTTTTCTTTTAACATTTTGAGCATGAAAATTTATAAAGAAAAAAGTAAAAAAGGGCATTATGGAAACAGAAGACTTAATTCCCTCAATTTCGAGAATTAAATTGGACCCAGATAGAAGACTACAAGAAGTAGTTGGTAAATTACACCATACCATAGACCTTGAAAAACTTCTTAAGGATTCAGCTCTTGAAAATGTTAAGCTTTCTGATAAAAGATTAAAAGATTATAAGATAGGACTAGTTAAACCTAAATTTAACTTAAATTGTGGACATGATGATTATTGGTCACAAAGAATATTCAAAGAAAATCTAGGATACGATATTTATTTGGACAGTCGTAGTGGTCTCGCTTTATTATACAAAGGATTACCAAATGCGGTAATCTGTTCAACAGTGGAATCTGACGAAGAAGATGCGGTTCAAATAATTCAAATCCAAGGAGTAAAAGCCGAAATTAGGAAAGGTTACAAAATCGTTGGCCATAAACATTCAAGAGGGTTAGCTCCATTAAAATGGGAAGAACTTTTAGTTAAATTAATGGAAGAAATTTCTAAGAAAGCGGGATATACCAGAATTTTAATACAAGGATCAACTAATAACGGGTGGTGTTTTGGTTCAAATCAATTTAGATCTAATGTTAAAAAAAGATATGATGAAACGGCTGAAAAAATTGGATATATTAAAGAAACAGATAGTAATTGGTATAAGGAACTGCAATGAGAATAATCAAAGAATTAATTAGATTAATTGGGGATAAAGAAAAAAAAGTTCGAATATTGGAAGAGAGACTAATAAGAAGTGTTTCTGGGAGTAAGATACTAAATCATATCCCTCTTGAAGAACTATTAGAATCTTCTACAAAGGAAGGAGTAATACTTTCTGAAAAAAGAAAAAGTGATTATGAATTATCCCCGTTAAGAGCAGAATTCGATCATGGAAGAGATGATTATTGGTCAAGAACAATCTTTCCAGATGGTCGATCTTATAATAATGTTATTTATCTTGATGCACCGGTTGGGATTGCTTTATTGTACAAAGGTTGGCCAGAAGCCATTACCGGGATAAAATGTCCCGCGGTTGATACGTTGATGATTACTCAAATTCAAGGTATCCAAGCTAGGATTAGACACAGCGATAAAAGTAAATGTTTTCACTCCAGGGGATTAGCTCCATTAAAATGGGAAGAACTTCTTGTAAAAAGCGTTGAGTATATTGCTAAAAATTTAAGAACAAAATGTCTTGGCATTCAAGGATCAGTTAACAACGAATGGAAGTCTAAAACCTCTAGTTTAAGACTTTTTGAGCGATATGACCAGATTGCTAAACAGATGGGATTTGTGGAAAGTGATGATGGTAATTGGTATAAACGGATATAACAAAAATGCTATCCTTTCAAATAATTCACAAAGACGGCCTGGCTAGATGTGGTATAATTACAACCGCCCATGGTAATCTTAAAACGCCAGCTTTTATTCCGGTTGCAACACGAGCAGCTATCAAAGGATTATCTGCACAACAATTAAAAGAAATTGGATACGAAGCAACTTTAGCGAATACTTATCATCTTTATCTTAAACCAGGAGATGAAATTATTTCTAAATTAGGAGGATTAAATTCATTCATGGCATGGGATGGAACGACATTTACCGACAGCGGAGGATTTCAAGTATTCAGTTTAAACGGTCGACTTTCAAAGACAGATGACGAAGGAGTTGATTTCAAATCTTACATTGACAACTCTTCTCACAGGTTTACTCCGGAAAAATCTATGCAAATTCAGCAGAATATCGGAGCAGATATCATTTTCACTTTTGACGAATGCGTCCATTTTAATGACAGTCTTGAAAGAACAAAAGAAGCCATGGGAAGAACTCATCAATGGACATTAAGATGTTTAAAAGAACATCAAAAAAGCAATTCAAATCAAGCACTCTTTGGAATCGTTCAAGGAGGTAGATTTAAAGATCTTAGAGAAGAATCAGCCAAATTTATCGCTTCTCTCCCCTTCCCCGGCTATGGTATTGGCGGAATATTTGGTGATCCTACCAAAGAGATTCATGGGATAGTTAAACATACCATGACATTTCTTCCAGAAGATAAACCTAAACACATGTTAGGGATAGGTAGCGTGGAAGATATTTTTGATTATGTTGAATGCGGCGCGGATACATTTGATTGTGTTCTTCCAACACGACTAGCTAGATTGGGTTACTTTTTTGTTAGACCAGAATCTGGCGGAAATGTCGATAACAAGTTTAGAGTGAGAATTGGTAATTCGCAATTTAAAGAGGATAATTCATCATTAGATCCAAATTGTTCCTGTTTCGTCTGTAAGAATTATTCAAAAGGATATATTCATCATCTCTATAAAGTAAAAGAATTATTATTTTATTCATTAATGACTTACCACAACCTTTACTTTTATTGTAAATTAATGGAAGATATTAGAAGTTCTATCTCGGAAGAGACTTTTAAAATTCTTAAACAGAAGTGGTTAGAAAAACAAGAAGCAAGTGAATAGTTTGATTTATGTTTTTCTAACGTTTGGTTTTAGATTTTCGTTTGATAAATAGATGGTAGATAAATAATCCTAGAACTGCACCAATGAAAGCTCCTATAATAAAATAAAGAATCAAAATTATTGGTAATAAAGCGATAATTCCTAAACCAACTTGAGGGCCGATACTTTTCATCCAGACGATAGCAAAAGGAATTGAAATAATTCCGCCAGTTAACCCACCGATTAATATCACTAGAAGGTTTTTGCCAAGAGTTTTAAGTATGCCCATAATTCATAATAAATTAAAGCAAGTTTTTTAATAAATCTACCTATTTAGAGATCATTCGCATTAGGTTGCAAAATATACTAAAATGCGTTAGATTTCGAATATATTAACGCATTTTATATATATAAAGTGCCAAAAATAAGTTCGAAAGCTTTGGCACTTTAGTATAAGTTATTAACAATGAACTGGAAAATGATGGATGACCTTGAAGAAGAAAGTAAACGTAGAGGCATTCCTATCATTGGAAAAGAGAAAGGAGAATGGCTTTTACAAAAAGTAAAAGAACATCAACCTAAAACAATCTTAGAATTAGGAACTGCAAATGGATATAGTGGCATAATTCTTGGCAGCGAAGGCGGAGAATTGATTACAATTGATATAAACATTAAAATTGTTGAAGAAGCCATCATTAATTATACTAAATTTTCAATCGATGGAAAGATTATCACCGGAGATGGTGTCGAAGTCGTTAAATCCTTACCAACCAATTATTTTGATTTTATTTTTATCGATTTCTATAAAAACGGTTATTTAAAAATTCTAGATGATTGTTTAAGATTATCGAAGAAAGGCGGGGTAATAATCGCAGATAATATTTCTGCTGAAGGATGTCAAGATTTTAAAGAAGCTATCTTAAACAATTCAAAATTAAAAACAAAAATAATAAAAATAAAAGATGGGCTTAGTTATAGTGTTAAAATAAACTAAAAGCCCAAGGCGTAGCTATTCCTAGAAACATTAATGCAGCTCCAAGCAAAGCCATATTCTTCATGAAGCTAATCATTTCAGTCATTTTTTGTTGAGGATCTTTTATTGACCAAAAGTTATGCATCACTAAAGATACTGGTAGAAGAAATGCTGCAATTAATAATACGCCAACCTGCGGCCATACTCCAAAAACGATATATAATCCAGCCAAAAGAATCATCAATCCAGAAACAACCACAAAAAATTTTGCTGCCGGAACACCTTTTGATTGTGCGTATTGAGCCATACCTTCTCTTTTTGTAAGATGATTTATCCCACTATTTATAAAAAAACCGCCAAAAAGTATTCTTCCTATTAAAACTAAAAATTCAAATGCCATATTTTACCTCCACCGATTTAATATGAACTGGGTATTTTAAGGTTTCGGGTTTTGGGCAATTAATGCTACTAGATCAACGTTTTTCTATTACTGTACAACGAACTACAATAGTTAAACTAACCACATCAGAAAAATGCCCCTTTGATTATTCTTCTCTACTAGGTAATGTAATTATTTTGTTCGGATTATGCCATCTATGAATTCCTCTGTTATGGCCTGTTGAACTTGCAGAATATCTCCCATTTATTTCAAATACAATATAATATGCGTGCGGAAAATGGTCTTTAATCAGATCTGAGTTTCCATTTCCTACTATAACAATATCTGGTTTTTCTTTTACAATATTTGCTCTCATAATTTCCTCACGATTCCAATCTGGATAAAAGTAACTCTCACCCATTACAAGACTTACCAACCAATCTGGATTTTCTGGGATAGTTAATTCTTGATCTCCTGCGATTATTTTAGAACATCGCTCTTTCCAACGATCTGCTATCTTCAGATATGTATTCGGTTTTAGTAAACCCTCATGAACACATTGCTCATAATTTGGTGCTAGTTCAAGCATAACGACATTGCCATCAACATTACAAATTTCTTCAATTCTAGATATTTGTGTATCAAAGTGTTCTCCTTTGGTTGATACACCAAATAAAGCAAATCTACGAAATAGTTCTGTATCATCATATTGATCTTTATTATCCGGCGTCATATTCTAATGAAAATACAGGTAGAATATTAACCCGTGTTGTAGAATTCCCACAACACTTAAATACAATAACTACTATCGACCATACATGAACAAAATAGTTGAAATTTTGAAAGATTTGGAATTCGATGAAAGGGAGATAAAAATCTACCTGGCACTTTTAAAACTAAGTGATTCTCCCGCACTCAAAATTTCAAAAGAAACTGGTATTGACAGAACAACTACTTATGACCTATTAGAAAGACTAATTAGAAGAGGCATTATTTCATTTTATATAAAGAATAAAGCAAAGCATTTTAGTGCTTTATCTCCAGAGAAGTTATTGTTTTACTTCAAAGAAAAATACTCCTCATTGGAAAGTATTCTGCCTGAATTAAAAAAGATATCTAATCAAAATCCGGAAGTTGTAAAATGCGAATTATTTTATGGAAAAGAAGGATTAAAATCTGTTGGAAGAGATATTGTCAATAATGCCGAAGAATACCGGGTTATCGGCATCAGAAAAGAATATGAAGAAATTCTTGGATATTTCAATGAGCAAGCAATACTAAAACTAGATGAATTTAAAGCCAAAGAGATAGCAATTGTAGAAAAGAATGCAAAGTTTATAAAGTTAAAAAATGGGGAATATAAGCACTTAGACAAAAAACTACTTTCTCCAGTCACAACCCTAATTTATAAAAATAAAGTAATATTCTTCATTTGGAAAGAACCATACTTTGCAGTAAGCATTGAAAATAATCAACTAGCTAAAGCACAAACCGAATATTTTAATATTTTATGGAAAATATCTAAATAGTGAGTAAGAAACACTTTAAGAAGATTAAAACAGTCAATATTTATTATGGTTTGTATCGTTCCATTGTTCTCGGGAAAGGTATTGCATCTTTAATATTCTCAAGACCACAAATCCAACGAACTACTCTTTCAACTCCCATTCCAAATCCACCATGTGGAACACTTCCGTATCTTCTAGTATCTAAATAGAATTCGTATTCGATAGGATCTTCTCCGTCATCAATAAGGCGTTGCTTAACTTTTTCCAAATCAGCTTCTCGATGAGAACCACCAATAATTTCACCATATCCTTCTGGAGCAAGGAAATCACAGCCCAAAACAACATCCGGGTTTTTAGGATCTTCCGTCATGTAAAAAGCTTTAACTTTTTTAGGGTATCTTGTGCAGATTACTGGAACATCATAAAGTTTAGTGAGTTCTTCTTCTTCAATTGTCCGTAAATCCTTTCCCCATTCTACTTTCATTTTACATTTATCTTTAAGAATTTTCAATGCATCATCGTAGGTCATTCTAATAAATGGTTTTTCCACAATTGGTTTCAATTTTGAAATGTCTCTTTCAAGAAGTTTAAGTTCTTCAAAATTTGTCGCGAGAACTGTTTTAACAATATGTTTGAGTAGTTTTTCTCCATGATCCATGATGTCATCAAAATCTGCCCAGGCCATTTCCATTTCAGCGTGCCAGTATTCTGTAAGATGTCTTGAAGTTTTAGATTTTTCTGCACGGAAACTTGGCGAGATGGTATAAATCTTTTCTAAAGCAAAAATTGCTGGTTCGGCATAAAGTTGCCAGGTTTGACCAAGGAAAACGTCTTTCTTGCCAAAATAATCTACGCTGAATAATTCAGCTCCACCTTCACATTGTACTGCTTGGAAAATAGGAGAATGATATTCATAGAATCCTTCCCCTTTAAAATATTCATCAATTGCTCCAAAAACAGTTGATCTAATTTTTAAGATAGAAGTCATCCTTCTACTTCTAAGCCATAGATGCCTGTTATCGGCAAGAAATTCTACAGATTGATCTTTTGTTATCGGATAACTGTCACTTTTACCGATTAATTCATATTTTGTAACGTGAAGTTCAAAACCAGTTGGTGCTCTTTCATCTTTAGATATTGTTCCAGTAAGATGTAATGAACATTCAACTTGTAATTGATCAATTTCTTCCCAAGATTTTTCAAAATCTTTCCGATCAAAGATACATTGGATTATGTTTGAGGAATCTCTTAATACGACGAATTTGAATTTGTTACTACCCCTTTCTCGATAAACCCAGCCACGAATAGATACAGTTTTCCCGTCACCAGCATTTATCGCTTCCTGAATTGAGACAAATTTGGGGGATTTAGCCGTTGTTTTCGTCTTTTGGTTTGCAATTGTTTTCGCCATTATCCCTTAAAGTCTTGATACGTTTAAAAAGATTTCCTTGCCGTAGGAAAGGTTAGCTCAAATTATTCCTTGCCAGTAAGACAATATTTCCCCCATATTTTTATTTTATGGACCTTATCTCCAAACTCAGCTTTAAGAATATCATAAATTCCATGATAAGGCAAGTGCATTGAAACTTTGTGAGCTTCTTCGCCTTTTCCTCCAATTGAAATGTCAGCAACAAGATTATCCAGTCTGGAATCATCGTGGATAAATATTCCTTTAACTGGAACCGGTGAAATATAATTTAATCTTTCCATTTCAAATGGGGATATGAATGGGGTGCAGGTTCCATATTCCATTGAATCTGGAATGCCGTCAGCACCAACATAAGGAGTTGGATCTTTATAGGTCAATCCTTTCTGATCAAATAATTTAGACACCAGGTCTTTATCGATTCTGCCTATATGCGAAAGTGATCTTCTTGCTCTTAAAGTTCCTCCACTTACCCGTTTCCTTTTTCCATTAAATCTGGTTGTTAATTCTGGAAAAACAAAGATGAACGGATCCCAATCAACCAAAACATAGACCGATTTCACAACTTGATACAAGTTCCAATGTTGGTTAGGATCTATTTTTCTTAGTGCTTCAATTTTTTCATTACAAGTATCTGTGCTTACTGATAAATAAACTGTTTTAAGGGGTATATCTAGTTTTCTAGCTTGTTCATAAACATATGAGGGTATCATTTTAGTTATAATTTTATTTCATACTTTAAGTGTTCTATTCAATTAAAGAAGAGGCACTTCTCTCCTCACAAATTCTTCTTCAACTTCCTTTGGCCAGACACTGGATTGAACTTCTCCAATATGGGCTTTCTGCAATAGATACATACAAGTTCTAGATTGACCTATCCCTCCGCCGACGGATAAGGGTATCCGGTCTTCCAGGATTCCTTTATGAAAATCAAGGTTTTTTCTTTCTGTCAATCCAGCCATCTCCAATTGTCTGCTTAAAGATTCGGCATTTACTCTGATTCCCATTGAAGACAATTCCAATGATTTCTTTCGAACATCATCCCAAACAATAATATCACCATTTAAACCTCGGCCATATTCAGTCTGGGCAGACCAGTCGTCATAATCGGCAGCTCTTAAATCATGTGGTTGTCCAGATTTTAACGGATGACCAATTCCGACTAAAAAGAAAGCTCCATATTCTTTTGCAGCTAAATCTTCTCTTTCCTTTGGGGTAAATTCTGGGAATCTTCTTTCTAGATCTTCAGAATGAATAAAAGCGATGTCTTTTGGCAATCTAGTTTTCAATTCCGGAAATCTTTTGGCAATAACTTTTTCCGTTTCCCGATAAGCTTGATAAATTCCATCTACAATACTTCGCAAAAATGGTAAAGTTCTTTCTTCAGTCGAGATAACTTTTTCCCAATCCCATTGATCTACGTAAACGCTATGAATTGGACTTACATCTTCATCTTTTCTTATAGCATCCATATCAGTATACAAACCAGTTCCGTGAGGAAACCTATATTTACCTAAAGTTTGTCTTTTCCATTTAGCTAAGCTATGAACAACTTCGACAGGTTGATCAGAAAATTTAGTCTGAAAACTTACCGGCACTTGCGTTCCCGCAAGATCATCCTGTAATCCGGTTCCGACAATCAAAAATCTTGGAGCAGTCACTCTTTGTAAAGTTAATCTGTCTGCCAGTTCACCAGCAAAAGTATCTTTGATTAATTTAATTCCTTCTGCAGTTTGGAAGTAATCTAATTTAGGAGTATAACCTTCTGGAAATACGTACATGCGTTGTGTTTGTGTTGAGTGTTCTATTTGATCTGTTAATGTCATTTTATTTTCCTCCAAGATCAAGATTCATCTTGATTATCACCAGTGTAAAGTCTGCTAATATTAATAAATACCCCACAAATAGTGGAAAAAAACACAAAAAATAGCAAGATTTATATAATAAATGGAACATCTGTTCAACCATGCCAATAACAATAGACGAGAAAGATAAAAAAATCTTAGAAGTCCTTAAAGAACATGGCGATTATACTACTAGGCAAATCGCAAAAAAGACATTGCTACCGATAACTACAATCCACCACAGAATCCAAAAATTAAAGAAAGAGAAAGTAATCACTAGATATACAATTGAGTTGGATAATAAAAAAATTGATAAGGGATTTTCTTCATACATTTTAATCTCTGTAAACTTGCCGTTATTAAAACAAAAAAAGAAGACCCAGTATGATATTGCAAAAGAAGTTGGAAAATATGATTTCGTGGAGAAAGTAGATATCGTTTCGGGTGGCACAGATTTAATAGCTTTAGTTAGAGTTAAAGATGTAGAAGAATTTGATAAAGTCCTATTAAGTAAATTGCAACAAATTGAAGGTATTGAAAAAACTCAGTCATTAATTGTAATACATTCTAACTAAATATAATCGGATATTTCTCCCCAAAGTATAAAAAGCAGAGTCATTTCCGAGCTTTCAAGGACCCGTAGCCTAGACTGGATACCTATAATTCTCTCCAAAAGAGAGAATTAGGCGTGAGCCAAATAGGGCGACAGCCTCCTACCAATATGGAAGAGAGCTGTAGGTCGGGGGTTCAAAACAGATCTCCTAGAGAGACTGGGAAAGTCCTCCCGGGTCCGCTTTACCCTCAAGATCCAATGAAGAACTTTATAAAATCCCATCATGGGATAATCGAAGTAGGCTGAGGATGAGAATGGCACCAAAATGTATTCAGGGACAAGATATACGACCGGAAGATTGTACGAACAAAGAACAGAGGTAGAAAGTAGATTAGAATACATCGCACATTCTACAGCTTCTTATCACCCAGCACAACAAGATTCTTTTCGACCGTATAGCCTGTTTACACCAACGATTCCGTTTTCTTATTCTAATGATCAAACGGAAAATAAATACCATTTACAGCAGCAAGTATTGTATGATTTATTTCCAACAAAATCGGAATACCATTTCTTACCCGAACAATTTCTGATCCCTGGGAAAGAAGGAATATTTGTAGGTAAGGCTGAAGAAATTAGACCTCACATTGAAAATGCATTCGAAAAGATTTTTGGAAAAACTCTCCCCGGCAATATTAAAATTAGTATCTGTAAACCAGAGGAATTCAAAAAAATTGCTCCCACTCCAAGTGTGGTAGGATTATCCATAAATAGAACTAAACATGGACTTCTTTCAGAAGTTTTCATTCCCGAAGGTTCATTAGGAAGAGTCATGCTTACTTTAGGTCACGAGTTGGGACATGTTCTAACTCAACCGTTAGATGATTCTCGTGATGAAGAAGCTAAAGCGTATGCATTCTCTTTTGCTTGGATGAAAGTCATTAAAGAAAATAATATTGCTAATCTGCAAGACGCAATTGTTTTAGAGAATCCAGCCCATAACGGATTACATGATGTGGCTTTCTCTAGAGTAATCAAAAAGATGGAACAAAAAAGTGCGTGGGAAGTTTACCGAGAGATTGTTGGAAACAAAACCCACAATTAATATAAGGAACTCTTCATTCTTAATTACTAATGAATAAACTTCTGCAAGTTTTCGGCTCTCACACGAAAGTTCAAGAGATACTTCTGTTACAACACAATCTTAAAAACGTCGTTAGACATGGTTTCTATGAATCAGAATTACCTAGCGTCATCAAATTCTGTGAAAAACAAAATCTACATTATGTGAAATCAAAATTTAAAGTTTTACTTGCAGAGGATACAGCATATTCTAACAAGGGAATTAGAATTTTAGAAAAGGATAAACGTCCAGGGATGTATTTTATTTATATCTCAAAAAATGAAGAAAAATCTTTATTGGCAGCATATTATGAACTGGTAGAAAATCATGAAGAATTGGGAAAATTATTGGGATACCCGTCATGCTGCATAGATTATTTTACCAAAAATTTCACTTCAGAAAATCCTAACCCCATTCATCAACCAACAAATGCTTGGACAAATATTACTAGAAGAGATCAAGATTTGGTTTTATTATCACATTTCCCGTGTAGTTCTGAATGCAAAGAAAGTATAATTTTAGCAAAAAAATATTTGGCAATGATATATGACTTGGATAAAGAGAGAGCAGAAGAATTATTGAACAGATTGAAAATTCAAGACAATAAAGAAATTTAGTAAATACAATTATTTTAAGATTATTTTAGGATTATTCCCACCGGGCAATGATCCGAACCTTGAACATCCTTACGAATGAATGCTTCTTTTAATTTATTTTTTAATGAAGAAGATGTCAAAAAATAATCTATCCGCCAACCAATATTTTTCTTTCTGGCACTGAAACGATAACTCCAATAACTATAATTTCCTGGTTCTTTGTTAAATTCCCTAAATGAATCAATAAACCCCGATTTAAAGTATCGTTCCAACCCATCAATTTCATCTTGAGTGTAACCGGCAGTTTTGTTGTAATTACTTTTCGGATTTGCTAAATCAATATTAGTGTGAGCCACATTTAGATCACCACAGACAACAACCGGTTTATTTTTTTCAAGTTCTTTCAGGAAGATTAAAAACTTTTTATCCCATTCTTTACGATAACTAAGTCGTTTAAGTTCCTGCCCAGAATTAGGGGTATAAACAGTAACTAAAATAAATTCTTCAAATTCAATCGTGATAACTCTACCTTCATTATCTTCCATCGGCCCATCGCCGTACTTTACAGAAATTGGTTTTATTTTACTGAAGATTGCTGTGCCGGAGTAACCTTTTTTTTCTGCTGAATTCCAGAAATGGTGTTCATACTCATCTAAGATTTTATCCACTTGATCAGGATGAGCTTTGGTTTCCTGCAAACAAAGAATATCCGGATTTTCTTTCAGGACATATTCCTTGAAATTCTTATTAAGAATTGCGCGAATTCCGTTCACGTTCCATGAAATTAATTTGATTACCATTTTTCTTCATCAGGGTCTTGATCTAAATCTTGTTCAGGACAAGAATAACATCTCCCTTTAGATGTTAAATAAGATTTGCAACAACTAACTTTAAATTCTTTTTTAATAATTTCCATCTTATTCCCCAGATGACATTAAATCTTCTGAAGAAACTCCTTCAGAATATTCTTCTAATGTTTCTAGAACATCATCTAATGGATTACGCTTAATTGTTCTATCTTTTTTCAAATTAGTCATGATTATACCCGTAGAAGATATATTTAAAATTAATTGATGAAATTTTTACGTTTGTTATGGTGATGATAGTATAAGCTAGCTTTCACACCCAGTGCAATAAATGTCAACATTGTTTTCTGAATTAAATATAGAATAATAATGGTATGTACTACTGGAATTTCGATTCCTAAAGAAAAAAGGAATAGGTAACACCCGCTGATTAGATCACCATAACTTGCCCAGTCACTGGAACTATATGCAAATGTGGCGCCTTTCACAACTAAATAAAATGCCGCTAAAAGTAATAACTTCTCTGGAAGAAGGGCTGCTCCAAGCAGAATTAGAACTGTGATGAAATCCAGCGTTCCGAGAGTTCTGAAAAACATGTGTTTAAGGAATATCAGTTGTTTAAAAAAGTTGCGGTTTTATCTAATTTTTCGAAGAAAAAGGAGCGCCAACGCCCGGATTTGAACCGGGATATCCCGAAGGAAACAAGCTCGCTGATACTTTCCTGAGTTCCAGGCTTGCGCAGTACCGAGTTGTGCCACGTTGGCGTAAGGAAGTGGCGATGGCGTGATTTGAACACGCGACCTCAACGTTGCCCAAAGCTAGTCATCGACATATAATGTCTCATCGCTCAATATATATGAGCGTTGCGCTATAATTTCCCAGCGAAAGCAGGGAAACTTAGAAAGCTCTGCTTTCTCGCTGCCAGGCTTAGCTACATCGCCATTCCAAGGCAAAAATATGCCGGTTCTTATAAAAAGCTATCGCTTCTGAACAAATAGGTTTATCAAAAACACAAGATTATAATTGCCATATGACTCTTCCCGAAATTAATTTGTGTTATACTAATTGCGAAAGATTTGGCCCTAGTATTTATGAAGAATTTATTAAGGATGGCAAAGTAAAAGTTTCTATTTATGGTTGTTTAGGTAGATGTAATTTAGAATGCAAAGATAGCCCATATGTTGAAGTCTTATCTCCATTGATGAAAATTCTAGCAGATGAAAATTCTTCTGAATTGGTTAAGAAAATAAAAGAATATCTAAATCTTGAATAACTCTGCAACTTCATCCACACTTAATTCTCCCGGATTACTTACTATAGAATGCATGCTACCACCACCGTCCCCTTGCCAGCGAGGCATGATGTGAACATGAAGATGAGGAACTACTTGTCCGCCAGCTGTGTTATGATTCCAGCCAACATTAAAACCATCTGGAGAAAGAACTTCTTGCAGTTTTGCCATGGTATTTCTAACAGCAATCATCAAATTTTTTAAAGTTTCTTCCTCAAAATCAAAAATAGTTACCCCCTCTTTTTTAGGGATAACCAAAGTATGTCCCTTTACATGCGGTTTAACATCCAGGAATGAAAGACAATTTTCATCTTCATAGATTATATGGACGGGAATTTCTTTTCTTGCAATTTTTAGGAATATTGATTCAACCATAAGACCATTAGTAAAAAGATTTTTTATAAACTTTGTTATTGCGGGGTATTAGAATGGAGTAAATAACCAATTAGTAAAACGACCATAACCTTTAAAAACTATATTCCCCGCACTTAAATTATGATTACCGTAAGAACACAAGTTAAAGATATCCTTAAAGAAGCCGGGGTGGATAATATGTCAGCAGATTTCATGGATGTCGTTGATCAGAAAACCAAAGAATTAATTCTTGCTGCCGTTAAAAGAGCGAAAGATAATGGTAGAAGGACTGTGATGAGTAGAGATTTGTAAAACTATTTTTTAATATTCTTTGACACTTTATTTGTGGTAGTTTCCCACAAGACATCATGTTTTATTTCAGATTTATTACTTCCAGATATTTTTATCTCAACTTCATTAATCCTTTTCTCTAATAGTTTAGCTCGTTCTGGGTCAAGTTCTTTTTGTTTAGCTAAACTTTCTCTGAGTTGACTTAATTTTTGACTTAAATTGTTTATAGGTAGTTTTAATTGTGGTTTAACTGATAACAACAAAGGAGTTGCTTTTTTGGGCAATAATGGAATTGGTTGAGTTGCTTTCTCTACTTCCTGCCTCGCTAAATAATCGCCAAGAAGATGGGTTAATCTATCCACTTTCTTTTGAAGATCTTTCTCATCACATGCCGCTAACCGTTTTTGCATTGCCGCAATTTGACGTTTTAAAGAAGTTATTTTTAATGATTCTTCACGTTTTCTGCTTGAAAATGATTCTTCCATTTCAAAAACTCTTTCAAGTTTATTTTCAAGATGAATCACTTCTTTCCTTAAAGAAAGCTTAGGTACTTTTTTTTGAGAAGATAGATATTTTATTTCGTTAATTTTTTTCTGAATTTCTTGCTTAGATACTGCATCCCATTTCTGTTGGGAAATAGTTGCAGCTTTCTGTAAAAGTAAATAAGCATTAATTGAAACCATCAAACCCCTCCTAAGAGAATATTCCCCGTCGTTTCTTTCCTAATGAAGGACCAGGGGGAGGTGGAGGAGGTAAATCCGGCATACCTGAAGTCATAGGTGGCATTGGTGAAGGTGCTACTCTTGCTGGACCTCTTATTGGTGGCATACCTAATTGATGTTGTGGTCTTGCCATAGAAGAAGGCATACCCATTCTAGGAGATTGCATATCTGTAGGGGGCATTTGGGAAGTTGGTCTTTGTGTGGGTGGTGCTTTTTGAGAGCTGCTAGATCTCATCCAATCATCCACTTTCTCTGAAATTGCAACCATCCCTTGAGCAATTGTTTCATTTTGTCTGGAAATAGTTTCCATTCTTTCACGAAGAAGAGATACGGTTCTTCCAAGATCATCTCCTTTAACTTCTTCGAGAGCTTTCTGGAAAATAGTATGTAAATCATGAATACTATCTTTAAGACCTTCAATCTCAAGAACAAGTTCATTGATTTTTGCATCAGGTTGCGTTAATTTCTTCTTTAAAGCTTCAACTTCAAATTTTAAATCTGAGAGCAGTTGATGCGGGATAATTTCATATTCTTCATCAGCCATAGTATACCACCGACTTTTTTAAACTTTTTTAAATATCTAAAATCTGATATTATCTATAGGTCTACTAAAGGTATTTTGTTTATAAAAGTTTCTGCGCAGCAGCATCCCAAATATTAATATACCCTTACAAACTTACCAGATTCATGCTTTTTGAGACTATAATAATCACGATTACCATTCTAGTTTTGCTATTATCCTCATATAGCGACCTTAAAACTAGGGAAATCCCAGATTGGTTAAATTACGGTTTTCTTTTCGCTGTGCTTGGGATAAGGGGAATTTTTTCGGTAATTGTTGATTGGCATATTATTGTAAGTGGTTTTCTTGGGTTCATTCTTTGTTTTTTAATTGCCGTTCTGTTTTATTATTCTAATCAATGGGGCGGTGGAGATAGTAAATTATTAATGGGCATGGGCGCGGCTATTGGAATTAACCTCCCTTTAAGTCTTGAAAGTTTCAATTTGGTTATATTTTTCATCGGTCTTTTATTCCTTGGCGCGATTTACGGAGTACTTTGGATGGGATTCCTGGCTATTAAAAAAAGAGAAACATTTGTTAAAGAATGGAAAGAAAAAATTAAACAGCAATGGATTGTTCATAGTATAGTCATGCTTCTGTTTGTAGCGACTTTAATATTTACATTCTTTTACCCCACAATTTGGCCATTAATGTTTTTTCCTCCAGCTTTGTTCTATTTGTTTTTATTTGTAAATGCAGTTGAAGATAGTTGTTTCCTGCAACGGAAAAAGATTTCAGATGTTACAGAAGGCGATTGGTTAGCTGAAGAAGTCGTGGTAGGTAAAGAAATCATTGTTACAAAGAGAACTATCGAAAAAAGACATCTGCAAAAATTACAGAAATTTTATCGAGAAAAGAAACTTACTAGCGTTCTTATTAAAGAAGGTGTTCCTTTTGTACCAAGCTTCTTATTAGGATTTATTGTACTCTTAATAGTTAAAATGTACCACATTGGTCTCTATTTTTTATAATCACCTTTCCGATACATTTTTAAATATAAAGATATTGTCAAATAGTAATTAAAAAAAGAGGTGGATGTAATGAATAATAGAGGATCCCTTGAACTTTCTATTCAAACGATTATCATAGTTGTTATTGCTTTTGTTGTTTTAGGCTTAGGCTTAGGTTTTGTTCGTGAACAATTTGCGGGTATTGGTAGTACTACAACTGCAGTACAAGAACAGATTAGCCAGCAAATCTTAGATGATTTGAGAACTGGTAATAAAAAATTAAGTTTTCCTGCAACCGAATTAAGACTTGAAACCGGATCTGATGATGTTCAGGCAATCGGTATTAAAAATACTGCAGATAGTGAATTAGTATTAAAAGTTGCATTCCAAATTAAAGCAGGAGATCAATTTGAATCTATAGAATCTGAATCAGATGAAAGCTTTACAACAAAAGGTGGTGTTCCATTTTCAACAAAGGTAATCTGGGATAATTCAGAATTAAGTTTCTCTCCTGGTGAAACTAGAGTGATTCCAGTAACGATTACTGCTCCAGATAAAACTGGTACTTACCTTTACAAAGTATTGGTAATGAAAGTAGAAGCATCCGGTGAGACCGTATTCGATGAAAGAACATTCTTCATTAAAACTTCATAAGGGCGATACACATGGCAAAGAAAAAAAGATTAAGTAAAGATCAAGAATTTGAAATCATGAGACTTGTCTTAGACAAGTTCCTTTGGTTAGGATTTATCGTGATGGGCTGGGGAATGTACCTTGCAATTCAAACATCAACTGTTCTTCCGGGATTATGGTACCTGATTGCTGGTGCAGTGTTGTTGTTCTTATTCCTGATGATCATCGTTAAGGAATACGAAGTTGTAAGAACTTAATTTTGTTTTAATTTATTATCTTTTTTATTATCAAAACCTATTTTCTGGCACACATTCAACATTATAACAATTCTCGTAAGTAAAAACTGCCGCGGCAGGTTCAGCTCCAGAAGCTGTTCTCTGGAAAGGATATTCAGTTAAATCTATACATTCAGTTCCAACAGGACAACCTTCATCACAAGGTATTATCAAACAACCTTTCCCTTCCTGTCCGCCAAAAATTGATAAGTCGTAACATCGTGAGGGAAAATCATTATTCTCGCAATCTCTATCACTTATGCAAGGATAAACACACCTATTTCCGCTAGGAACAGAAACGCATGGTTCTTCACAATGATTTGCATCAAACTTAATGCAAGGGTTTAAAGAGCATCCGGGAACTGAAGCATCATTATCTGAAGAATTATTTTCATTGACGGGATAATCAGGCTGGACTCTTGGATTATTAGAATTGTCCGGGGTATTATTTTGATCAGAACTAAGATCCTCAGCAAGGATTTCATTAAGTGAACATGAACCCGCAATATGCCAATAAGGAACCCCATTATTTTGCCAAATTTCTTGAGACAATCTTTCTGAGGTAATAGGACAAACTACACCGTCGTAATCTTCATCACATAAAGAAATTGCTGTTTTAGGAACCCAAACTTCATATCCTTCATGGTCACCATAATTTCTTAATATATATTTTTCAAATATTTGATGTAGTGGCCTAGAAACAAGAAGATTTAGTAAGCTTCCCTCTTCATTACTTTTACCTAAAGAAACAATACCGAGAGGAACATCAATATAATCGTGAGCCATAGCTTCTTTAGAAAGACAATAACGATTACTATTTCCTTGCTCCCCTAAGAATCTTTCTCCGACACCATTAGAATCTACATATTCACCATTTTCTTCATTTAAAGTTGATAAAACGAATGTTATTTCTTCCAATAGATGTTTCTCTAAAGATTCTAAACCTTCTTGTGAAGATAAACCATATTGAGAATAACCAATTGTTGGAAAACTAGGAAAATATTTTCTCTGTTCATCAACCGCAATCGAAAGAGTCTCGGATTTCCCTTGCAGATGGTACACCAAGATGTCATTTAAAGGATTTCCAAAATTATCATTCACTTTAAACACAATATCATCCAGAGAAACTTCTCCACTTGAATTTGTTTTACCTTTCAAGACTTCTACTAAAGGATTATTTTGATTTGTTGAAAAACCAGAATTATTTTTTATTTCACTTTTATCTCCACAGGAAAATAATAATGCATTAACAATAACTAACGGAACTACTTTTCTCATCTTTACACCACCAACGAATACATTTGTGGAAAAAGCAGATTTTATATAGTTTCTGTGTTTACAATAGCCATATGAAAAGAGGATCGATTGGTTTATCGGTTAACATTCTGGTAGTTGTAATCATTTCTTTAGTTATCCTTGGTTTAGGAGTCAATCTATTGTACCAATTCATCGGTGGAGCCACAGAAATTCAAGGACATCTGGATCAAAGAACTGAAGAAGAATTAGAACATTTACTAACTGATCAAGGAAAAAGAGTTGCTTTGCCATTACATACCGCAAATGTTTTACCAGGAGAATCGCACACATTTGGGATTGGAATTCTTAACATTGGTGAAGAAAAACAGGATTACTTTATCGCCATAGATGAAGTAAATTATATCGATGATGATGGAATTGTTAAAAAATTCCCGCAAGGAGTTTTAGATGAATGGATATTATATAATGATCAAAAATTAAACGTGGAACCGGCCGATAATAGAAAAGAACCAATCCTGGTTTCAGTTCCAGAGAATGCGCCTCGCGGTCAATATATTTTTAAAGCAAAGGTATGTACTTTACAACCAGTAAGACAAGATTGTACCGATGATAACCAGTACGGTAACACTCAACAATTTACAGTTGTTATTCAATAAGATTGTCTAAAAATTCTCAGTATCCCAACAAAGATCTTCAAAGCTATGTGATTCAATCTCGCAATAATGATCTTTTATTTCAGGACAAGACAATAATAAATCTGCTATGAAAATAGCACTTTCTAAATTTGAGATTTCTCCTTCTTCTTCAATAACTCTTTGAGCATTATCAATATCATAATCATTCCCTGAAAAACACGGCCTAAGAATATCTTCCACATCTTCCTTTTTTTCAATGGGAATTGGCTGATCCGATTTTCCTTTAACGATAATTGTTGTTTTTTTAGGAGAGAGATACACTGTTAAACGACCTTTGTGATCATAATTATTCCACCAATGTTCCCAAGGATAATTTTTAATTTGAAGAACGCCTGCTTTTGGTTTCTCGCCAACAGGTCTCCATTTAGTCATATAACAACCAACAACAGTTCCATCCTGACCAATAATATCTTCCACACATTTATTACCTGTAGAAGAGGTATATCTTAACGAAGGTGCTTTCCATGAGGAAGCTCCAGATACTGAATCCACAGACCACCTAGAATCTACTGCCCCATTTTCTCTCCATCTCTTTCTTCTGTTTACATAATCAGTATAAGTTTCTTTAAAAACTTCAAGAAGATCTTCGTTAACCGAAGGTAAATTCTCATTCTCGTTATCATCATTAACTAGTCCAATATCTGTTTCAAATTCGTCAGTTACCGAATTCAGAGATACTGAATCAATCTGCCAGGAATATGGTTTTTCATTCTTATTTTTGTCAGGATTATAATAAATAGCTCCAAGGCCTGAAGCAATAGAAAGAGTAGCGAGAGACGATATCAATCCAGCTATTAATTTCTGCATAAAACTTTCAGAGCACCAGCTTTTTTAAACATTTATAGTTTACTTTACTAGAATCACAACAACATTTCTTGCAAGAACTTCTTGGGATTAGCGGCTTTAGGAACTGCATGACCTATCATTACTCCATGAGCACCGAGCATCAAGGCCAGACCCAAATCAGCTTTAGAATGGATTCCTGCTCCACATAACACTAATGTTCGTGGACTTGCCTGCCGTACGATATCTACAGCTTTAACAATGATATTTGGTCGTGCTTCGGTAACCGAAACTTTCCCGCCAATCAACTCCTTAGGTTCATAACAAACGTATTGTGGTTGAAGATGAGCAACTTTTCTTATCTCCGAAAGAGAAGAAGCACAGATTACGGTAACAAGTCTATTTTTTTTACATAATTCAACGGTTTTCTTTAAAGTAGAAAATGGAATTTTTCTCTCAGAATGATTTAAAATTACTCCCCTAACTCCAATCTTTTTTAATTCGTCAACAGAAACTTGCCCTGTATGTGCTCCCAATCCTACCGGATCTGCATGTTGTGAAAATACAGGTAATTTTACTTTATGGGAAATTTCACTTAAGGTAGGTAGGGTTGGCGCAAGAATAACATCGTACCCTTTCGTTCTTATTGAAGATAATTTTCTGGCAAGGTTTACTCCTCTTCTTCCAGATGATTCTTCGTATACTTTAAAATTAAGAATAATTAATGGTTTCATAAGACAACTATCTGAGCTAGCCTTTTTTAAGTTTGTTGAGTACCTTAAAGAAGTAACCTAGAACAATTATCAATAGAATTAACGGAAGAAGGAATAATATAAAGTTAAATAGGAAAATTAAGAACAATATAATTATAATGATTATTATCAAAATAACAATCCATGCCTTCAATCCGGTAGCTTTAACGAACATTTTTCTTTAGTAAAGATAAAGAGAATAAAAAGATTCCGCTTGTTAATGAAAGAATAAAGATATTTCTTGCCATTTTTATGAAAAACGAGGTCGGAAAGGTTGTAATAAGAAGAGAATCATTCGCAAATATCCAATTTCCTTGCGGGAAGAAAATCTGATGAAATGAATTAAAAAGACCATTAAAAGCAAATAAAGAGAGGATAACAAGTAATAATAACACGGAAATGGTTGTTATTCCGGCAGTCTTAAACATTTTTCTTTGAAGATCGGGGTCTCTTTTAGTAAGAGTGATAATTGAAGTGAAAGCAAGCAAAGAGAGATAAAAAATAACATTTGCTATGTTCATTATTCTTTTTACATCAAGAAGATGAGAATACTCATCAGAAGCGTATTGTAAATCTAATTGGTTATCGTCATTAAGATGATCATAAAGAAAATCAATTGTTTTTTGCTGTGAGTCCGTGAAAGGTGTTAAAAAAAGAACAATTTTATAGGATAACAGAGTTAAGAATAACAAGGATATTAAGGAGAATAGGATAATAAGGTAAACTGATTTATTAGTTAATTTAGGATTCATTAATTTATTTTTCATTTAAGTAAGAAAAATTAAATTAGGATATAAAAGTATTTGTACAATTATTTGTAAAAGTGCCTATCAAGAAATTATAAAGTTATACCAAATGCGCCATATAACGTCGCTCTGCTCACTATCAATTAAGGTCTAGGTTATTTCTGTGTTACCATCCTATGACTAAATCTGTTCCTCTACATTGCACAACAGCAAAATAAACTTTTGCAGGATCATAATTTTCAACCCACTGCGCCAATTTAGAAGCAGTTGCCCCACTGGCTACAATATCTTCTACCAATAAAATTCTGTTGCCTGAAATTTGATGTATAGGATAATCTAAAGGTGCTTGAACTGGAACTAAAACTCCACTATCATTTCTACTCATTCTTGAACATCTTATAGGAAATAATTGATTTACTCCCAAATAATCTGCTACCAAAACCGCAGGCTCAAAACCACCTGAAGCAACAGGGATAATTAAATCAACTTCTTCACCTTCTAAAGCATTAGCCACTTTCATTGCATACCGTCCAACTTGATCTTCACTTCCATCAAGATGTCTCTTTTTACATCCTTTTTGTGATCCATGTCTTATTAATCTTGAATCATAGGGCATTATTGCATTACGAATATCATCAAAAGGAATTTCTTGGTTTTGTCTATAAAATGCTACAACCGTCATTCCTACTCCTCTTAACATGGCATTTAATACTTCCAACTGTTCTTCCCAAACTTCGGAATCTTTAATTTCGCTTCTTCCCTCAACTAATCCATCGAAATAAAGCTGAATACCTTTTAAAACTGCTTCTTTAAATTTTCTTGGATCTCTTTGAGATTCAATCTCTTTTAGAAGTTCTGACAATTTAGCTTCCTCAAAAGCATAACTAGGAGTTTTAGGCAATTTACTAAAATCAATATCCTTTGCAAATGACCCAGATGGATTAGAGGAATAAATTTTTATTTTATTAAGATTACGTTCTGGGGGTAAAATTCTGTTATCTAGATTTTTAGATCTCACTGGAGAGATTTCTTTTCTTGAGAATTCTATGTATTCTATGGGGTTAGAATTATATAATGGTTTAATTATTTTTGGTTTAATTATTTTTTCCAATGAAGAGTAGTTATAACTACCGTATTTGTTATTAAGATTAAATAAACTATATGATTTTAATTCTTCCATTTTTATCTATTGCAAATACCCCATACTCAAAGCTTTGCCAGTATATTCCTTAGCAGTAATTTTACCATCACCATTATGATCCTTATTAGCTTTTAATATTCTATCATCAAGCTTACTTCTACCTTCCTCTGCAATGATATGATTATCCCCTTTACCGATAGCACTTGGATAAAATACTGCTAGAGCAACATTTTTAGGATCCATATAATTAACTTCATCAAAATTATCTTTTATGAGATTAAAATATTTCTCGACATATTCTAATTGTTCAGTTTGGGTCATTTCTGAAAGTTTTTTGGTTGTAGTTCCAAGTCCCTTTGCTGTTGAACCCATAAATTGAATTAACCCAGTTGCCGAACTTCCAGGGTTTTTGATACTTGGACTAAAACTGCCACCTGTTTCATAATGCATAACAGATAATACTGCCATACAATTCATATTTAATCTATTACACATGCCTTCTAAGGAAGATAAAAAATTCTGATCCACTTTATCAGTTTCAAGTAAATTTTTAACTTTGTGATTATTATAGTTTATTTTAGTATTATAATCTCTGCTAATATTACCTCTAGATTCTCTTTCATTTACATATCCTGCTCCGCTAACTCCAGCATAAACTAATGATGCGGCGAGACCAAATCTTTTCAGGACTTCAAATAAATTTTTCTTCGGTAATAATTTTCCAATAAACTCAACAGCTGGGGGAACGATTTTATTTGCAACATACATTCCTGCCCCTAAACCTGCCGCAATTAAAGCTTGAGCATATCCAGGTTCTTGATTTGACACATAATTAACGATTTCATTAAGAGCGAAAACATTTCCGGCAACAGTTGCAGCGGTTGTTCCAATTCCTCGGTCAAGAAGATTCTTCTTTGTTTTTCTACTTCTTTTGTTACTAAAATTGCCCAACATAGCTTTTTTAATAAGATATCCTCCAGCTAATCCACAGCCAACCTCAAGGAGAGTAATTAATGGATCTGAACCAGTAGAATTTTCAAGGTAGTTCTCAGCTAGCATTGAAGCTCCAGCTGTAACACCGCTAGCTATAATTGTGTCTCCCGCAGTTCTTCGTACACTAGTTAAGATATCATCTAAAGCCATATCTAACTTTTAGAGCTTTTGGTATATAAACCTTCCGCTTTTTAACCACTTTCAAGTGGCACTTTCGAGGTTTTTAATCTGGAGATTGTAGAATGATGGTTATTTTATCCTAAAATCCTCTTCAATTCTTTAGAAATTACTTCTCCAGAAGCCTTTCCGGCTAACTGTTTCATGCATTGGCCCATGAGAGCTCCAAAAGGTGCTTTAGGATTGCTGTTAACCACTTCAGCGATGATTTTATGCAGATCTTCAGTAGAAAGGGAAGCATATTTTTGTAGTGAAAATTGGCCCTTAGCCATGTCAATAAGGACATCAAGAACAATATCCTTGTGAATTTTTTCCTCTTCTAAGAACCTAAATAGATCTCTGAAATTATCTTCAGTAAGTGAATCTGAATCAACTTCAAATTTACGTTTCATTTCAAGAGGAGTCGAAATCAAAGTTTCCGCAATAAATGCTGGTTTCTGTTTTGGATGAGTTTTAACCAATTCTTCAAATAACAGCACTTTGTCAGATTTTGCTATAAACGAAGCAAGATCGCCACTTAACCCTAATCTTTTTTGATACCGAGAAATCTTTTCTTCTAATAATTCCGGAAGTTCAACTACCGATAAATCTGGATAAATTAAAGGCACATCTGTTTCTGGATACATTCTGGAAGCACCAGGCATTGGACGTAGATAAGACGTTGTGCCATCCTGGTTAGCTTTCCTAACTTCTTTAGGAACACCTAAAAAGAGTTCTTCAAGACGTTCATATACAGCTTCTAAAGCCATCTTAGTTTTAGTTTCTTTATCTGCAACTATAATGAACGCATCTTTGGTTGTACAATTCAATTTTTTTCTAATTAAAAGAACATCATTTTCAGTAATTCCATAATTAGGTAATTCATCTGAATGAAATATTCCGCCTACACCAGCTTTTATTTTTGCCCTTCCAGATAACTCTGTTCCCACCCGATATCCCGGTTGTAACTCTCTACCAATAATACCTGCAAATCCAGCCACTTTAATACCAAGAATTTTTCCAACGTTAGATACCGTTCTTTGAATAATTTTAGACGGAGATTTTTCTAGAACAGAAGTCAAATCAACCAGAGATAAAGAATTTAATTTTTTCCCTTTCAATTCTCTTTTTAGTTCTAATAATTCATGCTGTCGTTTAGCTTCCAATTCTACTAATTGCGGAATTTGGCGCAAATCTTGAGCACCTTTAATTTCGACCCTAGTTCCCCCTTTAATTGAAACGTTAACATCTTGTCTAATAGTACCTAAACCTCTTTTAACAAAAGGTAAAGATCTAAGAAGCATACCTATCTTTTTTGCAGTTTCTAAACAATGTTCGGGTGATTTTATATCTGGAGCCGTTCCAATTTCAATCAATGGGATTCCTAACCGGTCAAGACGATAAACTTTTTCTTCCGGAGTATCTTTAATAATCTTACAAGAATCTTCTTCCAAGGAGATGTTGGTAATCCCAACATTACCAAGACTAGTAGCAAGAATTCCTTCCCGGCCAATTAAAGCTGTTCTTTGAAAACCGGAAGTGTTTGACCCATCAACAACAATTTTTCTCATTACTTGAACAACCGGAGAAATTCTGGCGTTAACTATCTTACAAAATTGAAGAGTGGTTAATAATGAATCTTTATTAATTTCATGCGGAGGTTCGGAATCAGTTTCTACAAGACAGGTAGTATCATAATATCCTTCATAGACATATCTTCTGTTTCGAGATTGTTCCTGCTTTGCGGCAACATCGATTATTCCAGATTCTCCAGCAGATGCTCTCAATTTACGAACTATCCTGAAATGAGGTTTATCTTCTCGAATAATTGTTGGAGAATTACAGAACAACTTTTTCCCATCTAATTGCTGGTGGATTTCAATTCCGCAGGTTAAACCTAGTTTATCTATAGACATTACTATCAAAAAGATGTCGAGTTTTAAAAATGTTTAGGATTGCTAAGCAGATTGAGACGCTTTCGACGAATTTCTCATGACTTAAAAAATCCATCAAAAGAAAAAGGCTACTCACGTCCGAAGTATCATCAATAAAGACTTTTCAACCGAAGTTAAAAAGCGATATCAATTCAATTCTCCCGTGAGCAACTTTTATATTGCCTGCGTCCGAAGTGTCACATCAAAAGACTTCTCAACCGAAGTTAAAAAGCGATTTCAGATCAATTCTCCCGCAAACAATAAAAATTCAGAAAACATAATCTTATAAAAATGTTTCTAAACACTGAAGAGTGAACAATAACTCCATAATCTGAATGAAACCACCATGATCATCAATAGAAAGAAATAAAATGATTAACATCTTGTTAATCAAAATGAAATGGAAAAAAATAATCTTAGCAATGTTATTTCTAGCACTGATAATCGTCGCTATCGTAAGTTATTCAACATTAAATCAGCCGATTAAAAAAGTAACCAAAACGGATACTTTATCGGAAACTCAATGCCAAGGAGAATTATGTAACAGCTACGTGGAAATGTTATGCCAAGATAACAATTGCAATTCAGAATTGTTACAATATTATTTACAATTACAAACCAAAGTTGTTCAATGTCTAGAAAACCATTTTCAGTTCTCTGCACCGAGAGTTATTTACAAAATATCATCAATTGAAAAACCTGAATGTGAACAAGAAGAAGGATGTTGCTGCACTACCGGTGGGAGTACTAGTTGGTCTGGGATTTCTCAATCAAATCTTTTTGGTAACACCCAATTTGGAGAGAAAGTAGCGAAAGATCTTTCAGATATCATTGCTGAAGAACATGAAACAACCCATTTCTTCTTATATTACATGTTAAGAGGACATCCTAACTGGTTTAGTGAAGCTATAGCGATTGAAGTAAATGAAAGAGTAAATTGTGATGTTGTGGCAATGGATTTGGAGGGTAATGCAAAAGAATTTGCTAAGAAAGGAGATGCATACCTCAGAGAAACTGGAACGGATTTACTTTCGTCAGGAGGTATAAGAATGGATGATGGATCCATGCTAGATAACAATTATTATTTAAGATTAAAACAAGGAGATGTCTCCTTAAGTGAAAGGGAAAAAAGAGATTCTCACACAATAGGAGCATTATGGATTATGGGCTTAAAAGAAGATTATAATTGCAATGAACAGTGTGTTCTAAGAATTGTGAAAGAACTTCAGGGATATACTTCTTCACAATGTCGGCCTGGAACTTCTTGTGGTGATAATCCGTTACAATTCCCAGAGATTATAACTAACGAGATCATTAAAGAGAAAACTGATTTGATTATTGGAAGTGATACTGGCGAGTTGTTTAGGTTGTTAGAAATTTCTTAAACAGTAATCAAGCCATCTCCTCAATCTCTTTACTTGTTGTGGCTTGTTCCGGTTTTTTCTCACGATACCTAATAAATCTGGGGAATCTTAATGCTAAACCATTTGCACAAGTGTGATATGGGCTTTTTGTAATCTCAGCAGCAAGAACTTCGACGACAACTTTAGGTTCAAACCAAACGTCGGGTATCATCTCTTTTGAAATAACAACCCGTGATGGCTTCTTATTAACTTTATATTTCTCTAATCTATTCGGTAATTCAGCGAGAGCTTCATCAGTTAAACCTGTTCCAAGTTTACACACAGTTTCAAACTGATCATTCTTAGGATTATAAGATGCACAAAGTAAAGCTCCATAAACTCCCGCCCTTTTACCTCGACCATGGAATGCTCCAATAACAACTAAATCAAAAGTATCGCTCAAATCTTTCACATATTCTTTTTTCCATTTAATCCAATTCCATCCTCGCGTTCCGGCTTGATATTCTCCATTAAGATCTTTAATCATAACCCCTTCATATTTTTCATGTAACATCTGTTTAAAGAAATCATTCAATTTGCTAAGATCATCAGTTATAATGCGATCACTTAAAGTTACATTTTTACTCTTTGAAACTATTTTATGAAGAATCTCATATCTCTTCTCATAAGATTCATGAAGATAAGATTTACCATTATAATATAAGACGTCAAACATTTTCGCTTGAACAGGTATCTTTTTGACATATTCTTCAATGTCATGTTTTCTTTTTCTTTGCATAAGAACTTGAAATGGTTGATGTTTACCTTGATCATCAATCGCAATAACTTCAGCTTCAACAACAAATTCTTTTGCTTTGATCTGTTTTTCTAAATACCGAACTAAATCGGGAAATTGAGATGTGATGTCATCTAACTTTCTAGAGAACAAAGTTATTTTACCATTCTTGTCTTTATGAGCTTGTAATCTTTCACCATCATATTTTCCTTCAACGGCCCATTTCTCACCAATTTTTTTGGGTAATTCGTCGAGTGATTTAAGACGCTGAGCCAACATCATTTTTATTGGTCTTCCAACATGAATATCAATTTTGTTAATTCCTTTCAAACCATGCTTGGCTAAAGTTTCAGCAATAATTCCTACATCTGGACAAATGTTGTAAGCTTTCTCAACTTCTTCTTTACCCTTTTTATCTCCCGTAAAAGCGATAGTTAATGAATCTATAACTGTCATATCGCCTACGCCCATCCTTAAAGTTCCTAAAACCATCCGTGCGATATATTTGGCGCCGATAGGAGAAGATTTCTGAAATAAAGAAACGAGAATGTTTGTTTTTTGATCTTGGGATCCTGATCCGCTAGTTACAGCAATTTTATTTAATTTTTCAAATAATTCGTTGACCGTAAGTTTTCCAACCGGAACAAGAGTTCTTGGTTTTTTGTGTAAAACTTGTTCAGCTGTCAATCCAACGTCCCCTTTTTTATCCATGATTAATTTAACTTCTTTTTCGCTAATTCCGCCGGCTTTAGCAATTCCTTTCAAGACAGATTTTTCAGCTAAACCAAGTACCGAAGAATCGTAATCGGAAGATATCTGGCCAAGAGTTAAGTAAGAGATAACAGCGATATCTTCCGCGGGAACTTTCTTGAAGAAACCGGATAGAATTTCCCGCAGGGCATTGCCTGAAGATGTTTTTTCCAGTTCTTCATAGACCTCAACTAGTTTCTCAAAATCCATAGAAGTAATAGGAGATTTAGAGTTATTTAAATATTGTTATTACGGTGAATATCTTTGTCTTTCTTCTAGTAAGATTTCATCTGCTTGATTAAATTCAGATTCATGCTTAGGATAGTTTAATGCCCTTATTAAAATTTCTTCTAATCTAAAAATGTCCCTTGTTTGATACCTCTCAATTCTGATCCTATCAACAGTATCATCGCCATTTAAGTTTTGATATAGCACCACCTTTGAACCATTTTCTGTTCTTAATTGGATCTCTTCAGACCCATCCCCTAACTGGGTATATTCCATTTTGCCAGTAAAATCATAAAAGCCTGTCGCTCTGGAGTTAGATACTAGATTTTCGTTAGAGAGGTGATAATTATTATAAGAACTCAATCCACAAAATAACGCAGAAACCCCTAAAGCTACACCCACAACTATAATTCCGACAGTTTGGTAAGTCTTCATATTATTATCCAAATATTTTCTTTAAAAAATTCTTGATTGGTTTTTCTTCTTTCAATTGAGAAATCAAATCTTTCTGTTTCTTGTTTATCTTTTTAGGAACTTCTATTTTTACCTTAACCATCTGGTCGCCATGACCAGAACTTTGTAAATGAGGCATTCCCTTATCTTTCATTCTAAAGATTGTTTCTGAATCCGTGCCTGCAGGAATTTTTAATTCGGCAGTCCCTTTAATTGTTGGCACTTCAATTTCGTCACCAATTACAGCTTGTGAATATGATATAGGGACAGTGATATGTAAATCATCATTTCTCCTCTTAAAATAACGATGTTCACTAACGGAAACTTGAACATATAAATCTCCTGAAGGCCCACCATTCTCTCCAACTTCTCCTTCCCGAGTTACCCTTAAACGCATCCCCGTTTGAATACCTGCGGGGATTGAAACTTCAATCTCTTTTCTTTTTCTGACTAAACCGTCACCGTTACAACTAGAACATGAATCTTGTGGCAATTCACCTTTACTGTGACAATATGGACATGGACCAGTTTGTTGGAAAATTCCGAATGGAGTTCTTTGAGTTTGTTTCACCTGACCTGAACCATGACAATGATGACAACTTTCAAATTTATGAGCTCCTTTCCCCTGACAATCAGAACAATATTCCAATTTATTTAGCGGAATTGTTTTAGAAGCACCTTTAGCTGCATCTTCTAAAGTTATTTCAGTTTCGTATAATAAATCTGAACCTCTTCGTGCTCGAGTATTACTTCTTCTTCCTCCGCCACCAAAAATTTGATCAAAGACGTCGCCAAAATCTCCGAAAGAACCAGAACGAAATTGCGACATGATATCTGAGAAATCGTAACCTTGTTGGAAACCGCCACTTTGTGGACCTGCAGAACCAAATTGATCATACTGTTGACGTTTTTTCTCGTCACCTAGAACTGAAGCTGCTTCATTTATTTCTTTAAACTTTTCTTCATACTCAGCCTTTTTATCAGTTGGCGCTCTATCTGGATGATATTTCATCGCCAACTTTTTGTAGGCTTTCTTTATTTCTTCCTTGGTTGATTTTTTATCAACACCAAGGAGTTCATAGTAATTCTTACTCATCTGATTGTTCAGACCCCTTTAATAGATCACCCGCGTTTTTAACACAGTAAGCAACGAGAGTTTCCATTAGATTGTATGCCTTACACCCTTTATCTAAATCACCTAATCTTGTTGCACCGTAAATTGCTAAAGCTGCATAAAGTATGCGATTAGAAACGCCTGGTTCGTTTAAACCATTCGAAGCATCAACAGCAGTTAATGCAGAGAAATAATCGTCATTATCTAACATCTTGTGCACATAACCAGCTAATCCCAATCTCCCATCTAATGAATTTGAACTAGAATATCTTCCGCTACCGCCATATTGAGGTAACCTTCCCCCATAATCAAATTGTGGAACTCCGCCTTGGTCACCATGTTGTAACCCTTCGTCTAGATTATTCTCTAAACCATCTACTAATCTTCTATATTTTTCTACCATTTTCGTACCTCCGAATTGGTTTTAAGAGAAAGCTCTAAGCTTTCTCTTCTTTTTTCTCTTTTTTCTCTTTAAACTCTGCATCAACAATGTTTTCATCTTTTGCATTACTTCCAGTCGTTTCTTCTCCTGAAGTTTGCTCAGGTTGTTGTGCTGCAGCTTCTTGATACATTTGAGTACCGATTTCCTGCATAAGTTTGTTTAATTCTTCAATTTTTTTGTTAATCACTTCAGCATTCCCATCTTTACGGGAATTTTCAACAGCTTCAATTGCTGCTTCAATTTTGGTCTTGGTTGATTCGTTAACTTTATCTTTAAATTCTTCCAAGACTTTTCTTGATTGATAAACTACTGCATCCGCATTATTTTCTGCTTCAACTTTAGCTTTCTTTTTTTCATCGTCAGCAGCATTTTGTTCTGCATCTTGTCGCATCTTTTCAACTTCATCTTTACTTAATGCACTTGAACCAGTAATCTTGATTTTTTGTTCTTTACCAGTACCCATATCTTTTGCGCTTACATTAAGTATCCCGTTAGCGTCAATGTCGAAAGCTACTTCAATCTGAGGTACACCTCGCGGAGCGGGTGGGATTCCCATTAGATCGAACTGACCAAGGTGTTTGTTATCATTAAACATTGAACGTTCACCTTGCGCAACTCTGATTGTTACCGCTTGCTGATTATCGGCAGCTGTTGAGAATACTTGAGATTTCTTTGTCGGAATCGTAGTATTTCTTTCAATCAATTTTGTGAATACTCCCCCAAGAGTTTCAATTCCAAAACTTAATGGAGTTACGTCAAGTAAGAGAACATCTTTGATATCCCCAGAGATAACTCCCGCTTGAATTGCCGCACCAACTGCAACAGCTTCATCCGGATTTACAGATTTATCTCCTTCCTTGCCAGTAATTTTTCTAACTAAATCTTGTACAGCCGGGATTCTTGTTGAACCGCCGACAAAAATTACTTTATTAAGTTTATCTGGAGTTAAACTTGCATCTTTCAATGCTTGTTTAACAGGTCCTTCTAATCGTCTTAAGATGTCTGAAATTAATTCTTCGAATTTTGCTTTAGACAATTCTTCTTTGATATGTTTTGGACCATTCTGATCTGCAGTGATAAATGGAATACTTATCTCTACTTTTGCCTTTGAAGATAATTCAATCTTAGCTTTCTCTGAAGCTTCTTTTAATCTTTGAATAGCTGTAGGATCATTTCTTAAATCAATACCGGTTGAATTTTTGAAATTTCCCATAATCCAATCCATGATTAAGGTATCAACATCATCTCCACCAAGCAGGTTATCTCCGCTAGTGGATTTTACTTCAAAGATACCATCTCCTAGTTCAAGGATAGATACGTCAAAAGTACCGCCACCAAAGTCAAATACTAAGATAGTATGTTCTGTTTCTTGTTTATCTAAACCATATGCTAACGATGCAGCAGTTGGTTCGTTAATAATTCTTAAAACATTTAAACCGGCAATTTCACCAGCATTCTTTGTTGCTTGACGTTGAGAATCATTGAAATAAGCTGGAACGGTAACTACCGCATTTTTTACCGGTTGACCGAGATATGCTTCCGCATCCCGTTTCAATTTCTGAAGAATCATTGCAGATATTTGTTCAGGAGTATAATCCTTATCATCTATCCTAATCTTCTCTGAAGTTCCAATTTTTCTTTTAATAGATCTAATGGTATGAGTTGGATCGATAATTGCCTGGTTTCGGGCAATTTGTCCGACGATAACTTCCCCATCTTTAATATGAACTACGCTTGGGGTTGTTCTTGTTCCCTCAGAATTTGTAATAATTGTAGATTTTCCACCTTCAAGTACTGCCATTGCAGAGAATGTAGTACCTAAATCGATACCAATTGTTGCTCCTGTTACTTTTTGTTCGTTTGTCATTGTATGTTCCTCCAGTATTATTAGTTTTTATTTTTAGTTTTTATTTTTAGTTTTGTTCTGTTCGTCTGTTGATTTTATTTGTCCTGCACTTAATGTTACTCTTGCTGGACGTAAAAGCTTACCATGAAGAGTGTAACCTTTCTGAATAATCCCAACGATTGAATTCTCTGGAAGTTCCGAAGGCATCTTCATTAATGCTTCATGAATATGCGGATCAAATGTTCCTTCTACCTTAATTTCTTTAACCCCGTTATCTTTGAGAGTTTTGGTTAACTGGGAATGAATCAAAGTAATTCCTTGAACGAATTCTGGTTGTTCCGAAGATGTTTCAGCAGTTTGTAAGGCCAACTCAAAATTATCAAGAATTGGTAAAATTTGAGCGATTATTCCTTTTGTAGCTATTTGAATCATTTCTTCAACCCGCTTCTCAGTCTGTTTTCGATAATTCTCAAAATTTGCCTGCGTTCGTTGGAGAAGTTCTTTCAGTTCGTTCAGTTCATCAGACGATGTTTCTCCTTCATTTTTAGGAGATTCTCCGCCATTTTCTTCAGGTTCTTGTTGATTTAAGCTCGACATGGTTGCTCTGGGACAATACTTATATTTAAACCTTTTGGAGAAAAGTTAAAAAAGGAGAGTTCATTATCTTTTAAAATGGCAACTAAAATAACCATTTTGAAGCTAAGAAGAAAAGAAGAAGGAAATATCAATCAGGAGTTACAATGGTTGGGAAATTCTTTAGGTCTTTTTAATCTACGAGACAAAGATAGTAGTTGCTTCAGAGTGTTTATTACATTAGTAAAAAATGCAAAAAGAGAAAGGACGGCAACTTCAGATGATATTGCTGAACAACTTCATTTAAGTCGAGGGACCGTAGTTCACCACCTTACAAAACTGATGGACACAGGAATTGTAGTCCGCATTAAGGGAGGCTATATTCTTAGAGAACAACATTTATTGAATATTGTAAAAGATATCAAAGTGGATATGGAAAATATCTTTAGAGAACTACAAGAAGTTGCCAAAGATATAGATGAAAGGATTAATTAAACCCTAGATTAATAAAAAATCCCAATCGGAGCAGAGCTCCTGGGTATTTTTTAATCTTTCTTGGGATCAATATTGCAATAGAACTGCGGGGTATGATACCCAAGCAAGAAATCAAGAAACATTCAATTATCAAATTTCTGAACAATAAAAACGATTAGCACACCTAACAAGGTTGCAAGAACCAAATAACCAGTATTTGTTCCAAAAGTTATCTGTTGTAAAGGAGATTTCAGTGCCCCAAGCATTACCCCGACTAAAGCAGCTAGAGCGATAGATTTGTATCTTGTTAAGAGATAATGGATAAATCTGGAAAAGGCAAGTAAACCAGTTATTGCTCCCAGAGCAAAAACTATTAACACTGCGAAATTAAGGTCTTGCACCGAATTTAAGATGAATTGGTATTGGTTAAGCAATAGTAAAATAAATGCACCAGAGATCCCAGGAAGTAACATTGCAGAGATTGCTATGGCTCCCGAGAAAAAGATAATCGGTAAAGAATTAGTTATTTCTAGAATATGTACACTAGAAATGCTGTAAGCAAACAAAAAACCAAGAATTAAAAAGATTACATTTTCAACATTAATTCGCTTAATTTTGTGCAATAAAACAATCGCAGATGATAAGATTAATCCGAAAAAGAAGGAATAAGTTATGGAAGGATGATTAATAAGAAGCGAAGTGATTATGCCAGAGAAAAAAAATATTGAAGTAAGAATTCCAATCCCCAAAGGAATGAAAAGAGCAAAATCAATCTGTTTTGAAAATTCTTTAAATTTCCCTTTAAAGATAAGAGGTATTAATGAAAATTTCAATAAACTAAGACTGGAGATTAAACGATCGTAAATTCCGGTTACGAAGGCAATAGTTCCCCCAGATATGCCAGGAATTACGTCAGCAATGCCCATAGCGAGACCTCTTCCAAGAAATGAGAAAAATTGAGTAACTTTGTTCATAAATTCAAAGAAGATTTATTCTTTTTAAACTTTTGTGGAAGTACGGCAGTAAGGACAGCATACACCAACTACGTGAGAGAAAGTAAATGCATTAAAAGTTTTTGAACACAAAGAGCAATTTATCTGTGCATGTTTCATTAATCCACCCCATAATTAAGCGTAATCACTACTAATTATTTAATTTAAAGATAATAAAAAGTAATAAAAAAGTAATAAAAAAATTAATCAGAAGCCATTTTCCAAATTGCTTTCAGACCAACAATAATTGCTCCAGGTACTACGAAAACAACTATGTTACTTAAGATTGATCTTAGGTATAAACCAACACCAGGAATTAAACCAAGGTTAACTATGCCCGCTAACATCAATGCGATTGAAGCAACTAAAAATGCTTGAGTTTCTTTAGCAGTAAGATTAAACAAACCAACGATAAATCCAAGAATTACCAAAGTAGTCACAAGTACTTCAGGTCTTAATAAATTTCTGAATAATCCTGCAACAATTGCAATAAGTAATCCTACAAAGAAAGTATAATGTGCAACTCTATGAATCTCTATAGATCCTTTTCGCGCAACAGCGCTTGCTTTTTTTGAATTTGAAGCTCTCCTTTTAACCATCTACTATCACCTCTAATGATAGGTGTAATAAAATTATTAGAGTATATAAATGTAACGAAAAATGTTAGGAGCAATAAGGAGTTATTAGGAGTTATATTTAATACATTTAGCACTATAACTTTTTATAAACAAGTCATTTTAATTAAATAATGCCTGAATTTATAATTGAGAAGTGCAAAACAAAAGCTGCATATTCAGCCAAGTTAGCTAAAAAACAAACTTTAAACTTTAACAAGATTAAAGAACATTTTGAAGTTCTTTTAGAAACTCCAATTCTCCTAGTGATTAAAATTGAAGAAGTTGAAGTTATTGTCCACAGTTACGGAGAACTTCTATTTAAGAAATGCCAGGATAAAAATCTTATGACAAAAATTGCTGAAAGAATTTATTCTATTGGGCTATGATACTAATTATCTGGTGAACAGATTGTCTGATATGCAGCATTATAGATTCCATTAGCAAGAACTTTATTACCTTTTGAACTGAGATGAAGTCGGTCTCCGGTAAATTCTTTCTTTAATGCATCTGGACGATTAGAATCTTCCAAAACATCATAAGCATCAATCACGACATCTACATTTTCAGGTTTTGAGCGAAGCCACAAGTTTATTGCATCTATCGCTTTCTGACTATTTTCTGACCAGTGAGATTGTCCGTATCTTGTAACTTTTCCCTTATATCCGCCCCAAGGAGTGATTGTTACCGCAATAACCCTCATTCCGGAATCTCTTGCTTCTTTATACATAGAGTCTAGTCTTTCTATGATTCCCAGAGTATGTTCATCTACTCTTTCTTCAGACCAAACCTTGCCGGTTTTAACATAATCATTATCTATCATAGCAATATCATTTATCCCAGCAAAGATTATAACATCATCATACATCCTATAACTGCCAAGAGTTTTATCGACAATGTCTTTCTTAAAACGATTAACCATCTGCCGAGTATTTTGTCCGCCAATCCCGTAAGTATCAATTTCTAAATCAGAACATAAATCCTGCAGATAAGTTGCATATCCCCCTTTTGAAGTGGCTCTTACCGAAAGTGAATCGCCCATAATACTAACTATCGGAAGGTCTAAAGCCGGAGGTGTAGCATTCGCTAGACCTAAACCAAATTTTAAGACCAGAGCTACCAAGGAGAGTTTGCGCATAGTTATTACTCAGCAGTGAGGATATATAAATGTTTCTTTATTTTGTTAGAATTATCTATAACGAACCGATAATCTTAGAAAAAGAGGGGGATATTATCCCCCAAATGAGCGCCCCAGGTCGGACTTTCCCAATCTCCAAATCTTATGAGCGGGAACGCGAGTGACCGCGAATCCCTCTACCAGATCCGGGAGATCTGTTTTGAACCGACGACCCTCCGGTTAACAGCCGAATGCTCTAACCGCTGAGCCACTGGGGCATAATTCTCCAAATAGACAAACTATTTATAAAGATTTCTTTGAAATAGAGTTGATATGGAAATCAGCCCAGGTATTGAAATCATCCGGGCTTCTTTATGGATCAAAGAAAATAAAGTTTTGATAATTAATGACCTCCATATTGGGTATGAAGAAGCTCTTCACCATAAAGGAATTCTAGTTCCAAGACACCAGTTAGATGAAATTCTCAAAAACATGGAAGAAATACTTCTTAAAGTTAAGCCAAAAACTATTGTAATTAACGGAGATTTAAAACATGAATTTGGGAGAGTTCTAAGACAAGAATGGCGAGAAGTTCTTCAATTTCTTGATTTCCTTCTTCAAAGATGTGATGAAGTAATAATCATTAAAGGAAATCATGACCCAATCATTGCACCAATTGCTGAAAAAAGAGGAGTGCAAGTTGTTACCGAATATAAAATCGGAGATATACTAGTTATTCACGGGGACGAATTAGTTGAAACTGATGCAAATACAATAATTATCGGCCATGAACATCCAGCAATTACAATTCGACAAGGGAGTAAATGGGAGAAATTCAAATGTTTCCTTAAAGGTTCTTGGAAAAAGAAAGTATTAATTGCTGTTCCAAGTTTTAACCCATTATTAGAAGGCACGGACATTCTGAAAGAGATGATATTAAGTCCATTCTTAAAAAGAGTAGGAGATTTCTCGGTGTTTATCGTAAATAACGGAGAAGTGTTTGATTTCGGAAAAGTGAAGGATGTGCCACAGAATTGATGTTGGAACAGGTAAAATAATAAATATAACATAATTGGAAAAAATAAAATGCTTGAAAATATAATTTGCAAATTTGGTGGAAGTTCCATATCTGGAGGAGCTGGAGGAGCTGAAAGAATTAAGAAGATAGTACTAGATGATCCAAGAAGGAAAGTTATAGTTGTTTCTGCGCCTGGGAAAGCTTTCGAAGAAGATAAGAAAGTTACCGATAAATTAATTTCTATTATTGATAAGAAAAAAAAAGATACAGATTATAACCCCGAACACGATATCAAATCTGTTTTTGGAAATTATGCTCATGCTTTTGGAACAGTCGCGTATAGATTTGAAGAAGCATTTCATGAAATATTAAATCAAAGAATAAATGATCTTAGTGATGGTGGAAGAGAAGCCGAAGATGCAGTTAAAGCTTTTGGCGAAGAAGCTTCTGCAAGAATAATGGCCCCATACCTTGGTGCTGAATATGTTAATGCAGGCGAAGTTCTGAAAGTTACTTTAGACGGAAAAGTGTTATCTGTGTCTGAGGAATTAATTAGACAAAGATTAGGTGGAGATCAACTCCATGTTGTTCCAGGATTTTATGGTCAAACCTTAGATGGTAAAATTGTTACATTCAGTCGGGGTGGTTCTGATCTAACTGGTGCACATCTCGCCGCAGCGTTAAGGTATACTTATGAAAATTTTACCGATAGTGATGGAATTAGATCTGTTAATCCGAAAATTATTCCTAATGCGAAAAAGATTGATGTGATGACCTACCGAGAGATTAGAGATCTTTCAGTATCCGGATTTAGCATATTTCATGAAGAAGCTATGATTCCCCTACGTAAAGGACGTATACCCGTACATGTAAGAAATACGTTTACTTATCCCTCGGAAGGAACATGGATTGTTTCAGAAAGAGTAAGTGATGCAGATAAACCAATTGTAGGTATTGGTTATCGCGACAATCTTTGTGCATTTAATATTGAATCATTAGGAATGAATGAAGAAATCGGGACCGTCTGCGATTTACTTGGAATTTTCAAGAAGAGAAGAATTCCAGTCGAATTCATAACCACCGGAATTGACGACACAGCCATTATGCTTAAAAGAAATAAATTGCCGAAATATCCAACTGCCGTCGATGAGATCATGCAAGAACTTCAAGGATATCTTGGAGATGATTCATCAGTTGAGTTCGATGATCATCTCAGCGGAGTTGTTATTGCCGGAAAAGGATTAAAGGGAAGAAGAGGAATTCTTGCAGAAACAGCAGATACGTTAAGTAATCAGGGGATAAACATTAAATTTATGTCTCAAGGGCCGAGAGAAAGTTCAATGGTATATGGGATTGAATCGGTAGATTTAGGAAAGGCAATAACAGCCATTTATAGAAAATATCTTGCCTAAGATTATTCTTTCACAGGTCCTTGTTCAGTATATTTCTCATGTACCGGATGGTCAGAATCATCTACTTCCCAGGGATCTCCTTTTTGTTTTTTCTTAGTTTTCTTTTTTTTCTCGAAAAAATTCATTAAGAACTCCTCGCTTTTTGATTATATCCTTTTTGACATTCTTGATGATATGAACAAAAAACAATTTTTGATAAAGCTTTGCGATTACAACGCACACAAATCCCTTTCTCACGTTTCTGATGATATATTGATCTACGTTCCTTGATTAATCTGTTTCTGTTCTCATGATAAAATTTTAGAAATCTATTTGAATACTCAGTTTTTTTCCTAAACCTGCTAAGGAGTTTCTTTAACATTTATCTACCTCTCGTAAAGACAGATTTTATCCTAAAAAAAGCGTAATACCACTTCCTTAAGATTGTGGATATAACACTACAACAGCTTATGCTTTTTTGGGATCCTAAAAATGCGTGATCAAAAAAAGCATCCAGAACATGGAACGCTTTTACGCATTTTTATGATTTTTGACAGTCTTTACAATAGTAGGTACTTCTTCCTCCTATTTGTACTTTTCGGATTTTATGACTCTTTGGACATTTATCTTTTTGATAAACTGCAAGAAAATTCTGAAATTCGCCTTTACCAGCAATGTGGGTATAATTAGAAACAGTACTCCCATTATGTTCGATTGACTTAAGAAGAACACTTTGTAATTCTTTGTGTAATTTTGTTAATTGTGACTCTGAAATTTGATTTATCTTTTTAGAAGGAAGAATTTTAGCGTGATATAATGCTTCCTGAGCGTAAATGTTACCAATTCCCGCAATGCAATCTTGTTCGAGAAGTTTACTTTTGATAACAGCTGAGGGAGTTTTCTGTAAAGATGAAATAAATTCGCTCGAAGTCATTTCTAACGGTTCAGGACCTAGCTTAGATACATATTCATCAACTTCTTTCTTTGTTGCTAATTGAATCTTTCCAAAACGACGAATAGAATTGTGAGTTAAAATAGATTTATCGGTGAAATGAAATACGGCAGCTAGATGTTCGTTATGTGTATCTGATGAAGGAAGTTTAGGAACGTAATAAAAATGACCAGTCATCCTTAATTGAATGATTAAATAGTTATCATTATCTAAAGAAGCGATGATAGATTTGCCTCTCCGGGTGATATTTTTAAATTTAAAAGGAGCTAATTGTTGAAGGCGAGTGTCTACTACTTTAGGATCAAACACCTCAACATTGACCACTTTCTTTTCAAGTACTTTCTGCCGTAATTGTCTAACGACAGTTTCCACCTCTGGAAGTTCTGGCATTTGTCTATCTTTTCGCATAAAATATATAAAGGTTTAGGACATAAAATTACAAAATGGAAGAAAAGGAGCAAGTTTTGAAAATACTGCGTAAAACGAGGAAAGCTTATCTTCCAGAATATTTTTGTGGCGTGGTAATTCTTTTAATGATTCTTCTTGCTAACACAAGGGGAGTTGCAATTCCAGATGTGATTTTATATACAGGATTATTTGTGGGATTTTTCGCAGTTTCTTTTGCGGAATTATCTCGATTGGTTACACGATATAAAATAACAAATACTAAATTAGTTGTCATAGATGGTATTATTAAACAACATAAAAAGACTGTATACTTTGGATCACTAGCTTACGTCCCAGATTTAAACGTAAATCAAAATAGGATAGGACGTATTTTAAATTATGGTTCGGTTTATTTGCGTTCAGCAGGTGTTCAAGAAAGCACGTTTGATATTAAAGATGTTAATTCTCCGCTTAAAATTCTTTCTTTAATTGAGAACTTAGTAGCTGAATTAAGGAAACATTGATTGTTGATTGATTTAATTTACTTGATTATCTTCTTGAAGACGTAGTTTGCCCAGATAGTATAACCGTCATTATTAAAATGTAACTTGTCTCTTAATTTATCTTCCGTTAAACCAGCAATCTGCGTTGGGTCTATAAAGTTACATCCTTTATCTTCAACTAGTTTTCTTAGATTTGTATTAACTAAATTATAATCGTATATATCTCCCCGATTTATTCCAGGTATATTCACCAGAGAACAACTAGTTTCATAATCATTGGGATGGTTTTTGGTACAAGTACCATCATAATTCAATTTACTATCTCCAAATTTAATAGTTGACACTGGTGCCCCAACCCAATAACAAGTTTTTCCTAGAGCACTATCCAATAATGAATTTACAGAAGCATAATGTACGCTTCCTGGATTAGCAATACTACTTTCTCTGAGCCAATAATTTGTCCCAAGACTGATTACAACGATATCTGGATTGAATGAATTAATTTCAGTCTGGAAAAAATTAGGAGTGAGTTTTGTTAGCAAGGTTTTTTCATTACCAATCCATTTGTAAGACAGACTACAACTAACCTCCCTGTTGTTAGCAAAGGCTGTTGCAACTTTTCCACCACAACCATAAGTTCTCACTTCATAATTTACATTAACCAAAGAGTTATGGAGTAATTCCCCATAATAACCTGCCGTATGAGAGTCTCCAATTAGTAAGACTTTCTTACCGACGCCACTTGCCGTAGCAATTGTTTCATCACTTGAAGAAGTCTGTTCTTGAGAAGCTCCATATACAGAAGCAAAGATTTTATTCACATAAAACTGTAAATTGTACATCTTGCATCCTCTTCTAGTAACCTTATCTTTAAAACCTTGACATGAAACTGAATCAGTCCAAGTTTGGTTTACTCCATTCGAATTAATCCAAAATCTTTCATCAGAATATGCTTTTAATCCCTTCACAAACTCTTCATTTTGAAGTATGGTTATTACTTGCTGCCAAGTTGCTTCACCCTCAAAACCCTTGGTAGCATAATTAATCAGCCCTTCCCCCGCATTGTAAGCTGCAATTACACATTTAATTCTATCACTACCTTCTTTACATCCGCTAACACTTTTGAATTTCTGGGACAATATGTATGTTCCCACATAAATGTTAGCTTCTGGATCGAGAGCATCATCCTTAATTTTTATATTTGGATTCTCAGAGGTGAACCCATTATAATTAGCATTCCAGTTACAAACCTGCATCAATCCTTGACAACCCGTAGGGGAAGGTTTAAGATTTCCCCCGGATTCATACTTAATAAAAACAGCAATTAAAGCCGGCTGGATTCCAAAATGTCCAGCAGCAGCATTAATAAAAACAGCATACCTGCCACTAATCTCATTAAGATTAACTGCTTCTGAAGATTCTGCTTCATTGGTAATTTCCGTGCTAGATGGAGCATCTTCTAATTGGGGAAGATAAACACTCTCAAAACTAACCCATTTCCCTAAAGACGGATTAAACACTAGCCTGCTGTAACCCAAAGAGTCATACACCTGCAACCAAGCTTGATGAATCTGTTTACATCGGGTGATACTATTACAAGTTGTTCCGCTAGCTAAACTGATACTCTTAGCTGTTGATCCCTCAGGGGATTTAGTTGCAGCAAATACAGATATGCTTAATGTTATTGAAAGTAGGAGAAGTAATACTAAAGTTCTCTTCCAATAAATTTTATTCATTTCCAGCAAGAGTGAACTCCTCCGTAACAGTTATATCCTTTTCTAATAATGGATTGCTCACAAGTAATTCAAACCTATAAGTTCCAGGAATATCATTCTCTTCCGTGATAATATAATCTTTAAACACTATTTCTTCCAATGTTTTATCGCTTCTTGCATCATACTGATAATTATTCATATCTTCAGCTTCCAAGATTATAACCCCATTAGGATTAATTAAACGGTAATTCTGAAAAATGATGACATCTCCCCCATACGGATTAGTTTCAACAACAAACTTAAAGTGAACTTTATCTCCTTTCTGGAACAGTGAACGCTGACCGATACATTCAAAATCTTCGTTAACATCACTACAGAAAGCAAATTCTTTAACAGCCACCGTTCCAGTTCTAGCGATTGGTAAAAAATTTGCTTGAAGGATTGGTTCTGTTTGTCCAGATTCTTTAACAGTAATCACGCCTTTATTAATTAGGAATAATAAAACGCTGCTGCTAATTACTACCAGAACCATCAATACTAAAACTTGAATTACAAGCCCGCCTTTTTTTTGTTTCAACATTTTATTTACAATCTACCCCTTCACAGACACCATAGTTGTTATCAGTACCAATCTTCTTTGCAACACAACATAAATTCTTTTCAACAATTTGATACTCCCCGGTCTTCACAACATCTTCCGTGTAAGGATCACTTTTACCTTGATTACTTTCCCGTTTGAAGAATAAATCAAGTAAACTGATTATATTCTCCTTATATTTAGTTGTGCCATCTTTCTGAGCAACATAACTCAACACCCAATAATAAAGAGCTTCCGCATCTTCTAAAGAACCTGATTTTCTTTTAGCGATAGCTTCCGCTTTACTTAAAACAATTTCATAATTCCTGTTAAAGAAATCTTCTGCAAGATTTTTACCAACCGTAACTTCAACCGGTTCAAGTTGGATTCTAATATTTTCAGTGTGGAGATTTACACCAAGATCAGATTTAGGTATTAATTGAGTTGCTTCATAACAATTATCTCCAACTGCTTGAAGTAATTTAGCAGTAACTCTTAATCCGCCTTGAGTTTGTCCAACATTCGATCTGGGGAATTGAGCTTGATAAATACAACTTCCACCAGAACCAACTTTAGGTATAGGTTGACCGAGTACATTGCTGAACCTAAATCCTTCATAAGAGAAAATTGCTTCGTTAGCTTCTTGGAATGTCATGAATTGTTTTTCACCTTTCCAAACATTATTTTGATTTACTAAAAATCTGTTATTATTACTAGCAGGATCTAACGTTACTCCCGTTGTTCCAATTTCCAGTTTATACAATCCTTCAACATTTCTTTCATATTTAAATTCTAAATTAGTATTAGCTACAGATTTTTCTGAACGAGTAATTACATTCAAATCACCGTTCTGGAATCCACCACACCCAGAATCGCTTAACACAGTATTCTTGGTGATTGTTGCTGCGCTACCACCAGAAACCATATTCTCAGTAACTGGACCTAACGTGATTACCGGCGAATACTGACCTTGCAGACCATCCGGAAGAGGAATAATTCTCGGCTGAATTAAATTTCTTTCATCTTCAATTCTTAAACAAGCTTTCTCGTTTCCTAGATTTAAGTAAGGTTTAATCACAATCTGATCTCTCTGTGGATCATTGTTAATGAAAAGATTTGGTTGATCACAAGATACGAAATCTCCCGTCTTTGCATCCGCACAACGCATGAATGGGTATTCGAAGTAACTTTGTCCTCCACCAAAGAATGCACTGATTTGTGGACATTCAAATTTACCATTATTCAGGTTCACATGACATGATACCGCGAATGGAGGAGAAGTATCTTGAATTGGGAAATAGAAAATTCCGCCGTTACCGGTTCTATATTGTTCATCGAAACATGTATCTGGACTTTCTCCTTGAGCTAAAGTTAATTCAAGTACCACGTGATCATACCTGAATGGACTAGTTACTTTTTGTGGCGATGGAATTGGAAGATCAACCATCTGTCCTTTAGTAATACCACCCACGCCAGTTCCACCTTGGATTACATATGATTTCTGAGTTTCAAAGGCAGTTACATCTCCCGTTGATTGTAAACAATCACAACTTTGTTGGGAACAATCAACACCAGCTTTACCTAAATCATTTGGACCGATACATTTCAATGATGTCCTATAACTTTGAATTTTACAACCTGGAAGAATCGTACCACCTAAATTATAATTGAACACCGCGCTTCCTTTCACCGGATCAAATGTAGCCAATTCTCTTTCAGCAATTGGGAATATTACATTTGTCGCCGTCGGGAAAGCGTAAGCAGCATCTTGAATAAAGTCCATGCCCAGAGGGAAGTCATAACCGAACGCAGCTAAACATAACGATTCAGCAAATCCTTGACTGCCGGATGCAAAATATTGATCTAATGCAGAATTTCCATAATCTGATTTCACTTCTTGGATTGATGAATCTAAAGTTGCAGGAATTGCTTTCGAACCGGCACCTAAAGCTGCTTCGATAGCACTTAATTGATCATCTTCACCAACATCTTTCAAGGAAAGTGGTGAACAACTACTTGCCGCATAAGATATTGTTTTGTAAATTAAACCACAGACATATTGAGTGAATAATGTTTTACACATACCTGCATCATGGAATCCAGTATATTTTGCTTCAATGATACAATTTCTAAGTCCCATCAAAATGCTTTGCAATAATTGTAATCTTGCATAAATTCCAGGAAGACACATACTTTGGAAAGTTCCAAGTAATTGGTTATGTGGATCGACTCTTGCCGTACTAAAATCTTCAGTCTTGAATGCATCAAGAGCATAATTTGTTCCGAATGCTCCACTGAAATCTCTTCCACTATAATATCTATCTTTAGAGTAATGCGTTCCTGCTGTTGCTTTTGATTCAGCATAAACTCTATCTTGACGGAATACCCATTCTTCAGTCTGACCATTCACTTCACGAACTGCTTCCCTTGCTCCTTTCAATGAAACTCCAGCTTGTGCTTTCGATGGTTCACAAACACATTGATATAATTGTTCAGGCTGATCTTGAACGAAACAATCGTTAGTATATCCGAAAGCAACTTTATCTCCGCCAGCATCACGAAGAGTATTTTCGCCAGCATTCCTTAGAACTGTACTATCCCCCTTTGGATCTTCACGGTAACAAGCTCCGCCGTTTCCTGCAACAACAACTTTATCTCCTTGTTTTTCTAAAGTATATCCATCCGTTACCGCTTGATATCCACTCTTTCGTTTACATGCACTAGAACAACTTAAATCAGTTGCGATACAGAAGTTCTGTGATCCTTCTGGTTTGTAAGCAAGAAGATTTGGTTGTGATAATGTTCCAATACTATTAATTGTTTCTTCAGGGACTAATTTCCAGATGAACCGTTCTTCTTGTAGAGGATCTCCTTCAACAGTGTAATATAATCCGTTCTGTCTGTTAAGATAACAAGTGAAAGATTTTCCTTCCTGTTCCAATATTCTTGCTCTTTCGGTGTTAGCTACACTTGTTTTCAACTTCTCTTGGCAATTCTCAACTGGTTCAAGGAATGAACAGGTAGTGGTAGCTGTACACATGGTTTGTTCAGCGATAACACCTTGAATTTTTTCATCAGTTTCTTTAGATGTCCAAGCAGCTGGAACAGATCTACAGAAGAATCTGTCACAAGTAAATCTATACGCTAAATCGATATAAGTCTCAACTTCCCACGCACTTGCTGTTTGCGGACATCTTTTACTAAGAGAATTTTTTTCAGCATCTAAATCAGGAATACCACTTTTTCCATTTGCTTCAGGATGATTTTTCAAATCCTGCCATTGCTGAATTGTGCTATCGAGATATAATTTATTTTGACCAGCTATATTTGGACATCTTTCATCTTCCCCTTTTATCCTAGTTAACCAAGGTTCAAAGTTTGCCATGAAATTTCTATATAATCTTGCAATTAGTTTTACCAAGAATGAACCGATACAACTTACACCAGAAACAATCATTGCTGTTTTTAAGTAAGGTTTAACATTTTCAATTTGTTCAATAGTAAAATTAAGCGCATCTACTCCTTCTTCTGCTAAAAAGTCAGGGATTAAATTTTCACTTTCTATTGGGACATCAACAAAATATCCTAAATCGTAACAAGAAGTTTGAGTTTTCTGTTGCTCCCAACCACCTTGAGCATCACGTTCTTGGTAATTAACAATTACTTTCACCGGCATTTTTAATTCACGTTTTTGGAAATCATCCCAAACGTTATCTTCCTTATCTATAAAATCTAAAGCTCGATTAAGATTAGCTGTGACATAATAAGCAGATTTATCTCCATTTGCTTGATATCTTAATGAAGATGGCAACAATTGACATCCGTACTTAAATTCGTCTTCATCCAACATAGCTTGAGTACATGCTTTCTGGAATGTTACGCTTTGAATCCTGAACGCTTCCTGTGGTTGATTTGTAGCCGTATTAATTGGAGCAATTGCATCTCCGCGGTAACTTAAATTAAACACAGCTTGAATTGCTTCTCTTCCTTCTTCCATTAAAGACGGATCTAACCTAAATGGAGCATGGAACTGAATCTGTTCATCAATAATGAAATCACTTGCAGCCGAGAAACAAGTATTGATGTTAATTTGTTTTTGAGCGTAAGCAGTTTTACCTGATTTGTCTTCCGCAACCAAATAAACTTTATACCCTTTCCGTTGTTCATTCCCGATAAGACCGAGAGGAGAAATTAATACTTCTTGTAATCCTGCTGGAACTTCTCTTGGAGCAAGTTCAGTTATACTTGTAAAAGGAGGCGGAGGAAAACTTACCTCACTGAATTTAAATTCGCCATTTTCGTCAGCGATAGTTTTCGCATAAGCTCTTTTGAAATCTGCTTTATATTCATCACCGAAAGATCTAAACACGTAAAGATAAACACTAGCGCCAGCTTCAGTTTTACCAGTTACATCCGTTTCGGCTCTTCCTTCATAATATTCTGTGCCTTTAGTTAAATCGAAAGTGATCGTTGGCGGTTTCGTATCGGAGAGTATCGTAAAATTTTCTTCAGCAGTCCAACCAGCTTTATCAGAAACAACTATTTTGATATTATTTTCTCCTTCTTGTAAAGAGATCGTAACATCGATTAACGTTCCTTCAGTTTTTGAAACCGATTTATCACCGTTAAATATCTCAATCATGGAATTCTCAGATAAAGAGGCTTTCAACTGAAATGAATTACTATCACTAAATTCAGGGATTACTGGGAGAGTAATTTTAGGAGCAGAAGTATCAGCAAACACGGTTCCAGATAATGACATAGAATTGCCAGCTGGATCAGTTGCTTCAAGAGAAATAATATTTTCTTGATCTGCTTTTAATAATACACCTTGAAATGTAAATTTGCCTGCAACTGAACTTGCCGTTTGTAAGAAAATACCATTAACGAAAAGTCTTACCTGAGAACCAGTTTCGACATTTCCAGTTATATCTAATCTACTTCCTTGAATAAATTCAGGAATGACAGCAGTAATTTGAGGTGCTTCAGTATCTGGAGCAGCCGTCTTGAAAGAATATAAGTCGCCACCATTATCGCTTACAAAACTATTACTTTCAACTGAGAAATAATAAGTTGTATCTGAAGATAAGCCAGATAATGGAAGAGCATGACTCATTAATTGGGATGCGTCACCAATTGATACCAAATTGTCTTTACTTTGTCCATAATTCACAAAAGAGTCAGCGTTACTATCTGTTTCCCAGTTAACGACTGCACTTGTTTCGGTGATACTATCCGCCCTTACATTTGATATCTCAAGGGCGGAAACAATTGGAAGATTTACAAATAGAATGATAACTAGTAAAGAAAATATTCGCATCCATCTTCCTTTTGTCGTTTTCATCTATCTTTTCCTTTTTTTGTTACGTTGAAGTATTTGAGCTACTTATCTTTTCTTATTTAATCTCCGGCTTAGGTACTTGTGCACTTAATTCGCCTAAGTTGAGCAGTAATTCGAAACTTTCTTCATTACTTGGATTTCTCAGATTAACTATATGAAATGTAATTTCTTCCGCATTTTCTAAAGCTGACCAATCAGCAGTCCAATTAGCTTTATAGCCACCAACAAATTTTTCGCCTTCAAGAAGTTGAATGTCAACTTCATAAGTGAAATCAGCTTTTGCTAAAAATGATAATTTCTCTCGATCGCCAAATGAAGGATCGATATCTTTAGAGATTCCAATTCTAGATTCGTGGTATGGTTGTCTTAACTGAGGTGGTATCTGTTGATTTTGAGTTAAACTGCCCGGTTTACTAAAGGCAATTCGAATTGAACCAGCTAAATCTTCATTAAGCGAAGTTCCCGGAAGAACAGTATCTCCCCGAACTTCATGTTGGATAACTTTAATCTTTGATGCAGGAACGTCATATAATGGAACTAAATTTAATTCAACAATTTCTCCTGATTGAGTAACTACCCGTTTCCAATCTTCTTTATATCCTTCTTTTTCTCCCCTCATAATTGCGCCAACACAATATGGGAAATTTGTGGTGAATCCTGATTGATATCCTCTTTCAGCAAAGTTAAGATCGGTTTTATCATATTCACATTGATATTTCAAGCAAGTGTAACTGATATCTACATCATCTAAAGGTTCTGTGAAATATACACCATAATTGTTTTCCACCAATTCATTCGTAACAACAGTCATCGGAATTCTTCTGTTTTGACAGAACGCTTCATCATCAAGGAATCCTAATGAAGATGAAGGGCGAGCTTGTAACGGAACATTCCGGTTAGGCATATTTCTGATTAAATGGACAGTCATGGCAATATTAAAATTATAACCAGTAGTTTCATCCCGAACTTTTATCAGAACTGGATAAGTTACATCGTAAGTAAATTTCCAGGATTGAATGCATAACGCAGAAAGTAAACTTGTTCCACCAAGTTGATCACTTTTAAGAGAAATACCATCAGAAGGAGTTACTTGGAATTGGAATGGATAAGTTTCTTCAAATTGGAAATTTGCGCTTACATCTTTTGGAACTTCTCCCACATCCCAAACATAATGATTCTGATAGTAAGGTAATTCGTCGGGGAATTCAACAAATTCAGTGCCGCTAACTTTTAATTGCCCAATATTTATTCGGATTAATTCTTTCAAAGCTGATTTAACATTACTTACTTTCCATTTTTTCTGGGAGCAACTTACTTCAATTCCCGCAACCGGAACATTTGGAGCTTCTAAAGAAATCAAGTCTTGGGTAAGATCTTCCAATTTTAAGGTCTGCATTTCCTGAGTAACAATTTGAGTAGCAAGATCATAAGCACTCTTGAAATGGATTGGAGATTCAGCAGAATGGTCGATTAGTTCAGCTACGACTTCCCCATCTTTATTACGAACTTCAATGTTCCACCGAATGTTAAACTGAACGTTATTTGAACCAAGAGTAGTATCGGCAGTGATGTCGCTTTTCTCAAGAAGATTATAAGATTCCTGGAATGCTTCGGAATTAACTAAGCAATCACGAACATTTTCTTCAACATAACGATCAACCCTTAATTTTATATCTGATAACGGAGGAATAAAAGTTACCGGTCCTTGCGCCCAGAATGGTACAACATTATCCTGAGAAAGTTTAAGATGTGAACCTCCGTCAGATTTAATTTCGGAAGGAACTTCAATAAATCCGCCTTGTAAGCCAATTAAAAATAAAGCTTGATCACCCACTTTTTCAATACAGGAAGAGATGAAAGTTTCAACTTTACCTTTCTGAGTTGGAATAATATCTGAAGGAGTTAAAGTTACAATCTCAGTTTGAAATGCAATGTAAAGAATCGCAACCAAAACAAGAAGAATTCCAAGTATGATAAAGATTGTTACCTGGCCTTTTTTTGCGGGGTTAATTCTAAGAGAAAGAGCTCTAGCTTCACCTACATTACACCTCTTTTTACGCATGGTTTTAGAATAGCTTAATGCTTTATAAATATTATGCCCAATCACGAGTAAAACTTAGCAAGATTTTTAATAATATTTTATTTAACTTTTTGAAAAATAGGAATATGATTTTGTTAAAAAAGATTGCATTTAACCTGAATTGAATTATTTAACTTAAGAATTAGCTACAATTAAATTAATGAAGATTAATGAATATCTAGAAAACCTATCCAATATAACTTGCTTCTTCATTTTTGGGTTTTGCGCCAGCTCCTGAATGAGTTATAACTTCTGAAGTCCATTCTTTAGTTTTTTTAATCAGTTCTTTTTCTACTTCCAGAATTTCTTTATTTAATTTTTTAAGATTAATTCCAAAATGATACCTTCTTTCAAGTACAGATAACACTTCTTGCCCACCTTTTATTCCTAGATACATTGGATGACCAAATGTTTCCGCTAAAAGAGCTACTCCTGAAATGCCTCTTTTTTGACCCAATCCAAGTAATACTCCAGAAACGCCGATAATTGGACCAACTACCCCGAAAATATTTTTCTCAACTCCCGACCCTTTCTTAACAAACGATTTATAGAGACTTGCTGAATTTCCGGCACAATAAACTTTTGGTTCTTCTGGAATTTGTTGTAAACCAATTCCGCCAACCGTAACCATTTCATTACATTTATGGAGTTTTAACAATCCCAGAATTTCTTCAGAGAAGTTATAAGAACTTTCTTCATCAATTGGTTGAATATCGCCAGTTAATAAAATCAGATCTCTTTTTTTATTTTTTCCATTAGATTTTTTATAGTAAATCTCTAGTTTAGGCATGTCAACTAAATTATCTTCATTCACAAAAACCGAATGAGGAAATTTGTGCGAGAAAAAAGAATATAATTTTACGGCTTTTAATTCTTCAATAATAAAATCTACGGCTATTTTGCCAACATTTCCTATGCCCGGAAGTCCTTCAATGAAAAGCGGATTATTTAGTTTTGGAATGTTTTTAACTTCTGTTGTTATTTCCCACTCTCTTTTCATGATTAGAATAAAGAAATGTTAGTTTATATAGTTTTGGGATAGTAAGGTTTTTGTAGTTCACCAAATTTATACCTAGTTATGAGATTATGGAGTCTTCATCCAAAATACCTGGATCATAAAGGGCTTCTTGCAGTATGGCGGGAAGGATTACTTGCTAAAAAGGTTCTAGAAGGAAAAACGAAAGGGTATAAGTTTCATCCGCAGTTAGATAGATTCAAGAAACAAGAAGAAGTCTTACTAGCGATTAACAATTATCTCCAAGAGATTTTTTTGGAATCATTAATTAGACAATACCGGTTTGATAAGAATAAGATTGATAAGAAAACGATTAGTTTAATTGATCAGAAGATTAAGAAAAAAATTCCCGTCACCACCGGACAAATAGATCATGAAAGAAAACATCTTCTTGCAAAATTAAAAATACGCGATAAAGAGAAGTATAAAGAACTTCGTCAAAACAAAATTCTAGTTGAGCGGCTACCACCGGTGAATACACCGGATGGCATGAACGCCGCTCAAGAATTAATAAGCACTAAGCATCTTTTGGTTTGTACTTGAATACTTCTGCTTGTCTAAGTAGCGCAGATACACT
>JAUYKZ010000015.1 GCA_030704845.1 archaeon | reverse complement strand
AGATTTTTTCTGTGCAACATAATTTCATGGAGAAAAAATATGGAAAAACACCAGCCATGAAAGAAGAACTAACTTCAAAAATATGGAATTGGAGTGAGGTTTTGCATGCAAAGATATAATACTTATATTATGTCACTTCGTATGTTTATTGTCAATATTATCTAACAATTCCAATCTTAATCCCTAACTTTTCTGATTCTAAAGGAGTTTCTCCACTGAATATGATTTGTTTAACGCCTAAAACAGCTTTCAAATCATCTTCAATGCTTTTAATCATCGCATGGAATTCTAAATCTTCATTTCCAAGAATGAGTTGAGTTAATTCTTCCTTCAGAGATAACTTATTTTCAGATTTAAATTTACGAACGGTGTTAATAATGTCAACGCCAAGATCTCCGGCTAATTCAGATTTCTCATCAATATCTCCTATTAAGGGCCAGGAAGATAAATGGATACTTTTCTTTCCTTCTTTAGCTGCAAAATATAAATGATGAATTTCTTCGGTGATATGTGGCGTGATTGGAGCAGCTAGAGCTAGGATTGAATGCAAGCAGTCATATAACGCTCTCTGAGCACTCTTTCTTTCCTTAACACCTCTATTTTCAGGGTTATATAATCGATCTTTAACAATTTCTAAATATTGATCACAGAATATTTGCCAGAAAAATTGTTCAACGGCAGATTTAGCTTTACTAAACTCATAACTATCGAAACTATCTGTAGCTTCTTTAATAGTTTTATTTAATTTAGTTAAAAGCCATTTGTCAAATACGCAACTGATTTCTCCACCGTCATAATCTTCAAGATGCATTAAAGAAAATTTTGATGCATTCCATAACTTAGTTACAAATTTTTGTCCAGTTAAAACATCTTTCTCTTGATATGGAAGATCATCGCCTAATTTGGAGGTTGCTGCCCAGAATCTAATTGCGTCAGCAGAAAACTTAGCGATAACATCTTGTGGAGCAATAACGTTACCTTTAGATTTGGACATCTTATTTCCTTTCGGATCTAAAACGAAACCAGAAATGGTAACGTCCATCCAAGGATTTAATCCATGAAGAAGTTGAGTCTTCGCCATGGTATAAAATAACCAGAAATTAATAATATCATGAGCTTGTGGCCGAAGATTCATTGGGAATAATTTATCATAAATTGGTTTGCCTTTCATCAAATTTATTGCTAGGAAAGGAGAACTGGAAGAAGTAAACCAGGTATCAAACACGTCAGTTTCTGGAATAAGTTTTATTCCTTCTGGAGCACTTAGCGGTCTATCTTTTAATGGGTCTACTGGTAATTGCGATTCGTCAGCATAATAAACATTGTTTTGCTCATCATACCATACTGGAATTGGAACGCCGTATTTTCTTTGTCTGGAAACTGACCAATCCCAGTTTAAACCTTTAATCCAATTATCTAACCGGTGTTTCATGTGTAGCGGATGCCAGTTTAGTTTTTCTGATGCTGCAAGGAAAGATTCTTTTTGATCAAGGTATTGGATATACCACTGTTTTGAATTAATAATTTCTACGGGTTGTCCGGATCGTTCTCCTACGTTTACAGTATGGGTGATTTCTTTTTGATTAGTTAGTAATCCAGTTTCCTTAAGGTCGCTGATGATATTTTTTCTCGCTTCTTCAATACTCATCCCAGCATATTTACCGGACGCTTCATTCATCTTACCATCTCGAGTTATAACCATCTTTAATGGAAGATTATGTTTTTTATACCATTCAATATCTGTTTGATCACCAAATGTACAACACATAACAATTCCTGTTCCTTTCTCTGGGTCTACTTTCTCATCGGCGATAATTGGAACTTTAACATTATACATCGGAGAGAGAGCATTTTTGCCAAAATATTTTTGGTAACGTTGATCTTCTGGATGAGCAAAAAGAGCGACACACCCTCCGAGAAGTTCTGGTCTGGTTGTCGCGATAGTTAGTTTATCTCCTTCTTCGGTTTTGAAGATGATATCATTAAAGAAACTTTTTTTCTCCACGTCTTCTAATTCAGCTTGAGCTATTGCGGTTTGGAATACGGTATCCCAAATAACTGGGGCTTCTTTCCTATAAACTAATTTGTTTTTAGCTAAATCTAAGAAAGATTTTTGCGAAATCTTTCTTGAATAATCATCGATTGTTGAATAGATGCAAGTGAAGTCACAACTCATTCCAATATTTTTCCAGTCTTGAATAAATTTAGGTCGTTCCTCTTTAAGGAATTCTAAACATAACTTGATGAATTCATCACGATCCATTTTGGAAGAACTGACTTTTCTTTCTTTCTGCACCAGTTTTTCGGTAGCAAGACCATTGTCGTCAGTTCCAAATGGATAATAAACTTCATAACCTTTCTGGCGTTTATATCTTGCAAGAAAATCTTGCTGAGAAAATGAAAAAGCATGTCCGAGATGCATCTTACCAGAGATGGTAGGGGGAGGAGTATCTATAGAGAAAACTTCTTTTTGAGTATTAACATCTGCTTTGAAAATATGATTATCTTCCCAGTACTTCTGCCATCTTGGTTCGGCTTCCTTTGGGTCATATCTTTGTGGGAGTTCCATAGAGATGGTGGTATTCTATTTATTTAAAAAATGTGTGGTGAATTTGTAAAAAATTGGAAGATTTTTTAAGAAGATAAATTCTATTCCCCTACCTTCATCCCTCTAGATTTACTTTCTTCCCAACCCGCGGAAGTTATTTGGATAAATTCAGCTTTTTCTTGCATCTCTTTAATATTTCTGCCACCGGCATAACTTATCCCGCTGCGGATTCCACGAACAAGTCCTTTAATGGTATCTTCTACAGGCCCTTTATAATCAACAAGATTAGAAACACCTTCCACGAAAACGTCTAAACGTTGTTTCACGGCTTCTCCAAGTTGACTTTCCGTTCTGATGTGACTACTTTCATACGATGCGCTACCGTGATATTTTTTATATCTCTTACCATCTTTAAAAAGAATCATTCCGGGAGTTTCGTCTGTTCCGGCAAATAAACTTCCAGAATAAATGGTTGAAGCTCCGGCGGCTAAAGCTTTAACGGCATCTCCCGGATATTTAACTCCGCCATCAGCAGTTACGGGTATCCCATAAGATTTAGCAACCCTGACTACATCTAAAATTGCTGTTAGTTGAGGTACACCAGAACCGGCGATAATTCTAGTTGTACATACGGGGGAAGGGCCAATGCCTACTTTAAGTCCATCTGCTCCCGCTTCGATTAAATCTTTTGCTGCTTCAGCTGTGGCAATATTTCCAACCATTACATCGATTAAGAAATGGCTTTTCAATTCTTTTAATCGTTGAATAACTAAATCAGAATGAGCGTGAGCAACATCTAGAACTAAACAATCAACCTCAGCTCCAATAAGAGCTCTTGCTCTTTCTAGGGTATCTTTAACTCCGACAGCTCCAGCTACCCTTAATCGTCCTTTATCATCACGACAAGCAAGAGGCCAATATTCTGCTTTCTTGATGTCTTTAGTTGTAATCAATCCTTTAATTTTCTGATTTTCAACTAAGGGAAGTTTTTCAATGCGATGTTTGTGAAGAATGTTTTTAGCTTCATCTAAAGAAATCCCATAGGGGGCAGTAATCAATTTATCTTTTGAAGTCATAACTTCTTTTACGGTTTTATTTAAATCGGTTTCAAATAAATAATCTCTGGAAGTAAAAATTCCAACAATTGAATCGCCCTCTTCAACCAATAAACTTGTTACTCCTTTTGTTTTCATGGTGGTAACAGCTTCTTCAATCGTATTATGTGGGGTTATGGTGATTGGTTCATCAATAACAAAACTTGTTGATCGTTTAACTTTCTTTACTTCATCAACTTGTTCTTCAATTGATCCAAATTGATGGATAACTCCCAAACCACCTTCGCGAGCAATAGCGATAGCCATTTTATGTTCAGTAACGGTTGCCATGTTGGAACTGACTAAAGGGATATTTAAAGAAATATTTTTTGTCCATTGAGTTTTTACGTCAGCTTCACTTCGTGAATGTAGCGGTGTTCTTTTAGGAACAAGAAGCACGTCAGAATATGTTAAACCAAGTCGCATCGAGTCAATTCCCCCGATAATTCCGAATAGGTTTAATGGTTTATATGCATTGTGGGTGTGGAAAGAGTATACTCCAAGAGATTAGTTTTCGTACTTTTGGATTAAACACTTTCTTCCATAACTTTAATTAATGTAGAAGTATTTCTAGATTATTATGCGAAGAAGTCACCGTAAATATCGTAAGAAGGTTTTTTTCTTATTGTTGGTGTTGTTGATAGTTTTTGCAGTACTATTCTTTATTTCTTTAAGGAATCCTTCATTTATTTTCTTTAATGTTGGTTTGCCTAATTCTGTTCAGAATAAAATGATTACTTGGTTATCTTTCTTTAGCATATTCCTGGTGGTAAGAGATATTAAGAGATTGTGAACAGAAATCTTTTTAACTAGCCTTATTCCCGGATAAATTATGCTTTATACTTTAAAATATGCACCCAAGAATGAATCGCAAGTTTTTGGGCAACAGATGGCGGTATCTCAATTAAGAGATTTCATTACTAATTATAAAAATCAAAGATATAAAGCGGCATTATTATATGGGCCAATTGGAACTGGAAAAACTTCTTCAGTTTATGCGTTAGCTAAACAACTGGGATTAGATGTCTTAGAAATCAATTCTTCCGATTTAAGAAATGAAGGGGCTATGAAAACATTTCTTGGTTCAGCGTTAGGACAACAATCTTTATTTTTTATGCCAAAAATTGTATTAATTGATGAGGTAGATTCTATCTCTGGAGTAAGAGACAGGGGTTGTATCCAAGCATTATTGAAAGCTATTGAGAAATCGACATTCCCCGTAATTATTACCGCTAACGATATCACTGATAGTAAACTTAAACCGTTAATAAAAGCTTCACAGCAAATACAATATCACAAATTACAATATCGGACAATTGCACATTGTTTGCAATGGATTTGTGAACAAGAGGGTGTTTCTTTTGAAGAAAAAGCTTTAAATTCTTTAGCTAGGCAAGTTGACGGAGATATGCGGGCAGCGTTACTTGATCTTCATAGTTGCACTTCTTTAGGCAAAGTTGATTTCAATACAGTTATAGGATTAACTGATCGGAAAAGAACAGAAACAATCATGAATGCGTTATCAATTATTTTTAAATCAACAACGGTTGATAATGCTTTATCAGCACTAGATGACGTTGACATGGATTATAATGAAGTAATGTTATGGATTGATGCAAATCTTCCAAAAGAATATCTTGATCCGGTATCTTTGGCTAGAGCTTATGAGCATTTATCAAGAGCAGATGTCTTCCAAGGAAGAATTCGTAAACGACAACATTGGAGATTCTTAGTATATATCAGTAATCTATTAACAGCAGGAATCTCTTCTGCGAAAGTATCGAAAAATTCTCAATTTGTTGCATACCGGCAGACAATGAGATTATTACAATTGTGGCAGGCAAAAATGAAGTTTGCTAAGAAGAAAGAAATTGCATCTAAATTAGCTGAGAGAACTCATACTTCTAAAAAAGTTGCAATACAACAAATTCCTTATTTGCAAGAAATATTTAGGCACCGTAGTGAAGGGAAGATTTTTGAAGAATTGGATTTGAGTTCGGAAGAAGTTGAATGGCTTAGGAAGTGATTAATTTATTAACGGTTACATTTTCTAAAACAGTTTTAGAATCAATTATTGGCAGAGGACTATCTTCAGCTGAGACTAATAAGAACAATTCTGTACACCCTAAAATTACTGCTTCCGCTCCTTTTTCTTTTAGTTTTTGAATAATCTCTAACATTTTCTGCTTATCATTGGAGGTGTCTTCTAAGTTAACGATTTTTCTGACACACTTACTAAGAAATTGTTGTTCATCAGGTTCTGGACTAATTAACTTGATCTTTTGTTTTTTCAATTCATCTAAATAAAGATTGGATTTAGCCGTATTAGTTGTACTTAAAACTCCTACTGTTTTAAAAGAAGATCTTTTACATTCTTTGGCAGTTTCTTCTATGATGCTAATTATTGGCACACTAGACATTTCTCTAAGTTCTTTGATAAACATGTGGGCAGTATTGCAAGGTATTACTATGAAATCAACTTTTAAAAGATTAAATCTTTTTACTGATTCTTTCAATAGTTCAAGAATTGATAAAGAATAATTTTCCATGGTAATCTTACTTTTTGAATCTCTTGAAACAGGGAGATTGTCTATTACAAGGTGGGGTTGCATCGTGGTTGTTTTTCTAATCTTGTGGTTTACATTTAAGTAGAAACTACAACCCGCTTCCGGTCCCAAGCCCCCAATAACGCCAACGATTTTATTCATTTTCTAATTAATAAGCAATTTTTATTATAAATTTTCTCACTAATTACAACAAACTTAATAAATCCCGTCCTTGTATGGATTAAAATGGCTCTAAACGTTGAAGAAATGTCTATATTTTGTAAGAAGAAAGGTTTTGTTTTCCAAAGTGCAGAGATTTATGGCGGACTTTCAGGATTCTTTGATTACGGTCCGCTAGGAGTAGAATTAAAAAATAATTTGAAACAATCGTGGTATAAATACATAATCACAAATAGACCAAACGTTGTAGCGCAAGATGGGTCTATAATAACTAACCCAAAAGTGTGGAAAGCATCCGGCCATCTAGATAATTTTGCAGATTTAGTTCTTACTACGAAAAAAACGAAAACTAAAATTAGGGCAGATCATTTCATTGAAGAAAAATTGAAAATTAGTGCGGAAGGACTGAAGGCTATCGATATAAACAAACTTGTTAAAGAAAATAATTTGACTTATAACGGTGAAGATTTTGAAGAAGTTAAAGATTTTAATTTAATGTTCTCAACCCATGTTGGTCCGGCAGCAGATTCAAGCAACGTGGCATATTTGCGGCCAGAAACCTGCCAGAGTATTTTTCCAAATTTCAAATTGATTGCGGAAGTATGTAGACAAAAACTTCCGTTTGGGATTGGACAAATTGGAAAAGCGTTCAGGAACGAAATTTCTCCAAGAGATTTCTTATTTAGACAAAGGGAATTTGAACAGATGGAGTTAGAATTTTTTACTCATCCTGAAGAAACGACTTGTGTAGATTTAGTAAATAAACATAAACAACTGAAATTCCAATTTTTTTCTGCAAAAGCTCAAGATGCAAATAGTGATGCGGTTGAAATGGCTAGCATTTCTGAATTGTTAGAAAAAGGATTATTGTCAGAATGGCACGCTTATTGGTTAGCAGAGATGTATTTCTGGTACGTCGAAGAGTTAGGGATTAAAAAAGAAAATATTCGAGTTCGTGAACATACTAAGAAAGAATTATCTCATTATTCTTCCGCAACGTTCGATATTGATTACAAGTTTCCTTTCGGGTTTAAAGAAGTGATGGGAATCGCTGATAGGGGACAATATGATTTACAACAACATATGAAACATTCTTCCCAGAAATTAGAACTGTTTGATGATGCTAGCGGGAAAAGTGTTGTTCCAAGAGTTATTGAACCAAGTCAGGGATTAGATAGATTATTTTTAGCGATACTCTTTGAAGCATATGAAGATGATAAAGAACGCGGGAATATTGTTCTTCATTTAAATCAAAAATTATCTCCTTATTATTGCGCAATTTTTCCTTTAGTAAAAAATAAACCGGAATTGTTAGCTAAGGCGGAAGAGATTTATGATTCTTTACGTAAGAAGTTTCCCTGTTATTTTGATGTTTCTGGTTCAGTTGGTCGTCGTTATGCGAGAGCAGATGAAATCGGAGTGAGATATTGTATCACGGTAGATTTCGAAAGTCTGGAGGATAACGCGGTAACTCTTCGAGATAGAGAAACAACTGATCAAGAAAGGATTTCTTTAGAAAAATTGCAGGCTAGATTGTTTGAATTGCGGTAAATATGCTAATATTTTTATAGTATGACAAATTAAGCTATTTTATAGATCTAAACCAAGCAGTTGAAAACTTACGGAATAATAAAGTAGTTGAAAGCATAATGCAGTTTGGATCTTCTCTGACAAAAAAGATTTTAGGGATGTCGATTTATGCATTTTTACCAATAAAAGGATTACTCTTAAAGAAAAACTAAGAATGATTCGCGGACTGCCTGAGAGATTTGATGTTAATTTCTATAATGATTTGTCTTTAAATTTAAAACATGAAGTAATGTCTAAGGGAAAGGTTCTTTACAGCCGGAATTATTACAAACTACTTAAAGAAGGGCAGTATGTGGAAAGAGATTATCCACGTTTTGCTCTGTTCTTAGATGATTATCACAAGAAAAGAATAGCGGAATTATGACTTTGGATATTAAGATGGTTAAGATAAGCTGGACGATTTGTGTTCATATCATAGCGAATTAATGGGGGATTTGCCAGCAAAGAAAAATTTTAAGAAGGAGAGAGTAATTCGTCGCGGAGTAGGAAAAAAACCATTGAATTAATTGCAGATAGCATAAAAGAAAATCATAAGGATGTGGTGGCTTTTATAGAGGAGATTGAAGGTTTTCTTAAAAGATAGTTTTATATAACACAAACCAATTCCATTCTTGATGAAAATTAGTCAGCAAGCCATAACTAAAATAGCGAGAAAGTATAATTTGAAATTGATTGTTCTTTTTGGATCTCAAGTACAAAAACAGATCCATAATGAGAGTGATGTTGATATTGCTTTTGTTCCTTCAAGGAAGATTGACGAGGAAGGATTATATCTAGATTTAGTTCATGCTATAAAAAGGGCGGATATTGATTTGGTTAATTTGTTTACACTTCACAACCACATCTTACGTTATGAAATCCTCAGTAAAGGGGCAGTTTTGTATGAGATAAAAGTTGGATTAAAAAGCAAAATGGAAGGAGAAAGTTTTATTGATTATGTAGATTTTAAGCAGTATTATAATCTTAGAAGTAAATTAATTGACAAGAAAATATTGGAGCTTACAGCATGAATAAAGAACTCATGGATAGTAAAATGGAATCTCTTGCAGAGCTTTTACAAAAATTAAAGATGGTCCTTGAAGAACATGAAAAGAACAAGAGACTGCAAGAATTTTTGTTATATGCCGCTGAAAAGAAGGCCGAAGAGATAGTTGAATTGGCTATTTCCATTAATCAAGAGTTGCTCAAGGAGATGGGAAAAATAGCATTAAGTTACTATGAAAGTTTTACTGCTTTGAAAGTGTTTGGTTGCATCTCAGAGAAAGAATTGAAAGAGTTGGCTTCTACTGCTGGTTTTAGAAATAGACTTGCACATGAATATTTGGAGATAGATCAAAAGGTGGCGCTTCGTTCAATGAAGAATATTCTGGTTATCTATCCAGTTTATATGAAGAAGATTAAGAAAATGATTGATGGCAGAAAAATAATTTGAATGGTTGCATTGGAAGCATCTTTTAGTATACAAGAAAACCATAATGATGTGATGGCTTTTATAGAGGAGATTGAAGGTTTTCTTAAAAGATAGTTTTATAAATATCTAAGTTCTTTCTTCTTGTAATGAAAAAAAGGGGTAGAGTTAGAGTAAGTAGTACTTCTGGAGATAAAGTTAGCAAAGTTCTTACTCAAGGCCAGAAAGAAGGCAGGCAAGATTTTGTTAAATTAGCAGTTTCTTTAGTAATTTTAGTCACTTTAGTTGGCGCATTATATTTTTTGGCACCGTTAGTTTCTCAAGAAGAAGCGGTTGTTGGATTAGCGATACGGCAGGATGCTTGTATCGATGCTCCTAGTGGAATTGTGGGATGGTGGAATGGGGAATACATAATCCAGGGGCTTTCACCAAAATTTGCAGTTGATAAAACGCTCAGAAATAATGGTTTCTTGGACGAGGTTACTATCACGGAAGGAAAAGTTGGAAATGCATTTGAGTTAACTTCTGGTGATACATTTGATATCACGGGTAATAGTGTTTTAGATTTAAATGGAGCACAAGGATTTACAATTGAGATGTGGGTTAAACCAAATTTAGATAATACTTTTGTAACTTTGTCCAAAGGAGCGTTGACATTGGTTAGTTATAATCTATTTATATCAGATGGGCAAATCACATCTAGAGTACAAGATACGAATCAACAATTTATAATCAAAGAATCTTCTGACATAGTTCCAATGAATGTATTTTCTCATGTTGCCTTAGTCTATAATGCAGAATCGAAAATATTACAAACATATCTCAACGGTGTTGCCGATAGCTCTGGACCAGTTGGTTCAGGAGAATTTTCATCTATAAGAATTAATGACCTCCCTTTGATGATTCGTAGTGATGGCGTAATTTTAGATGAATTATCCCTGTACAATCGTCCATTATTGTTTGAAGAAATTCAATCAATCTTTAACGCAGGTAGCGCAGGAAAATGTACTCAAGAATTAGAATGCCATGATGGCATAGACAACGATGGAGATAGACAAGTCGACTGTCAGGATGTAGATTGCCAAGGGCAAAAAGTTGTTGATGTTTCATCAAGAGGAGAATATCAAGTAACATTACGATCAGATGAATGTGAAGGATCGACAACTACAATCGGTGAACTAGTGTAGCTGATGGTCTTGCAGATGCAGATAAATAAAATAATAATGAAAAACAAAATATTCCTAATAACAATCGTACTCGCTCTTTTTCTAGCAGTTAGTACATCCGCAGTATTAGAAAATTTAAATATCTGCGATGAGCAAGGTGGAACTTCGTTGGTAAGAGACAGGGTAACGGTTTGTCAGGGAAATCAAGTATTTAGAACTGTTGAATCAGTAGAAACTCTTGCAAGAACAAATTCTCGTCCAATTTATTTAGAAAATGAAGGAGTAACTCTTCTTTATTTTGAACCAACTGAAGGAGATGTGAAAAAAGTTGAGGTTGTATTGACTTTGCCGGTAACGCCAATATTACCTGCTTTACCTTTAGGTTCAATATCCTCAAATCTATTGGAAGGTCAAGGAGTTATGCTTAGGGTTGGTTTAGGAAATACTGCAGAATTTTATTTGTTAAAACATTTAGTGGGAGAAGCATTATTTTCTCCAGAAAATTTGATTCTTGAACACATCCCGACTGACAGAGAATTTTTACCTAATAATTTTGAAGGATCTAATATTTACGTTTTCGAAACTATTGGTGATGAAAGAATTAGCATGCAAATTCGTGAAAACGAATTTAAGATAACCTCGTTGCAACCAGGAGAACGACCTGCAGCATATGTTATCCCAAAAAATTTAGCTGATAAATATGAATTAACTTTTACTCAATCAACACCTATAAACGAAATAGGTCTTGGTCTTGGTGTACTCACTGTTTGTCAAGAAGATAATCCTCGTGATGGCCAACAAATTAAAATTTGTCGTGCGGGAGAAGAGTTTAGGAATACTGGGTTTACACTACAACTAAATCAATTAACTAAACGTAACATTTTAGGAAACAATGTTGTTTTCCTTTTCGAGGTAGTTGATGGAGTGAAAACGGTTCGATTATATGCCCTAAAGACGTTATCAGAAGTTCATGACACATTCAATTATGATAACTTTATCAATAACATGGTTGAAGGAAGAAGAGTTGCTTTAGAGTTTAGCGGAAATATTTACTTGTTAGGTCACCCCCGGGCAGATTTCATATCCTTACCCCAATTACAATTAGAAGTTTTCTCAAACGGGGAAAGAACGGTATTCCCAGCTGTGGGAAGTGAAGGAAAAGTAGCTTTACCAACAATTGGTGGCGGGGCTATATTCCTTGAAAGAAATTATGGTAATCCGCCTCCTCCATTTGAACTTTGGGCGTTAACTCCTCAGCAAATTACTCCAGTTAATCTTGAACAAGAATTGAATACCTATGTAAGTTCTCTCGGAACTAAACAATTTAATGTTCCTAATTTTGGCGTAATTCAAAAACGGGGAGAAGATATTGCAAGATCAGCAAACTTGTTTAAATTACAAGACAGTATCGGCAATTTCGATCTTCAATTAAATGTTCCTCAAGAAAGGAGAGTAGACGATAATTCTGCTTTACTTTATTACAACTCAGCATCTTTAGATGGGGGAATTTCAGTTAAAACGGCCGAAGTGTACTTATTATATCCCGTTCTTTCTGAAGAAGACGATAGACCAGAAGGAGATAGGCGTGCAGAACATGTGTTCAATGATGGATTTATCTCTACTTTAACAAATGGTGGGCAAATTGCATTAAAATTCAAAAGTAAATATTATCTATTATACCATGAAAATGAACAATTAGAAAATGTTTTCTTTAATGTTGATAAATTAAGATTAAGAACACTTAATGGGGATCAAACATTCACTCCGGCTACCGTTGGTTCAGAAGCTAAGTTTACAATTCCTGAAGGTCAGATTGTGGTAACTGTTGATGAAATTGCAAATATGATTAGATTTAATGGGGTATCTTCAGAATCTTTAGTTACTTCGCGGTTAGCTGGTGAAGATTACACGGTTGTTTTAGATGCTACTCCCAACCAAGTTGAGGTTGATGGCACCTTATTATCAATGTGTAATCTGGGTGTATATGCGGATGTTACAAGTGCAGATGTATGTTTTGGTAGAATGTCTGTTCTTATTGAAACTTCAAAAGTGATGACTTTTGGAGGTAATACTTATCTATTAGAAGTTAACGGTCAAATCGGAAATCAGAAGAAAGTAACAATTAGAAAAGTATTACAAATTGAAGGTAGAGATAGTAGAATTGCTAACTGGAATACGTTTGTAACTCATTTAAGAGATAATGATGTTCCAATATTTAATGTAAGCAACGGGTTATACCTACCAAGAGTTCAAACTAATTCTTTGAATACATTCCAATTACAAAAATCTCCAGCAGGAACTGTTAACTCATTACGAAATATTCAAGCTATTACGCAGGTAACTTCAAATGGAACATTTGTTCTTCCAGAGAGAGTATTGTTTGTAGAACAGAAAATTGAAGGTTTTGATGCTAGAAACCAATTCATTAGCGCTTCATTTACAGCTCGTGATTACGGTTTCCTTCCAGAAAATGGAGAAGCGATAGAATTTAATTCATCAGCTGATGGAAATGTATTAAGATTCGTTGCTTCTTTAGATGGAGATGTTGTTGAGATAACAAATGAACAAACAGAAGATCGGGTGGTGTGGTTATCAATAAACGATATCGTTGGGAGATGGTTTGCTCAAGGTGATGTGAGAGTTATCGTTGTGAATGGGGTAGCTATCGAAATAAGGGTGGATGCAGTTGAAGCGGAAGGAGTGGTTCTTTCCGTGAGGAGAATATAATTATGGCAGCAAAAAAAATAGCTAGAAAAAGAATGCCTGCAAAAGTTGCAGGAAGGAATCCAGCTAAATCTTTCCCTAATCCGCAGAAAAATAAATTATGGGTTGTTGCGGCAATCACTTTAATACTTGTAGTGGTCTTAGTAGCAGTTTTCTTAAGATTCCAAACACAAGGAGCCGGACAAGCTATTTATGTTGGCGATGTTCCGGTCTTTGGTCCTGCTAATTTGGCTGTGGAAGATGTTGCAATAATTAGAAATCTTCCTGCAACGACTCAAACAGTACAATTAATATTACCTTTACACCCATTTGATGAAAATCCTTTAGAATATAATTTTATTTTAACGAAAGTGAATAATGATGAATACAATATTGAAGTTAGGAGAGGAGAAGTGGGCATATTCGCGAGAGACACTCTCTTTGTTTCCAGACTACAACAAGATAATCTTATGATCCATATTGACCGGGACGGTCTTCCAGATTTAGAAGTGGCTTACGCAAATAGACAAATTACATTGAGCAGTCCTCATTTCATTTCACCAGATTCAGTTGTAATTCTATTACAAAATGAGAGTGGGGTAATTCCATCTATAATTAAGTTAGATGAAGGGCAAGTATTCTCTGCTCAGATTAACGCAAGTAGTCTTTTAATTGCTCCAGATATTGCAGTTTCACCAGGTGGAGTTTTAAATATTGTAAAAGATAATAATCAAAATTTAACATTGGCAGATTTTACTTACACTGCTCCTGCACAATCAACGGCGGTACTGCTTGACATTACTGGATCAGTTCCGAGTGGTTCATCACATACTTATTACACATTTGCTGTAGGTAATGTAGTTTATGCATTACAGCAACAAGGATTCCCGGAAATGAACATGACATTAGTTGGGGATGGTAGCCAAGCAGATTTCAGTGTGAAATTTGCGGCAACAACTGCGCTTCAACCATTTGCGGTGCCTTGTAGTTTAGTTAATAATGAATTCAATATATTATTCGATAATTCATTCGATAAAGTATATGGTTACAATGCTCAAAGAGAAACGGCAGAAGTTTGGAATTCAGGTGATGCACCAGATGAATTAACTAACGTTGAAGAATTTTCGGGATATTTTGTGAAACTAGCAACAGCCGATGAAAAAACAGTTACAGTAAGATGTAATGTAGATTCGATAAAACCAATAAGTAATCTACCTGCTTTCAATGTTCAAATGGAACAATTACAATTAGTACGAGGATGGAACCTATTCTCGCTACAAGGAGTAGTTCCTCGCCCAATCACAGATTTTGCAATTACTGATAATTTTGTAATCTTTGAATGTAAACAAGGATACGACTGTTCAGAATTACCCCCAACTACATCACTCATGCCGGGCAAACCATATTGGGTATTTGTAGATCAACCAACAACACTTCGCTTTATACGTGAATAAAGCTAAAAATCATGAAAAGAAGATTATTATTCGCTTTTGTAATTATACTTTTAATCTCTTTAGCTATTGCTCAAGAAGATAATCCACCGTCATTAACTGATTTTCATCAATTCTATGGTAAAGTAAATCAACTTCCTGCTGGAGGTTATATCTTATTAGCAAAAATGGGGGGAGCTAGTTTTTCAGCATCGGTTGCTAACGATGGACGATTTGGGTATAGTCCAGTGTTTAAAGTTACTGGTCAGAATGGCCAAGAAATAATATTTGTTCTTAAAACTCAGAATGGTAATGAAACAATTCTTGGAACACATCAATATCAAAGTGGGCAAGTAACACTTAAAGATTTCACTTATGGATTACAAACGCAGGAAGAACCTGAAACTACCACTAATGAAACATCCACATCCACATCAACTTCCAGATCAAATTCAAGAACAAACCAAACAAACGGCACATCAAATACTTGTACTCAAGAATGGAGTTGCGGTACTTGGTCAAATTGTCAAGGTGGTTCACAAACAAGATTATGTGAACGAATAGATGATTGTGATGATCAAGTTTTTGCCGGTGAAAATATCACGGTTATTTCTGTGTCGGTACCTTCTCCACAACAATCCTGTGGGGTAACCGGCGGACCACAGTTAGCTCAAGTGTGTCAGCCAAATCTAAGTAGATGTTCAGGGAAACTTCTTCAGAAATGTTCAAGTGACGGGTTTAGATGGGATATTACTGAAACGTGTACCGGTCAATGTGATAGTCTTACTTTGAGTTGTAGGGATCTTACTTCATCTACAACAACCTCTAGCAACAAGATTCCAACCTGGTTATATCCGGTTATCGGAAGTTTAGTATTGCTGGGGATAGTCGCAGGGGTAGCGTTATATCTTCATAATAGAAAGAAATATGGGCCAGTAAAAGAGTATATCATCCAAAGTAGAAAAAGTGGGATTCCTAATGAGCAAATTAGAGCAAGGTTGGTAACGCGGGGATGGGATTCTAGAAAAGTTAATAGTTTACTTAAATAGTCATAAGTTCTTATAATAGTCACAATCACAGAAATCTATTTATAGTTCCTAGGTTGTAGCTGGGTTATGGAAATAAAAGATGTAAACCCTAATACAGGAAATGTTGACGTAGTCGTTGAAGTAGTTTCAAAGGACGAACCAAGGACTTTTGAGAAATTTGGCAAATCTGGAAGGGTTTGTAATGCTACCATCCGTGATGCTTCCGGAGAACTTAAACTCACTTTATGGAATGACGATATCGATCAAGTTAGAGTTGGCGATAAAATTCATATCCAGAATGGTTGGTGTTCTGAGTATAAAGGAGAAAGACAACTTTCAACTGGCAAATTTGGTAAAATTGAAATTGTTGAAAAAAGACCGGAAGGCGTTTTAACAAATGATCCGGGGATTCTTGCAAGAGAAATGGGCGAGGAATCAGAAGAATCAGAAGAGGATGTCGAAGGAATTGATGAGGAGTTCATTGATTAGAGGGTGAATGATGGTTTCTCTTCGCGTGCCGGTGCAATGTTTTCGATGTAGAACTTTAGCAGATAAAAGTCAAGTTCTAGAATCTAAAAGTGTTTCAGGCGATTTAAGATTTGAATGTTATGACTGTTATAAAAGAAAACGTACGCCTCTTTTAGCAGTTGAATCGGAAGCAAAGAAGAAAGGTCATTATTGTGAAAGGTGTAGGTATAAATTCACGGCAAGGAATAGTATATGTCCATATTGCAGTAAAGATGATCAGGTTATAACCGGGAAGGTTACGGTAGAAGATTTATTATGATATTTAAATACAAATTTTCATGGAAATTTTACGCGGGAATTGTTCTGGTAATTTTAAGTTTTTTAATGGGAAAAGTTACCGTAGCTACTTTCTTATTACATCAGGAATTATCTTGGAGAATTGGTTCAGTTATTGTTTACATTCTCTCTTGGCCAATTTTATTCGTGGGAATTCTTTGGATAGGTACACAATATGGTGAGGCTGTTAAGAGATATATGTCTTATCGTTTTTACCATGACTCTTTAAAAGAAGGAACAAAAAAAGTTGTTGGAAAGACAAGAGAAAAGACTTTAGGGTTAAGAGACAAAATGACGGCTCAAAAAAATAAAGTAAAATCCAAGAAGAAAGTTTAAAAAAAACAGTTGATTCTAAATATTTAATGAAAAAAGTTTTATCTTGGATTACAGCATTGGCGTTATCTAGTTCTCCAGCTATTGGGACAGATAATGGTGCTAGAACTCTTACTCAAATTGTAAATGATTCTTGTAATGTTTCTTCAACTGAATCTTATGATTATTGTACTCTTACAGATACCTCTAGCACGATAGATAAATTAATAGCCGGTAAAAAAGTAGATAAAGAAATAGTTTTTGAAAGTGATACGGAAATGATAAAGTATATGGGGTTGGGAAAAGAAAACATTCGATTTCCTGCCAAAGAAGGATATAACATATTGTTAATCCCCGTGGGTTATGAAGAACCAAATGAATTAGATCAGTCAATGGGGTATCTCGCAGATGTACTTACTGATGCATTTAAAAAAGTAGAAGTTAATTTTTCTTATCTCGATGTATCTATGCCGATTGGTATAGAAAAAATAGATCGTTGGGCATCATTAACAAATAAAGATGAGGCAAATGAATTAAAAGAGATTATTAAACAATTTTATCCAGTTGATGGGCTTGTAATAGTACTTAATCACGATCAATACCTCGCTTCTGGTGGCGACTATCCCGTTTTCTCCGGAGAGAATTCTAGTGGGTTATATCTAGCAATCCATGAAGTTGGTCATCATTTAGGGTTGGGAGATGGATATAACAGATATTACAGTCCGGAAGAATTGAAAGGTAGTGAGTTATTTTTATTTTCAGATAAATTAGAACCTAGAGTTAAATGGGCACAAACAATTGTAAGGCCACCAATAAAATTCACTGGAAATTATTGTATCTGTTTACCTGTTTATACCTTTTATGGTGATGATAATATCATGAATAAATACCAATCTAACCGGGCTATTCTAAGATTATTGAAGAACGACGAGCCAATCTTTAATCCATTACAGATAGAAATAATGAATCGAAAAGTAATTGGAATTTAAGAGAGGTAATTATTTGATTTCTGTTAAGGAACCACTTACCCTTGGCTTAATTAATTTTGTATCACGTAATCTTGTTATTGTAGATTTTTCTTCTTCCGATTTGAAAATTTGGTCTTCGTAAAGATTGATAAGCCGATCGTTTTCTGAATTATAATAATCTTCTGCTTTCTTCTTGGTAAATAAAGTACGTACATAAGGCAAGGCAAAATAAATTCCGGCTCCAATATACCAACCAGGAATGTGTATATCCGTTGAGAGAATTCCATTAATTACTGATTCTCCAAAGATGGACATAGTTATCCAACCAGTTAAACCACCTTCTAAAAAACTATTAAACGCATGGTCAGAGATATCAGTTGGAATGGTTTCTTTTCTTCTTAGTTTGGAATAGTTTTTATTTATCTTTAATAAACTGGGAACAAATTGATTAATGATTATATCAAGGTCTTGTTCAGTTATAGGTTCATTAGCTAGATATTGCCTAACTTTGTTAGATAATGATCCTTCTGTATCAGTTGGCATGGTATTTATGAATCCAACAACATTATATAACCTCTCCTGAGATGTTATATCGGTATTATCAAATTCATTTTTGTTATCTTTCTGACTAATTTTCACTTGTCCGGAAAGAAGAGATCTGTATTCTTGGAATCTTTTCTTGGATAGAGAAGTAATGCCAGTTACATTCTTAATTGAAAGAATTAGGCGTTCAACATATTTGTCTTCATACATCTCCCATTGTAAGCTATCATCCAAATGGTCATGAGGTATTTCAAGAATAGCTGCTTCTAGTGATTTAACTTCATTTTCAATTTTCTTCTTCTCTAAATTATCATTAATATCAGATAAGATATCATTAATAAACAAATAAATCTTATTCTCAATTGGAACTAATTCTTCTCCTATTTTGAAATCTTTTGGAATGGTATAAGGGCAGCTATATTCAATACTTTCAACTTCGATACTTAAGTTAGCTTCATAATCTCTTACGCGACCAATCCAATTTTTGTTTGGTTTAGTGTCGCATCCAGTAGAAGTTAGTAAAATTCTATCTAAATCGAAAATAGTACCTTTATTACTTCTCGCATAATATTTAGCTTTATGATTACTCATAAACTTAATTTGTAATGATTACTTTAAAAACATTTTGTGAGATTTTTTAGTTTTAGAAAAAAGCGCCACTGCCCGGATTTGAACCGGGAATCCCAGAGGGACAGGTTCTCTATTGATCTTAGTTATCTCTTGGCGTTAGCCGGCGACTACGATAAACGTACGTCGCCTATTTTTACCAGATTTTACTAAAATCTGTTCAAGACCTGCGCAATTTTTCGCTACGCGTAAACTGGTGCTTACGCCCAGTACCGAATTATGCGACAGTGGCATGGAATGTCCTGGCGCGCCTAGAAATTCTTAATTTCTAAGGATGCGACAGTGGCATAAAGTACCAAGAAAAAACCAGATTTATAAATATTTAGGTCTATTTCAGCCTGATTACATCTAAATTCTTTGGCGCAACGCTTTCAATTCTGTATGCTTTATGGATAGATGAAGCTAGATCAAGACATCTTGAAGATTCTCCATGAACTACGATAACTTTCCTTGGTTGAGGATTACACCGTTTCACATAATTCATCAATTGTCTTCTGTCGGAATGATTTGTAATCTCAACTTTATGAACTTGAAGATTTATTTTAAGTGGTCTTCCCTCTAGCATAACTTCACTGGAACCTTCTCTTATTCGGTGACCAAGACTTCCCGGCGGTTGATAACAACTAAAAATTAACGAATGTTTACTTCCTTCCGCTAAACCTTTAAGATATTCAACAGAAGGTCCACCGGCCAACATTCCTGAAGTTGCTAAGATTAAACAAGGGCCTTCTTCTAACATTACATGATCTCGTTCTTTCTTTGAACCAATCTTTTTAAAAATTTCAGATAAGAAGGGGTTATTTTCGTTATGAATAATCTGTTGTCGTAAATTTCTACTGAGGTATTCGGGATAAGCCGTATGGATTGCGGTGATATCACTTAACATACCGTCAACATAAACTGGAGCTGGTGGAACTCTACCTTCTCTAATTAAACGTTCAATAATAACCATTACTTCTTGAGCTCTTCCTGATCCAAGAACTGGCATGAGAATTTTTCCGCCACGTTCAAAGGTTTCTTTGATAACTTTAACCATATAATTATCAGCTTCTTCCTCGGCCATGATGTTATCTTTTCCACCATATGTGGCTTCCATCATTAAAGTTTCTATACGTGGGAATTGGGTATTTCCGGCTTCAAGAACATTTGTTCTAGCGTACTTTAAATCGCCAGTGTAAGCAAAGTTATGTAAACCATTTCCAATGTTAAAATGGACAATGGAACTTCCAAGGATATGTCCTGCATTGTAAAGAGTTAAACGTACATCTGGGGTAATGTCTGTTACTTCATCATAATCTAGACAAATTGTATGAAGAACCATCTGTTTAACTTCTTCACTGGTATAAATCGGTTCTTTGCCTTCTCCGCGCTGTATTTTAATCATATCTAATTGAAGAAGAGCCATGACATCTCTAGTAGGAAATGTACAATAAACTGGTCCGCGGTATCCGTACTTAAACAAATAAGGAATTAAACCGGAATGATCTAAATGAGAATGAGTAACAACTACTGCATCAATTTCATTGATGTTGAATTCGGGTGCATCTAAATACGGGTAAGTTTCTTGTCCTTCTTCTCCCGGGTCGATACCACAATCAATAAGTACTCTCGATTCTGGCGTTTGTAATAAAAAACATGTTCTTCCAACTTGCCGTGAAGCTCCTAAACATGATAATCTAATCCATTCGTGTTTTTTCTGACGTAACCAGCCATCGTAAACTCTATGCCCCGTCTTGTCAAGAAACTTTTTTCGATATTCTGCATTTTCGTAAAGTACTGCTCGGATACTTTCAATAAGTTTTGATCTTAAAGGGGGAATTCTTTTAACAAGAGGAACCCAAAAAGTTTTGGCAGAAATTTGTCTTAGAAGATCTCCTTGTTTGCCAATAACTAACCCTGGTTTCTCGGCATGAATTATTACTTGCGATCTTGGTGGATCAAAAATGAATTCGGTAGCTCCGGCTTCTTTATCTACCATTTTTTTTATTTCAGGTTCTGCTTTTTCTTGCGGGATACATAAGTCAGGATGAGGTCGTAATTCAATTCTTTTTTTGAACTCTTTTACAGCATTTCTGATAGTTCCTTTATTATCTAGAAAGTATTCTTTATTTTTAGTATACAATACGATGTTTGCTCCTTCAAAGGCAGCATCATCGATGACTCCGTCTGGAAGAGTCTTAGTTATTTCTTTTAAAATATTTGCCATTTTCTACAATATCCTCAAAACCATCAAAAATAGATAAAAGGAAAAAAATATCCTTAATCCTTGTTTATAATAAACTCATTGATACTTCTTTATGCATTACGTGTTTAATATCTTTTGATGTAACAACCACCACATTAATTCCGTTACCGGAACAACTGTCTCTTTGTAATGCGGTGTTTACAGCTCTTACTGCCAATTTAACACCCTCTTCAACATTCATATTTTTATTATGTTGTATTTCTAAAACACCATAAGCGAACACTGAACCTGATCCAGATGAAACATAATCTTTAATTAAAGTAACGCTTCCATCCGGGAATAAATCGTATAAATGAACGCCATCAACATCTTTTCCAGCTAAAAGGAAATGAGCAATTCCAGGGAGCATAGATGGTCTCCTGATTGTGGAGTAAAGCAATCCCCCAATTAAATTTGCCGCTTCTTTCGTAGTTGGTTTTTTTGATGTACGAACTTCTTTTAATTTCAACTCAGCTCTTGTAAGCCGAGTAAGGAGTTGAGCTTCGGATACTGTTCCAGCCCAAGTTACTGCGAAATCGTCAGAGAGAATATGAACTTTCTCTGCCGTTTTATCAACAATCATCGTTCCAGCAGTTGCCCTCATATCGGCAGCAAGAACAATTCCGTCTTTACACACAATACCTACAGTCGTAGTACCAGTTTTTAATCGTTCTGTCATTCTAAACACCCAAGAAAACTTTGTTACACCTCTTGTTTAAGTATCAAAAGAGCTCCGTACTTTTAAAGTTTTCGGATTAAACAGTTAAGTCAATGAAATCTACTCTTCGGGATTGTTCGTAACGCATTCTAAAACTTGGAAGATATCTACGATTCTTTCCGCAATAGCTTCAGCATTTTCTATCCTATCTGGGGTAGCATAAAAATTCACATAATGGCCGTTAGGGCTAAATCTCTGGGGGAATCCATTTTCATCTCTGGGAGCAAATGCCCTATAAGAATCTTCAATGACTCTCACATCCGGAGCGATGACATAAACTGCGTCTCCTTCTTGCATAAGGGCTGCCACATCTTCTGGTTGGTTTATTCTACCAGATTGAGCAAGTTCATCGGTGATAATAATTGCGATTCTTCTATTGCCTTCTTGTAAATTAAGTTGGCCTTGATTATATCCTCTGGTAAGTGGGTCATAAAAGTTGAAAGCTACTTCTGCAGGTAATCTACCTTGGGTGAAGAAATCTTCTAGTAAATCTAAAGCATATTCTTCTCCACCGTCCTCCGGAAGATTTCGATAGAAATTTTCAAGTGTACTTTGAATATCCGGATTAGGTGCATTCATACCAGGTAATCCATTTTGACTAGGTTCAATAATTACTGGCTCGTGTTCTAATTCTACGCCGATAGTTCCGGCAAAATATCTGATATTATTATCATTACCATTATTGTTCATGGAAGTTGTTGCAAGAATGAAAGCATCTAACGACATCATTTGTTCAAGTGGACTCATTGAACCCGAGATATCCTGAATTATCAAAACGTCAGCTGGAGAACGAGGAATATTTTCATCAATTTGTCCATCACAATTGTCGTCTACACCATTACAAGTATCAGTTGCCATAGGCATTTGGGTACCAATACATTCCCCTGATGTTTCTCCATCAATACAAATCATTAATCCTGGGTGGCAGATTCCTTGAAGGATATAATCTGGGTATTGGTTAATATCATCTACTTGGTGGGTAGCTCCAAAATGGTCAATATAACATCCAACGGAAAGCGGTATCGGATTATCAAGTATTGCATTATCAATGAAACCATCGCAATCGTTATCTAATCCATCACAGGTTTCTGGTCTTGGATCGTATAATGGATTTCCACAAGTACAATCTCCAGCATCCTCATCAATAAGTCCATCACAATCGTCATCGATTTGATTGCATCTTTCAGCTTGAGGGAGAACTTCTCCCATACATTCAACTTCTTCAGTTTGATAATTACAAGCTAATAATCCCGGATGACACAAATCATTTATTCCACCTTCTACATCGAGGGGTCCGATAATATCATTTCGGGAAGTGCAGGTATCTCCCAAACCATTAATATCATCAATAACTCCATTACAATCATCATCATAATTATTACAAATTTCATAACTCGGAAAAATAACTCCGTAACATTCTCGCGAGAAAGCAAATATCTTTGGTGATACTTCTTCGCAATATTGTCTACCTTCCTTACAAGCCCCAATTTTTGTTCCGCAAGTTTTGTAAAGACGTTCAGGTTGTTGAGGATTACTGGAATCATAAAATGGAGAGAAGGTTGGAGACACTTCATTTGAATTAACTTCATCAATAAGTAAGTTACAATTATCATCAATACCATTACATTCTTCTATTGTTCTGGGGTAACATTCTGTCCAATATTCTCCATCACACTTTTTAACTTCAAGGCAACTTCCTTTATTGTCTTCCTGAAAACAGGAGGTAATATCTTTTTCTTCAATCGAACAAGGCGAGGGCAGGATTACATTTGATGTGCCGTCATCTATCCCAGCATCAATTGGTTTAGGGTCACTATCCCAATAAGAAGGTGGTAATGAAGTATCGATAATTGCATCTTGAGAAATTTCTGAAGGTTGCGCATCGAGAAGTCCGGAATCTTGCAAAGATGTTTCAGAAAATCCTTGATCAAATTCATTTGGAGAATCGGTGATATCACCACATCCAAGAATATATGTTGAAAATAATGTTGTCTGGACGGATTTTCTTAGAATTTTTCGTAACACTCTTAAATCTATTATGTGGCGATGATATTTATTGTTTCTGCCGTTACTTTATTGGGGCGAAAAGATGATCAATATCTAATTAAGCGACTTTCTAAATTATAATAAAGTGTATCAATCGCTGCAAGGTTTGGCAAATTTAATGCTCCATTAATTGCGAGAGGATACCACACCGTACCTGCAGAATTTTTTGGTCTTAGTTCTAGGACGGCTCCGATCATATTTAGCAAATAGTTGCAGGAAAATATCTGACCTTCAACGTTTACAAATTTTACTTGATGTTTTATTGTTGCGGTTGGTTCATTAGATAAATCAACGGAAAGAATAACTTCTCTTTCAACATCACATCCTGGAACTTCATCTTCTTGATTTCCAATGACATAAAGAAGACCTTCGCCTTTCTTATCTTGCAATTTGATATTGGTAGAATAATTTTCAGAAGATTGATCTGCATACATGAACCGGTTTGGAAGTTCTATTCTAACTTCTTCCGAGTCTGGGTTATATCCAATCTTTAGATGCATGTCCTCCTGGGTTTGAATTTCTCCTTCTCCAAGATTGCCAAACTCTTCAGGGGTTAAGTAAACATCACAATTTTGAAATTGTCCTCGGCGATTAATTTCAGCGCAACTAGGATTTTCTTGGTTATCATATCCATTTTCATAAGTACTACCTGCCTGAATTTGAAATGGCGTTTCAAGAATCCATTCTCCGCTGGGATTGAATTGCTTTTCAATTTCTGAATCGATAGAACAAATATTATCAGGTAATCCAAGATCTTTAATGTAATTCTCTTCTCCGGAAGTAGCATCGAATGATTTAGAAGAACTATCTTCGCAACCGGAAGTAGCGATTAAACTTGCCAGGCTGAGACAAGTCATTTTACCTTTAATCGCGTTAACTACACCTTTTAACAAAAAATTCATTTTTTTGTTCTGGTTAAAGGTATTATTTAATTGTTTTGTAGCAAAAATGTGCTTATTTTTTGCGTAAACATATCGCGAATTTATGTAAACAAAAACAGAAGGATTTATATGTAAGTTATCCTTTTTTCAGTCTAATTTGGCAAGAAGAGAACAGACAGATACAATTAGCGCTCTTTTAGCTAAAGCGGATTCTAAACAACTATTAAGGGCGTTACTAAAAAAATTACAAGATGAAAATAAATTAGACGTATCTCAATTAGTTGATGTTTTTCAGGAAGTTAAGCAGGAAAAAACAATTCCTCTGTCAATTTTTGTCAAAAAATTACACCCTGCTGAAGCTTTATGTAAATACTTAAAGGAAAATGAGAAACTTTCTAACCAAGAAATTGCCAAATTATTGGGAAGAGATCAAAGAAGTATCTGGGCGACGTATAAGCGAGCTAAGGAAAGTAATCTGCCGCAATTTTCTAAGAAAAAAGAACTTTATCAAATCCCTTTTTCTGTTTTTCAGGATACCCGTTTTAGTTTCTTAGAAAGTGCGGTATTCTATCTGACGGAAGTTCATAGATTACCCACGCGGGAGATTGCTAAATTGTTAGAAACGAGCCGCAATTCTGTAGCTGTATTACTAAAGAGAGCTAGATTGAAAAATGAAAAATAAAAGGCTAGATAACTGGAAGAGGAAAGAATCGATTTCAGCTAGAAGAAAATCTAAAGTTCTTTCTTTACCAATAGCCATCTTATTTATCGCGGCGTTGTTAATGGCCATATTGTTCCAGTTCCCTAATCTTTTGGATGGTGGCATTACTGGAGCAGTTACTGGTCTTGAGATTCTTCCAAGTGAAGAAAATATTGGCTTGAATCTAACTATCAACGATTCGATAATTGTCATAGATGAGAATATTACTTTGAATGAGATTAACACAACTCTAAATGAAACTAATATTACTTTGATTATTGAACCGATAGTCGAGGAAGTATCTGTGCCTGAAAATAGTTTAGTTATGCCGGAAGAATCTATAATAATACCTCCTGAAAATTTAAGCAAACAGAGTTTAGTTTTAAATGAAGTAGTTCTTAATGTAAGTGATTCTGGAAGTTATCAAATCCAGGAGGATGCTAATCCAGAGAAGTGTGGAACAGTTAATTCCGACCTTACATTAATAGTAGATTTGGGACTCTTAGATAGTTATCCAATATGTTTCTTAATAAATGCAAGCAATATTATTTTAGATGGAAATGGGCATACCATTACTGGAGATGGAGCAAGCGGAGGTTATGGGGTTGTTTTCCTTACAGATTCTGATAATGTTACTATTAAAAATTTCGCCGGGATAAATAATTTTCAAAGGGCGGTTGCAGTTTTTCCATCTATTGATACTTCTGGAAATATTACTATTTACAATAATACTATTAATCAAAATGGGTCTGGGCTGTCAGGAATCGCAGTTGATTCTATTTCTGGAGTAAATCTTTCTGAAAACATTGTTAATATGAGTCGTAATTCTAGTAAGGCAATTTCTGTATCTAATTCAACTAATGTTAGTGTTGTAAATAATAATCTTACAAATTATGGGAACGTAAGTGAAGGGCAGTATATTAGCAGGGGGGATGGGACAACTCATACTGGAGCTAACGGAATTAGTATTTCTAACGATTGTACGGACGTAATTGTAATGGATAATCAAATTGAAACTTTTGGTTTAGGAGATGGTATTTTGATCTCAGGGCAAAGAAATCTTGTTCAGAATAATACCATCATTACAAGGGGAGCAGATGGTTATGGAGTAAATCTTTATCAAGCTGGAAATACTACCATCCTAAATCAACATATTACAACTTTCAATAACTCCGGTATGGGAATATCTATTGATTCTTCTGGTAATAACACTATAAATGCTAATCACATCTCTACTGTTTTAGAAACATCTTATGGGATCGAGTTATTTCAAATAGCTGAAAATAACATTCTTCTTAACAATAATATCTCTTCAACTAATGCTCATGAAATAGAAGATACAACAGGCAACTCTTATATTAACTACTTGGTTTATAATAATTCGTTTGGTGAAATTAGATGGATTAATGAAACCAACGACGGTTTCTTAAAGAATATCACCCTAAACGGCACTTTAAGTTTGGATACGAATCTTTTTATAGGCGACAATGTTATTGCTTTAAATGCTTCAGCTTTCTCAATAGGCGCTATAAACACCTCGGCGAACATTACTATTTTTGGGTTAGCTTACACTAATGCAAATGTAGTTAAAAAAGTAGATAATTATACCACCAGTAGTAATGATGTATTGACCCACGGAGTAGATTGTATTGGTTCTAGTTGTGAGGAAATTTCTTATGATTCGAGCACGGGAACTTTATTATTTAATGTAACATCATTCAGTAGCTTTGCTGCAGATTCAGTCAACACTCCGCCAGTAATTGATACTGTTGTTCTTAATGCAACAGATAATCCAACTAATTATACTACAGCTAACTTAACACTTTATTGGAATGCAACTGATGCTGATTTAGACAATGTTAAAAATATCACCGACTGGAGATTAAACGGAACTTCGATTGCTACGTTAAATATGCCTTTCGAGAATAATTCCGGTTCTTCTTTTGCTATAGATTATTCCACCTATAGTAATAATGGTACTGTTGATGGTGCTGTTTGGAATGCTACTGGTGGTAGAGATGGTAAGGGTGCGTATGAATTTACTAACGATTCAATTGATTTAAGTGTGGAATTATTTTCTGATTACACTAGTAATCCTTCCTATTCTGCTTTTATGTGGATTAAGGCCGAAAGTAATGGGTCATTAATCTCTCAGTATAGTAGTGACCAAGGATTTACTTTTCAAATAATCACTAGTAAACTTCGTTATTGGAAGGCTGACAACCCTATTGCCATTTCAACTACAGACGTTGATGATGTTCAATGGCACCATGTTGGTTTCACGAAGGGTTTGACGGGCGCTGTTGCTTTATATGTAGATGGAGTAATTGATGGAACTGGAACAGATAATCAAGACCCTGAAAATTCTAATGTACGAATAGGGGAAGCATTTTCTGGGGAAGATGGTTATAGCGGATCTATCGATGATGTCTTAGTCTTTAATCATTCTTTAAGCCCTGAACAAGTATTAAATTTATTCAACAATCTAACTTATTTATTAGACGCTAACGAAACATCTCCAGCAGATGTTTGGTCTGCTTGTGTTACTGGTAACGATGGTACCAATGATAGCATTGAAGCTTGTTCAAATAGTTTGACGATTGAAACAATACCAAACAATGCTCCTACAGTTACCACTCCTGTAATTTATCCATTAATTTCTTACACCAATGATACTTTGAACGCAAGCACTTATTACAATGATACAGATAGTGATGCTGGTACTGTTTACTTCCAATGGTTCGTTAATGACATCAATGTTTACAATGAAACCAATAGTTCTGTAACTGCTGGCAGTAATGCTAGTACTTCTTTAGACCAAAATAATTTCACTAAAGGCGATTTAGTTAATGTAACTGTTTACGCTAATGATGGTACCGACGATTCTGCTAGTAGCGCTTCTACGATTTTGACAATTTCTAATTTGATTATTGAAGTAAGTAATGTGGTTTTAAACGCAACAGATAATCCAACAAATAGTACTAATGCTAACTTAACGCTTTATTGGGAAACTATTGATACGGATGGAGATGGTAAGAATATCACTGATTGGAGATTGAATAAAAGTTCTATTGCCGTATTAAATATGCCGTTTGAAAACATATCTGATAGTGTTTTTAACGCTACAAAAGATTATTCTACGTTTAATAATAATGGTTCCGAGCACGGTGGTGTTCTTTGGAATGCTACTGGCGGTTATGATGGAAAAGGCAGTTATGAATTTGATGGAGTAGATGATTATATCTCTATACCCGACGATAGTAGTCTTGAAGCAATGGAAGGGATTTCTATTGTTCTTTGGGTCAAACCTACCGGAACGGGTGATGCTAACCAGAGAATTGTCGATAAGACCTATAATGGAGTTTACGCTTTGTATTATACTAGTCCTAATCTTGGCTTTGCTCTTGTTACGGATACAGCTTCTGCTAATGATGCGACTTGCGGGGTTTTGACAAATAATATCTGGAATCACGTCGTAGCTACGTGGAGCAGTTCTTCTGGCAAATATGAATGTTACATCAACTCCATTGCTAGTGGTGGTGGGGCACCATTGGCTGGAAATAGGGTATCTAACGATGCAAATGACCTAAAAATTGGTACTGGCGCAGGTAGCGATTTTAACGGAACAATTGACGATCTGATGATTTTAAATCGTTCTCTCACTGATGAACAAATTATTAATCTTTACAACAATAAAACCAATCTGTTAGATGCTAACGAAACCTTACTCTATGATACTTGGCAAACTTGCGTTACGGGTAATGACGGTCTAAGTGAGAGTGCCGAGATTTGTTCAAATAACTTAACTATCGCATCTAACAACAATGCTCCTACAGTTACCACTCCCGTAATTTATCCATTAATCTCTTACACCAATGATACTTTGAATGCAAGTACTGCTTATACTGACGGAGATAGTGATGTTGGTACTGTTTACTTCCAATGGTTCGTTAATGACATCAATGTTTACAATGAAACCAATAGTTCTGTAACTGCTGGCAGTAATGCTAGTACTTCTTTAGACCCAAATAATTTCACTAAAGGCGATTTAGTTAATGTAACTGTTTACGCTAATGATGGTACCGATGATTCTGCTGTTAGTGCATCTACGATTTTGACCATTTCTAATTTAGCTCCGGAAGTAATCACTCCCGTAATTTACTCATTAATCTCTTACACCAATGATACTTTGAACGCAAGTACTGCTTATACTGACGGAGATAGCGAAGCTGGAACAGTTTACTTCCAATGGTTTGTTAATGACATTAATGTTTACAATGAGACTAATGCTTCTGTAACTGCTGGCAGTAATGCTAGTACTTCTTTAGACCCAAATAATTTTACTAAAGGAGATTTGGTTAACGTAACTGTTTACGCTAATGATGGTACCGATGATTCTGCTGTTAGTGCATCTACGATTTTAATCATCTCTAATTTAGCTCCGGAAGTAATCACTCCCGTAATCTATCCAACAACTGCTTACACCAACGATACTTTGAATGCAAGCACTTATTACAATGATACTGATAGTGATGCTGGTACTGTTTACTTCCAATGGTTCGTTAATGACATTAATGTTTACAACGAAACCAATAGTTCTGTAACTGCAGGTAGTAATGCTTCTACTTCTTTAGATCCCAATAATTTCAGTAAAGGAGATCAAGTCAATGTAACTGTTTACGCTAATGATGGTACTGATGATTCTGAAACAAATGTATCTACTATTTTAACAATCTCTAACTTAGGACCCGATGTAAGTAACGTTGTTTTAAATGCGACAGATAAACCATCAAATACCACCGCTGCTAATTTAACTCTTTATTGGGACGTAAGTGATGTTGATGGCGATACTAGTTTTACTAATATCACCGATTGGCGACTGAATGGAAGTTCTATTGCTGTATTGAATATGCCGATTGAAAACAATTCAGCTACTCCAAGTAGTACTCTTATTGATTATTCAATCTTAAGTAATAATGCCACCGGTGGAAATGGGGAGTTTAATTTAACTGCTGGCCGAGATGGATTTGGTGCGATGGAATTTAATGGTGGTAACTTCTTTAACTTATTAAGCGGAAGTTATACTGATTACAATGGGACGGACGAGTTTTCTGTTTCAATCTGGGTTAATATGACTGAAGGTGATAAAACCGGAAATCTAGAAACTTTAATCGGAGCCGGTTTTTCTAATGGGTGGTTTGTAACATTAAATGAAAGTCGGCCAAACTTCCTCTTAATAGATGGCGATTCAAATGCTTGGGATTGTCAATCAGATACAAGGGTTAATGATAGTACTTGGCATTACTTAACTTATATTAATAATGCAAGTGGTCGAAGTATATTCATTGACGGAACTTTAGATATATCTTGTTCAGATGGTCCATACCGGTTTGCAACTGGTGGAACCTCTCCTCGAATTGGTATGAAGTTTGGCGGTTCTAATGCTTACACTGGAACAATGGATGATTTAATTATTTTCAATACTTCGTTAAGTGTCGGCCAAATCCTTGTTTTGAATTCAAGTACAAATAATTTACTTGATTCATCTTTAACTAGCGTAGATGACACTTGGCAAGCTTGTGTAACATCTAATGATCGATTTGAAGATGGGACGGAAGTGTGTAGTGATAATCTTACCATTATTATCTTCTCTGATACCACTAATCCATCTGTTGATGCAGTTAATTCTCCTACCGCAAGAACAAATTTTACCACTGGAGATATCATAGTATTCAATGCTTCGGTAAGTGATGATGTGGGTGTGACCTCAGTTTTATTCCAGATATCTAATGGTTCTAATCCTGGCAATTTAACTGGAAGTTCAACTAATAGTTCCTTGTTCAACGCTAGCTTAACGGTTTCTTCGGATTCTATTGTTGATGGCAATCATACATTAATAGTCTTTGCAAGTGACGCTGAGGGTAATATTGGTACAAATTCGACTGTCACTTTCCTTGTCGATACTACTTCTCCTGAGACAGTTGAGTTGTATAATCTAACTGAAGGTTTGAATTTAACTAAGAATATTCCTACGTTTAGTTTCCAAGTAAATGATACTTGGACTACAACTTTGAACTGTGCTTTGGTCATCGATGATGAAGTCAATGTAAGTAGTATCAGTTCTGCTAACGGCACTACTATTAATCAGTTAGCTTCTCGATCAATTGTCGATGGTTTCCATAACTGGAGTGTCAATTGTAATGATAGTGTTAACCTGAATAGTAATTCGATAACCAATAATTTCACAATAGATACTTCTCCTCCTTTAGTTGGTCCAATAAACAACCCAATAGATAGAACTAATTTCACCACTGGGGATAACATTGTCTTCAATGTTACTGCTATAAATGGCAGTACTGAATCTGGAGTAAATGTTACTGATATCCATTCAGTCTTAT
>JAUYKZ010000010.1 GCA_030704845.1 archaeon | reverse complement strand
TTCTTCCGCAAAATTAATGCCGACCCAAAGAGCCGGTTCCAGACCGGGGCCGTTGGTGACGGCAATGTAATCTAAATCTGGTTTTTCAAAACCTGCCCCGGCTTCTTTGAGTGTTTGCTCAAGCAGAATGGGCAAATTCTTCTGGTGTTCTCTTTTAGCTAAATTAGGATACACACCGCCATATTGTTCGTGGAGTGTTACTTGAGACAAGAGGGAATTGCCCAACACCTTAATATCGGGCTTTTCCAATACGCCATTGATATCAAGGAGTGTTACAGCCGTCTCATCACACGAAGTCTCTATGGCTAGGATTTTCATTTATGATCCATTATAAGAAAGTTTTATGGACCTTTCTATCCCTATATTTGCCATAAACCTCTTGTCGTGAGAGATTACTATCAAAGTTCCTTTAAAATTAGACAAGGCACTTTCTATCTGTTCAATACTATCTAAATCAAGATTATTGGTTGGTTCATCAAGTGCCAGTAATTGCGGAGGCTTATCACCGGCTAATATACAAGCTAAAGTAGCTTTGATTCTTTCACCTCCACTAAGAATGTTGATCTCTTTAAAAACGTCCTTGTCGTAAAATAGGAATCGGCCAAGCCATTTTCTGGCATTTGTGTTATCAAAATTATAAAACTTTTTTAGATTATCTAGTAACGTTTTATTTTTATCTAGTTCCTCAACCCCCTGATCTAAATAAGCCACATTGTCTAAACCTAAATAAGTTTTTCCTGAAGATGGCTTAAGTTTACCTAAAATCACTTTTACTAGTGTTGTTTTACCAGAGCCATTGGGTCCATCTATAGAAATACGAGATGGCCCATGTATGATTAAGTTCAAATTCTCAAGTATGATCTTGTCTGAATGTGGATAATGGAATGAGACATCTTCAAGTCTTGAAACAAGTTTCCCTTGTGGAACTTTGGTATGACTTAAATCCACACTAATAATATTTTCTGGTGATATTTGTTCTTTGGCTTTAGCTAAGTTGCGAGCGATATTTTTGATTCTTAAATCGTGAATTAATTTTAATCTGGAAGAAGTCTTCTCACCAGTTTCTTTCATTTTGCCAAGTTCCATCTTAGGCATACCCGTCTTTTCACGCAACTTTTTACCCCTACTCGTTCTCTTTTCCTGTTTTTCTTTAGTTGTCTGGGCTTGCCTCTTGATTTTTCGAAGTTCATTCTTCGTGTCAGATAACTGTCTGTGCAAGGCGTCTATTTCAACTTTCCTCTGCCCTACATAAGAATTGTAGTTACCCCCATATATTTTTAAACCTGTTTCGTTTAGTTCCAATATTCTATTCATCAGATTTAATAGCTCTCTGTCATGACTGACTACCAAGAGGCCCCCAGTCCAGTCTTTTATTAAGTTATACACCACTTGTCTAGCAGAGTAATCTAAATTATTAGTAGGTTCATCCATGATCAAAAAATTAGCGTTCCATACCAATAAACTAGCGAGAGCCACTTTCATTCTTTCACCACCACTAAGCTCTTTTAATGGCATATTAAATTTAATCTCTTTTAGACCGAAGTTGTGTAATATCCCCAAAGCCCTATCCTTAATGTCCCAATCTTGACCGACAATGTTTAATAATTTTTCTTCCTTGGAGCCTACACTAATTTTATCCATGGCTTCCAACTTATCTGATATGCCGAGAGTATCTGCAATGGATTGATCTAAATTGAATTGATAATCTTGAGGTAAGTAACCTATCACTGCCTTTTTATCAATTTTTCCAGAAGAACATTCTAGTTGCCCCATCATCAATTTAAGTAAAGTCGTTTTCCCTGCACCGTTTTTGCCAACTAAACCACTTTTCTCACTACCAAAACTAATAGAAATCTCCTTCAATAATAAATTGCCAGACTTTACCTCAAAAGAAATGTTGTGTAATGAAATCATTTAATTAGTAGCTTTTTATTTGAAACTCAACTCTGTCAGGTGACCCAAGTGGGACAGAACTGGGGCCAGCTGTCATTATAGATTGAATAATCTCAAGAAAATAAATCGGAATGTGAGCCAACATTAAGAGCATAAACAACTCTTTCTTCTTTGTTTATTTTGTAGATAAAAAGAAGATCTGGTCTAAAGTGGCATTCTCGATATGTTTTATATTCTCCTGTTAGTGCGTGATCTTTATATTTTTTAGGAAGATTTTGTTTTTTAGCAATAATGCCCAGGATGATCGTCATTTCTTCTTTAATACCTCTTTCTTGCCCCGAGTTAACTATTCTTTTGAACGATTTACGAAACGATTTTGTTAATCGGATTTCGTACATTATTTTATTTCAAAGTGCTTCGAACAGCTTGCCTTGCGGTTTTGTAGGACTTTTCTTTTCTTGCTTCTTCTATTTCAGCATCCCACCCTAAACGAATTTCCTTAGAGCTTCTTTTTGGAACAAAAGGGAAACCCTGATCAACAATTACTTGATTAAGAAATATTTTTACTGCAGTAGAAGTATCCATACCAAGGCTTGCCAGAGTTCGTCTGGCTTCTTTTTTCACTTTTTCATCAATCCTAATATTTAATGTGGTCATGAATCAAGTATACACAATGTGCGCATACTGTCAATCACTGTTATGACCCTA
>JAUYKZ010000007.1 GCA_030704845.1 archaeon | reverse complement strand
ATATAGATACAGTAAGTGAATTTGGAGGATTAGAAAAAATAAAGAAGTATGTTGAGGAGCAAGGAAGAAATAAAGGGCAGTTAACTCTTGCGACTTTCGTCTAGATACCCCGCAGCTCTGCTGCGGCTGGGAGCTTCATTTTTCTTCTCATTTTTATTAATCATTTTATTAAATTAGATATTTTTAAAAATTGAGGTTTTTTATAATATATAGTGAATGGATTAATTTAATTCAATATATGCCCGGATGGCACAATGGTACTGCGCTGGTCTCGAAAACCAGTTTCCTTACGGATTTCCCGGTTCGATTCCGGGTCTGGGCGTTAGACAAAGAAAAGTTAAAGATAAGAATTTAATTTAAACAATCGGAATTTTTTGATGTTGAAGTTGCTGATGCAGATGAATGCAACTTTGAGTACAAGAGAATTGCTTACTCTTGCCCAAAATTCCAAGACGAAACGAGAGGGACTTTGTGGTTTTCATGAATTAATAAGGTTTATAAATAATTAGTTCTACTTGTTTTTAATTGTTAAATAAAATGGTCAAAAAAGATATACTTTTTGTTTCTTGTTTTTTTCTTTTACTTGGAGTGATTTTGTCTTTGAGTTTTGTGAGTGCTTTGGATGTTAAAAAAACAGAGATTACAGTTAATGCAGGAAAATATAATAATGTTACCATCACTATTTTAGACGATGTCGGCAATATTAGAATATTTAGTGATTTTGCTAATGAATATGGGGTTGCTAAGTTTACTTATTATTCTGTGAAAACAAGTGTTGATATGAAAGTTGAGCTGAGAGAATATGAAAGAGATGAGATTTTTGCCTCTAAAGATTTTAAGTCTCAAACTACGGGAGCTTCAGTCGTTCTTGAAATGGATGTTGAAAATCCTTCACTTGAAGCATCGGATTCTGGAGAAAGTCTTGGAACTGAAGAAATCGCAGAAGGAAATGATGAAGTTGCTATTGATGATGAAGTTTCCGACGAGGCTGGTGTTGGTCTTACTGGAGCGGTTATAGGCGGAGGGTCTTTGAATTTTACATGGTATATTGTTATTGCTGTTATTTTGGGAGTTTCTTTGATTGTGACTATGAGAGTTATTTCAAAAAAGAGGACTGAAACACCACCGCATTTATTGGATAAAGTGGAGAAGGATGTAAAACCAGTTAAGAAATCCGAAGATTCTGGAGAGGAAGACAAAAATGAAGAAAGTGGGAGAGAAACTGAAGAAAAAGAAATCTTGAGTGCAGATATTACCGATAGAAAAACGAGGATTAGAGTGCTTGAGAGACAATTGAATGCACTTAAGAGCGAAGAGAGAATTGAGGAGCTTAATAAGAGTATCCAGAAAGAAAGAGATGAACTTGAGAAATTAAGGAAAGAGTAAAGTTTTTATAGTGTTTTTTTGTTCTTGTATTATGGGAAAAACTTTAGGATGGATTATTGGAATTGTTGCGTTTGTATTTTTAGTTATGCTGATACTTCCGAGTGAGATTACAGGGTTTGCTGTTTTCTCCGGCTCTGGTGAACATGATTTATTTGCTTCAGAACTGGCTGAATCCGGAGTTAAAATGTATGGTGCTTATTGGTGTTCTCATTGTGCAGAACAAAAGAAGATTTTTGGAAGTAGTTGGGGAGAGTTTAAGGATAAAGGTTACATTGAATGCTCTCTTCCTAATGCTGCAGGACAGACAGATGAATGCAACGTTGCCGGAATAAAGAGTTATCCTACTTGGGAGTTTGCTGACGGCTCGAGGATATCAGGAGTTATGCCTTTGGAACAGCTTAGTGTAGTTACCGGAATTTCTTTAGAATAGTTTATAATCTTTATTATTTTAATGATTTTATGTATGTTGATGTTCATTGTCATTTAGATATGATTGATAGGCCTGTAGAGGAGGTAGTTGAAAATGCGAGAAAAAAGAATGTTAAAGCGATTGTAACGCAGGGTGTAAATCCTGCGAATAATTGGGTTGTTTTGAAGATTGCGGAGAAATTTAAAGAAGTCATTCCGGCACTTGGGATGTACCCATTAGATTGTTTAAATCTTAAAGACGAGGAAATTGACGCCGAATTGGATTTTATTAAAAAAAATAAGGATAAGGTTTTTGCTATTGGTGAAATTGGTTTGGATTTAAAAGAAGATTCAAGAGAAAAGGGTTTTGAAAAACAGAAAGATGTATTTTCTAAATTTGTTTTATTGGGAATTAAATTAAAGAAGCCAATAATTGTTCATTCCCGTAAGGCAGAATTAGATGTCATTGAGATTTTAGAAAGTTTGGAAGCCAAAAAAGTTATAATGCATTGTTTTTCCGGGAAAATGAAATTAGTTGATAGAGTAGTTAAGAACGGATGGTTTTTGAGCATTCCGGCAAATGTGAAATATAGCCAGCAGTTTCAGGATGTTGTAAAAAGAGTGCCAATTGAAAGTTTATTATGCGAAACAGATTCTCCCTATTTAAGTCCGGATAAAGAATTCCCAAATAAACCTGAAAATGTTGTTGAAAGTTATAAGAAAATTGCAGAGATAAAAGGTTTGAGCTTGAAAAAAGTTGAAGAAATAATTGAAGAGAATTTTAAGAAATTGTTTAGATATATAGCAGAAGACAAAATATAGATAATTCTGATAATTGGAACACTATTTGTCCAGAATTCTCTATCTGTACAATTCTGAAAACAATTGTGCTAATCAACAGAATTGTCCATATTTTGAACAGTTTTTTGTTCTTCC
>JAUYKZ010000006.1 GCA_030704845.1 archaeon | reverse complement strand
ATATATAAAGTGCCAAAAATAAGTTCGAAAGCTTTGGCACTTTAGTATATACTGAACGAAAAGTATTTTTGTGAACTTTTCGTTGGTATATACAAACGCTAAATGAATTAAGTTCCAAATTTCATTTAGCGTTGAGTATATAATAGGTTTTCCACCGGTCTTGAGCGAACCATGGTGAGCGTGACTGGTGGTGTAGTTTAAAATTCATTTAAGCACAATAATATTAGTCATGCCCCTTCGCTTACGTTCCATTAAATTATGATCATGTTCTAAAGTATCAAGAATTCTAGTGATTTTTACTTTACTCATGTCTAACGATTTCACGATATCGCTTTGATATACTGAACCACCCTTTTCTTTAATGTAATTATAAACTGTTTCTTCTTCTTTGTTTAACAATGAAGAATCAAATTCCATGAAAGATTTTCTAGGTTCATTAATTTTCTTTTTGTCTGGTATGGCTAGATATAATCCAACTACAAAAATTAACGCGTTAACCGCAAACGCAAGAATAATTAACCAAGGAATTGAACTTGTGTGAGCTGGGCAATCTTCCATTTTTAATACTGGATCATTTTCTACGGCTTCACAAAGAAACACTGCCTGTGAATCAAAATCAACTTTAAAAAAAATAATAATTATGGAAAGAAGCACTGAAAGTACTATAAGCGAATATCCTAAAGTTTTCTTGCTAATTTCCATTTTATCCATTATTTTGCCCTTTCTACTTAAATTTATTGTACGTCCATACAAATAGGTAGGCTATGACAAAACTTATTACGGCTGCTTCAACCATTCCTGCAACTATCCCGCCGACACTTGGGGTGAAGAAAAGATGCCATTTTGCCATCTGTTCGGCTGCTGATTTATACACTCCCACGTTCCAGCCAATTCCTAACAGCAACATTAATGCTGCTGAAACAATCGCAGCTGCATATCCTGCAGCTAACCCGTTACATTCCATTTTTTTCATTTTTTAACCTCTTTTATTTTGGTTTCCATCGTTTCATTAGTAATGAATTACTAACTACCGATACTGAACTGAAAGCCATTGCTGCTCCGGCGATTATCGGGCTTAAAAGCCAACCCGTAAACGGATACAATATTCCTGCGGCGATAGGTATGCCTGCACTATTATAGAAGAATGCCCAGAACAAATTCTGTTTAATCTTCCGCATGGTATATTTACTTAATTTAATCGCACTTACAACATCTCTCAAATCACCTTTAATCAGAACTATATCTGCCGATTCTATGGCGACGTCTGTACCTGACCCGATTGCGATACCTATCTCTGCTTGGGCTAATGCTGGCGCGTCATTTATTCCATCTCCGACCATTGCAACTTTCTTTTTTTGATGTTGTAATCGTTTTATTTCCTTAGCTTTATCTTCCGGAAGAACTTCCGCTAGAACGTTTTTAATTCCAACTTGTTTAGCGATAGCTTGTCCAGTTCGTTTATTATCTCCGGTAATCATTATTACTTCTAATCCTAATTTGTTTAGTAATTCTACAGCTTCTGCTGAATGTTCTTTTACTGTGTCAGCAACTGCAATAATTCCTGCAACTTTTTTATCAACGGCTAGAATCATCGCTGTTTTTCCTTCATTTTCTAGGTTTTGCAAATCATTCTCGATACTTTTGGTTGGAATATTTTTTTCTTCCATCAATTTTCTGTTACCTAGGTAAATAGTTTTCCCGTTATGTTTGGCTTCTAAACCTTTCCCGGTAATTGCTTTGAACGAGCTAGGATCATTCACGGTAATTTTCTTTCTGTGAGCTTCTTTTACGATAGCTTCTCCTAATGGGTGTTCGCTTCTTTTTTCAGCGATAGCGGCATATTGAAGAACTTCTTTTTCAGAGAAACCGTTTAATGAAATAACTTCTGTAACTTCTGGTTTACCGTTAGTTAAAGTTCCGGTCTTGTCGAACACAACTGTGTCGACGGATTGAGCTTTCTGTAAAGCTTCTGCACTTTTGATTAAAATTCCGTTCTCTGCTCCTTTACCTGTTCCAACCATTATTGCGGTTGGTGTAGCTAATCCTAAAGCACATGGGCAAGCGATGATTAAAACTGCAACAAAAGTAGTTAAGGCGAATGACACACCGAATCCTAAGAAGTACCATACCAAGAATGAAATCACGGCTAGGGAAACAATTGTTGGCACAAAAATCGCGGAAATTTTATCTGCCAATTTTTGAATTGGTGCTTTACTTCCTTGAGCTTCTTCAACTAATTTGATAATCTGAGCAAGTGCAGTTTCTGCACCAATTTTTTCGGCTTTAAATGTGAACGAACCATTTTTGTTAATAGTTGCTCCGATAATTTTACTTCCTTTACTTTTTTCAACGGGGATACTTTCTCCGGTAATCATGCTTTCATCTACAGATGAATGACCGTCAACAATTGTTCCATCAACGGGAATTTTTTGTCCAGGTTTAACAATGACCAAATCTCCAACGACAACTTCTTCTATTGGAACTTCAACTTCTTTATTTCCTCTTTTTACCAGAGCTTTCTTCGGTTGTAAACCGATCAATTTCTTTATCGCTTCTGAAGTTTTCCCTTTAGCTCTTGCTTCAAGGAATCTTCCCAGAAGTATAAATGCCACCAGCAGAGCAGCAACTTCATAATATAATTCGGCCATTGCAATTTTTCCGGTCCATAAAAGAACTGATTGAATCAATGAATAAACGTATGCCGTTCCCGTACCTATGGCAACTAAAGTGTCCATGGTGGCTGTTCTTGTTTTGATTAGCGATCCAATCCCTTGAGTGTAGAACATTGATCCGGCAAATAATACGGGTGTAGCTAACAATAATTGAAAGATAGCTGTGTTGTTTTTAATGAAGAGCGGTAAAGGTAATCCGAAAAGATGGGCAATCATTGCGATATATAATAATGGAATTGAAAGAATAATTGCTATAACTGTTCTGCGTTTGAGATCAAGACTTTCTTTCTCTCTCTCTTCTTTTTCTGTGTCTTGTGGTGCATTTCCTTCCAATGCTTTATAACCTATGTCTTTAATTGTTTTCTTAATCTTATCTAATGATACTTTTTTTGGGTCATAAGTTATTGCAGCTTTTCCGGTAACTAATAACTTCTTTGATATTATTCCTTCGAGAACTTTTAAACCATTGTCGATCATGCTTACGCAGTGTGGATTATCCATACCAATAATACGTAAATTAGCAATAGCTTCACCTTTATTACGTTCTTCAGTTTCTAAAGCAGTATATCCTAAATCTTCGATAACTTTTTTGACTTCTCTTGTGGAAATTTTATCTGACAAATATTCTATGCTAGCTTTCGATGTGGCAAAATTCACTGTAGCTTTAGTGATCCCTCCTTTTTTATTTAGAGCATTTTCTATCTTTGAAACGCAACTTGCACAATGAATTCCTTTGATGTCTAATCTAACTTGTTTTTTGTCTACCATATTTTTAACCTCACTTATTGAACTTTTTTTCACTAACAACATGCTCACAATATTGGTATGTATGTTTATCAATTAACTCCATTAACGGTTTAATCGTTTTATTATTTAAGGAATAATACCTGTTTTTTCCTCTTTGTTCGGCAAAAACCATCCCGCAAGTTTCTAATCGTTTAAGATTATGCGATACCATGGTTTGTTCAAATTTCAACTTCTTACAGATTTCTGTAACATTCATTGCACCAGTACGCAGTATCGTAAGAATTTGTAACCTGTTTGGGTTAGCTAGAGATCCAAAAAATAGTTTGTAAACATCTAATGAATTATCCATGCATGATAAAATCAACATATGATATATAAATCTTTTGTGTCTAAACTAACTTTCCCACAAAGATATTATGTTTATCCCTAGCAATTTTTACAGAAACCTTTTTATCTTTCTTGAATTGGCAATTGGGGATAGAAATACTTCTTTCTCCTGAAACCGCAATGGAGGAATTAGGAAATCTATCCGGACATTTAATCACGGCTTTTACGATATCTCCTTCCTTAAATGGTTTCGACAACTCTTTCGTTTCTTTAATATTAAAATCTTCTTTCTGTAATTTTAATTTAATCTGATGTTTTTTCTCTAGTTCTTCAAGTAACGAATAAAATTTTTCCCAAGACATCTCCTTGCCCGGATTTCTTCCAGTTTTATATCGCAAGAAATTTTGGATTCCAAGTATTGGTTGCACTGGCAGAGATTTGACAAATTTAATAATCTCTTCTAATTCCTCGTCATTAAATCCTTGAACGAGAACTGGAGCTACGATTACTTTTAATTTTTGGGAGGCATAACTAATTACTTCTTTTACGTGTTTAACATTATATGTCTTAACTCCCGCTATTTTCCTTGCTTCTTCTTCATTAATTGCATCAAGGGATAAATTAACCTGTAACTTGTTATTTTTAGCTAGTCGATCAATTTTATCCTTATTTAGAATTGTACCGTTGGTATCAATTGAAATCGTACGAACATTCTCCATTGCCTGTAAATCAGCAATCAAGCCTTCCATGTCAGAATAAAGAAATGGTTCTCCTTGTACTCCGATATGAATCTCGACTGGTTCATCAATAAATTTAACCAGTTTCTCTAATTCTTCGATGAGATATTCTTTCTCGATAATGAAATCATTTTTTTTAGATGATAATCCTTCTGAAATTGAACAATAAACACAATCTAAATTACAAGAGGTTACTGGTTTAATCTCAATTATGGATGAACCTCTGTAAACGATTCCGAAAGCTACATTACCAATTAAAGGAATACCAGAATTACGATGGATGTATGTTACTTTATTGCCAGTAAGGATATTTTTTAAAGAATCAAAATATTTTGTAAGAAGAAAAGAAAATTTTGTTGAAGCTTTTTCTTGATCAATTTTATCAAAGACCATGGTGTGGTTATCACTCAAAGTAAACGGAGCTATCGCTTCCACTTCTTCTTTAGGAATTTTTGTATTACAGATATTAAGCAGAGTTATCACTAATTCGTCTTTGGTGGTTCTAAAGGTTAATGTTTCAAAGCTTAGTTCTGCCATGTCCATCACTGTAAGGTGGTGTTTTTTAAATGTTTTGGATAGTTCTGTTCTTTTCCAGTTTAACGCTCAATCACAACAATCTTTTTAAAATCAATCATAACAAATAATCTTATGGTGGACGAGATTAAAGAGGTAAGTATTCTGAACATTCCGTCCTCGCAATTAACTCCCGGAATGAAGCAATATCAGGAAGCTAAAATGGCAAATCCTGATTGTTTAATAATGCTTCGGATGGGCGATTTTTATGAAATGTTCTATGAAGACGCAATAACCGCTTCAAGAGAATTAGAAATCACTCTTACGGCGAGAGGCCAAGGTGAGAAACGAGCCCCTTTAGCGGGGATACCTTTTCATGCATTAGAACCTTACTTAGGTAGACTTGTAAAAAAGGGACATAAAGTAGCAATCATTGAACAACTTGAAGATCCAAAGAAAGCAAAAGGGTTAGTGAAACGCGGTCTTGTTAGAATTGTAACTCCTGGTACACTAATTGAATCTTCCTTGCTTGAAGAAAACGAAAACAATTATCTGGCAGCTTTAACATCGTTTGGTAATTCTTTCGCGTTAGCATTTTCTGATTTTTCTACTGGCGAATTTTTCACTACAACTCATCCTTCTTTCTCTTCGGCTCTTAATGAATTAATCAGATTTAGTCCGCGAGAATGTTTAATCCCGGCAAGCTTACAAGTAAATCAAGAGATAATTAAGAAGATGAAAGATGCGGGTTGTTTTCTTAATCCGTTAGATGATTCTCATTTCAAGATGGATACGGCGAGGTCAGTTTTACTTGAACATTTCAATAAAACTTCTTTAGACTCTTTTGGAATGAGTGAATATGATAAAACTATTTCTTCCGCGGGAGCTTTGTTATATTACCTTACCGAAACTCAGAGAAAATCATTAAATCATATCACAAAAATTTCTGTACGAAGCAATACGTTAACTATGTTACTTGAAGGAAGCACTTACCGTAATTTAGAACTTGTAAAAAATATGCGTGACGGTTCTTCCAAAGGAACTTTGTTGGAGGTGTTAGATAAAACTGTTACCGCAATGGGTGCACGTATGCTTAAACAATGGTTGAAAAATCCTTTACTACATGTTGAGATGATTGATCAACGTCTTGGGACAGTAGAAGTTCTCGTAAAAAATTTAATTATCCGCGAAGAATTGAACGAACTTTTCCGTAATTTATATGACATGGAAAGATTAATCAGTCGAATTAATTATGGGAACGCTAATCCGAAAGATCTTCTGGCGATGAAACAGTCACTAGCTCAAATTCCAAAAATTCAGAAAGTTCTACATTCGTTATCTGGACATTTTTTTAACAATGTTAAAGAGGTTAAAAGTTTGGAATGGGTTCAGGCTTTGCTTGAGAATTCTATCCGTGTGGATGCTCCATTAACCTTGCGTGAAGGTGGCATGATTAAACCAGGTTATAACCAAGAATTGGCTGCGCTTACTGAGATAACTAAAAATAGTAAATCTTACTTACAAAAATTGGAACAACGGGAGAAAGAAAAAACCGGAATTTCTACTTTGAAGATTGGTTACACTAGAGTTTTCGGATATTATATTGAGGTAACTAGAAAAAATGTTTCTTTGGTTCCGCCATCATATATCCGGAAACAAACGACAGCTAATTCTGAACGCTATATTACTGAAGAATTAAAATTGGAAGAAGAAAAAATTCTTGGAGCTCAAGAAAAAATGGTGGAATTAGAATATTCTTTATATCAAGAACTTCTTCATACAATCTCTGAGAAAACTTCTGAAATTCAGCAAGCATCGATTCATCTTGCAGCACTTGACGTTCTTTGTTCATTTGCGAAAGTTGCCGCGGAACACAATTATGTTAAACCTTTATTTGTAGAAGATAATATTCTTCACATTAAAAACGGTCGTCATCCGGTAATTGAACAATACACTCCTCGTTTTATCGCTAACGATGTTCTTCTTAACAACGGCGAAATGATGATTATCACTGGTCCAAACATGGCTGGGAAATCAACAGTTATGCGTCAAACAGCATTAATTGTTTTAATGGCACAGATTGGTTCTTTCGTACCAGCGGAAGAAGTGATATTAGGAATCACTGATAGAATATTCACCCGGGTTGGAGCGCATGATGATTTAACTTCAGGTCAATCTACATTCATGGTTGAGATGAACGAAACAGCATCAATTCTTAACAATGCTACCCGTAAAAGTTTAATTATTCTTGATGAAATCGGTAGGGGAACTTCTACTTTCGATGGGGTATCTATTGCTTGGAGTGTCGCTGAACATATTTATAATTCAATTAAGGCAAAAACTTTGTTTGCTACCCATTATCATGTTATGAATAAACTTGCTGATAAATGTAGCCGGGTAAAGAATTATACTATTGCTGTCCGAGAAAAAAAAGGGGACGTTGTTTTCTTACATAAATTGATTCCGGGAAGTACCGATCAAAGTTATGGGATTCATGTTGCTCAATTAGCTGGTTTGCCTTCCGAAGTAGTTTTAAGAGCTAGAGAAATTCAAAATTTGCTTGAGAAAGATGATGATATGATGAAAAAGCTTAATGCTAAGAAATTAGAAGATCAGAAGAATTTAGGAGAGTATTGAGTTGGTTTATAATTATTAACCATTTCATTTAAACTATTCTAAAAGTTTACTTCGAAGTTTTTTCCAAGAAATTTTATTGGCCCAATTAGCTAATGGTGGATTATCAAGTATCTGTTTCTTTTCTATTGTACCTCCGTTGTAACTATCAACGGCTTCTTCAAGAATTTTAACGTTATAACCCCGCCAATTCAGTTCTTGTGCTAGACATAATACGCAGCAATCAACAGTTAAACCAATTAATATCACTTCGTCAACATCTTTAGGTTTACCAATAACTGTTTCTAACCATTTGTTAAAATAATTTATATCTTGATAAGGAAGTCCTGGTTTTTTATTGGCAAGACCGATATTGTTTCTAACCCATATTGGTGAATTCATACACTTAATCCAAATATTTTTCAACTTTACATCTTCGGGGATTTCAGATTCATAACCATTCTCACCTGGGTGACAACAATCGCCTTTATCTCCTGGACGAGGTTGTCTATAATCTGAGATTATTTCAGCAATTTTTATCTTATGTTCTCTTAAAAAAGGTACTAGAATTTTCTTTATGAATCCCACGCTTTGGCGCTGTTTATAACATACTCCCCCTTTTGAAGTAAAATCTTTTTGGAAATCTACAGATATGATTTTTACTTTTATCATATTCATTATAAAGGAAAAGAAGCTTATAAAGTTAGCGAATTAGAATAATCAGTTATATTCCCAAATATTTAAATAGATATTTTCCTTACATCTCAGTAATGAAGAAGGAAATCATAGTTCTTGGTGATATAGAACTCGGGGCTGGCACTTTGACGGATGATTTTATCAGCGATGGAGCTCTTTCTTCTTTAATAGTTGATTTAAGTAAGCGGGAACATCCGATTGATTTAGTTTTAAATGGAGACACTTTAGATTTTTTGAAATGTCCATACATTGAAAATGGTAAAAAGAATTTTCCGAGGCATATTACAGAAGATGTATCTTTAGGCAAATTAGCTGGTATCTATAAGGCCCATAAACTGGTTTTTGATGCTCTTAAACAGTTCTGTCAGAAAAAGAAAAACAAAATATTCTTTATTATTGGCAATCATGATCACGATTTGTTTTTCAAAAAAGTTCAGACAAAGATAAAATCTCTGTTAAAGAGTCATTCTAATATTTATTTCAGACTTCAATACCATTATCATAATGTTTATGCTGAACATGGTCATCAGTTAGATTTCTTAAATAGAATAAATCCTAAACGGCCATTTCTTACATATCGTAAACAGAAAATTCTGAACATCCCCTGGATTTCGTTAAGTGTCGTAAGTAAATTCATGAATCTTAAAGAAGAACACCCATTCCTTGAAAGAATCAGTCCGTATCCAGTTTTATTTTCACACCATAAAGTTGTTTTAAAAAAATTAAGTTGGCGTTCGTTAGACTACGTTATCAAGAGCACATTATACTACCCATTCAGATATTTTTATGATCCCACTTATTACATGATGCCCAGAGAATTGTTCCGTGAATTATATCGAAGAATTAAGAGTGTTCATTGGGATTTGGATGATATCGTTGAAAAATTTAAAACGAAACGTAAACGAAGAAAACGATTGCAGAATAAGGTTCATATTTTGGGTCATATCCATAAAAAGTATATTGAAGAGAAAGACGGGTGGGTAGTAATTCATCCAGATACTTGGCGTGATGAATATATCCTGGATGAAGAAACTAGGAAACTAACCCCTAAGAAAAAAAGGTATGTGCGTGTTGAAGTCTCTGAGAATGATGAAGTAAATTGGGAAGTAGTTGAGGTTCAAATAGAAAGAAGTTTGTTTGATTTTGATGTTGTAATTAAAGACGAAAGACGATATCTTAAGAAAGCAGCAGCTGAGGAAGGATTTACGGGCCAGGTTTTTTGAATATGTCTGTTTGTTCTAAAAAATAATAATGGGAAAATATATCAATGAATTATCGGATTTGTTTGTTTTATCCTGCTTTGCGGGCTCGTTATATTTTTTGGATACAGTTTTTAAAAACGATAAATATGGTTTTCAACCAGAACACTTTGATAACAGACAATTTCTAACTCAACAAGGGTTGGATTATATTTCTAGTATTAGAGATTCATGGATAGAAAGCGACGATATTTGTCAACTCCTCCAATCTTGTATCAAAGAATTAAATTTGACAATTGGTAAGCGTAAATAGTTAACTAATTTCTACTTCCATAATTCAAGCATTTCTTCTTCGATAAAATGCATCTTACCTGGAATTACTAAACAATGTGGTTGTTTTCCGAAATCCATCTTTTTAATTTCTGAAACGGTTCCAGCTTTAACAATGAAATCGTCACTTCCTAAACGAGCGCAACCGATAACTAGAAGATCATCATTTACCAATCCTTCTTCTTTACGTATCTCTATGTCCTTCAAGACTTCCAAAGCTTGTGAAACCGTCATAAATTTATTCTGATCAGCTTTAATATCTAATAAACAAAGAGTGTGTAATCCATTCTTTTTATTTTCTAAAATCACATTATATGGTGTCTCTAAATTTGGATGGTCTTCAAGGAAAGGGATGGAAGTAGTTTTGCCAAATTGGTATAATTGTAATCCTGTAATTCCAACCGCTGTAAGAACTGAAGCATTATGGATAATTTCAACTTTAATTCCGAGCAATTTTGCTTGTTTAAATATCTCTACGTGAGTTGTTGCTGAGAACGGATCTCCTATAACCAAAAATGCAACATTTTTTTCTTCTGCTTCTTTAATGATCTGGTCAACTCCTTGTTCCGCTAAATCTCTCGGAGCCGGAGTTATTTCTTTACCATAAAACTTTTCAAGATCTTGCAATGAACATTGAAGAAGTGAGGTATAATTCTCTACGTAAATCTTCTCACAGTGTTTTACTGCTTCCAGTCCTTTAACTGTGATATCTTTCTCGTTGCTTAAACCGATTCCTATAATATATAACATGTTGTCTATTTAACCACCGTTTTTATAAATTTTCACATTAAATATTTAAATAACTAAAATATCCCAAGGGCATGGTAGATAAACTTGAAAATATTGCCATTGGGGACATTCCTCGATATTTAGATGCTTATCACAGTTGTGTAATCACCTATAGAGCCAGTTCTGTTTTAACTTCCACACACACTATAATCCCGCCAGATGCCATATTGTTAAAAGACATCTATGATACTAAAAAAAAGTTAATCACTGGGCCAAACCCTTCATTAGAATCTAGGATAAGACAATTAGAAAAAGCTGGGTTGGTTAAAATTTCTGGAAATTATGCTTCATTAACCCATGAAGGACTTAATGCAAAATACACTTTAATTCCAAGAGATTAATAATTAAATGTGGGTTGTTTAGTCATATAATAAGTAAAACCACCACCTTCAGCAAATTGGGGTATACCTATGTATCCATAACTTGGATCGATTACAATCGTTTTCCCGTTTAATTCGTAAGCTAACCAATTATGTGGTGGAAAGAATCCATCATTATCTTCTTCAATTCTGGGCTTATCGGCAGTAAAATATTCACTGACAACTCTTTCTAGATTGTCAATACTTCCTCTCACAAAATTTAATCTATCCTTTTGTAAGAACGGTTTGGATAACGATAAAATTGTTTCTACAAATATTTTAATTAAATCCTTATATTCTTTTTTAGTCAATCCTTCTTTGTTAACAAAATATTCCCTATTACTTATCACCAAATATGTCATTTTATAACTCCTTTACCATGTATGGTCCTTCTTTATGATATCCCAATTTTTTTCTATAATATTCTTTCACACCAACTCCCGAGATAACCACCATTTTAATTTTTCCATGTTCTTTAGCTATCTCTTCAGCTTTCTCCATTAATTTTCTTCCCCATCCCTTATGTTGTACAACTCCTTTTTCTCCAATAGCTGTAGCTGTTCCATAAACATGAAGTTCTCTTAACAAAGCACTTCCTTCTATAATCTCCTCTCTAAGGAACTCTTTCGGAAATCGTAATCTACAGAAACCGATAATCACATCGTTCTGTGGATCTTCTGCTTGGATAAAAAATTCTTTTCCTTTAGATGCAGCAAATTCGGTAACACGTATTTGAATATTTTCCCAATTAATATCTTTACCTTTTGGTTCTCTAGCTCTGATATCTCTGGAACTTACGCCATATTTTTCATCGGCATATTGGCGGAGATTTGTTCTATCAACACCAGCTTCCCAGAATTTTGTTGGAACATCTCTTTGAACTCGTTGAATTCTGCAATATTCCGGTACAAAATCATAAAATTCTGCTACTCTCTTTGCAGCTTCTTCTGTAGTTATTGGAGTGAATTCACCTTTTTTCCATTGATGATACAATGCAGTCCCTGGACCAACCATACATGGATATAACTTAATCATGTCTGGGCAGTAGTCTGGATCAGAAAATAATTGTTTCATGCCGTCCATGTCTCTTTTGTAATTGGTTAATGGCAATCCAGGCATGTAATGGAAATTAATCTTGAAGCCTAAGTCACGCAAAATTTGAATAGATTTAATTGAATCTTGAGTTGTATGTCCTCGATGCACATATTCAAGTACATCATCGTAAACAGATTGGATACCTAATTCTACTCTGGTGCAACCTTGCCGTAACATTTCGTTTCCATGTTCCAGGAATCCCCAGTCCGGTTTGGTTTCAATGCATAATGCTACACATCTCACCGCAGAATTTTCATTTTTAACCTGTTCTTCTTCTAGGGTTGTAACTCTTCTTAATTTATTTTCGGCAACTTTCTGTTTTATTTTTTCTTCACGCACTTTGTCATGAAGTTTTCCTGGAAGAAGGAAATATTGTTTGAATTTAAGGTAATCTACTTCTCCATTCTGATCAAAAAATAATTCTGAGAAATCGTTCATGGCTTGAAATGCTCCTAGAATGAATTCTTCTTGGTATTCTTTAGGTGTTGCGGTGAATGTCCCTCCCATAACAATGATTTCTATTTTATCAAGGGTTTGTCCTAACAGAACATATTGTTGTAGCCGATTAAACACCTGTAAATATGCATCATAATCGTTTCTAATTCCCCTCATTGTTGCTGGTTCGTGGCCGGAATATGATTGAGGAACATCTCCCCACGGCGAATTAATTCCACCTGGACAGAAAGTACATTTACCATGTGGACATCTGTCTGGTTTGGTCATGATAGCAACTGGCGAAACTCCTGAAATTGTTCTGGTTGGTTTTGTTAAAAGAATTTTTTTATAATCGGGGATAGCTTCTTCAGGTAGCGAAAGAAGAATTTCAATGTTTGTTGGTGTTCTTGGAAGTTTATACTTTTTAGAAATATCTCTTTTAAGAAAATTTAATGATGCTTGAGCTGTTATGTTTTGTAATTTAATTTGTTCAATGATTTCTGTAAGTGCTATCTCCCAAGACATGGCTAATTAATTTCTTAGTTCTTTTATTAGGGTTTTGGTCGGAAATTGATACTTGGTTTAATTCAATTTCTCTGCTAAAGTTTTTAAATAGATCTCTGTTTAAGTGCCTAAATGATCCCTAGACAATATCTGGAATCTGTAACGGATAACGCTCTTAAAGAACTTATTCACTCTGACAAACATTTTGTTGAAGCACTAGAAGAAATTATTTCAATGGAAGAAAGAACTATGAAATCTCTTCCGGCACGTAAAACTAAAGATAAACGAGTTTCAAAGAAAGAACTTCCAGCAGTTTTTGAAGAAGCTAAAAGATTTGTTGACGGATTTCTTAGAGTAAATCCACCACCAGTTAAAGAAGTTAGATTTTACAGTTTTTTTGAGAAAATGATCAAATTTCCTGCTAGTTTATATTCTCCATCTCGAAGAGAAATAACTCTCTGGCCAAGAGACGAAGCACGGGTTTATTCTCATTGTTTGCATGAATATGCTCATCATATTTCATATAGGGCAACGCAACTAAAAGATATGAGATTACTTTCCTTAAACGACATTTTCCTAGAAGGCTATGCCATGCGTATTGAACGGTGGGGTTCTTTAGTTAAGGCTAGAACAGAAAACGATTCAAGATGGTATAGGCCAGTTCATGAAGAAACACATAAAGCCTTAGTTATGGTTTATGATCTTCTTTGCAGAGGTCATAATGTAAACCCCAGAAAAGAATTTATGCAGAAAATTTCAGGATCTGATGAACGAAAAAGAACTAAATTTCAGTTCCCAAGGCCGGGTAAATATAGCTTGGGGATTGCTATCTTCACCATAGCTGAGCTTGAAATCGGGAATTTATCAATTTATGAAAATATATTAAAACAACAGAGAAATGATGGGTCTTAGACCAGAAATCTCAAGTTTAAAGCGTAATATTTATAAACCAACCGTTCTCCCAGACTGCTATGGTAACTAGGATTGGAACAAAACAAAGGAAAACTCGGCATAAGCTTCTTAGAAATTACCGAGAAAAAGGAAAAATCTCTGTTAGTAAATACTTTCAGGAATTCCAAAAAGGAGAAAAAGTTGGTATGAAACTTCATCCAGCAGTCCAAAAAGGAAGATTTTTCCCAAGATTTCATGGTTTCACAGGAACAATCACCGGAAAATTGCAGGGATCCTGCTATGAAGTAAAAATCCGTGATGGTGACAAGGAAAAACTAGTTTTTGTACATCCAATTCATTTACATTCACACAATGCATAACCCTGAATTTATAGGAGAGAAGCCAGTAACTTTAAGTGAAGTAGCGGAGCTTCTAAAAGAAGTGACTGAAATAGAAGCAGAAGTAGCTTTCAGGTCTACTAGAGCTAAAGATTTTGTAGAAAACTTTTCTTTAGAAATTGTTACCGTAGAAAAACGGGAAGAATTACTTAAAAAACTTCAAGAACTTAATTTAACTAGGTTAAAAGAAGAACATTTTGTGAAAATTATCGATTTTCTACCTAAAACGGTGGATGACTTGAAAACAGTATTTCAGGCATACCCGCTAAGCCTTCCTAAAAAGGATCAGGAAAGCATTGTTGATGCGGTAAAGGCCGTTCTATAATCTTTTTCTTTGGAAAAAGCATAATTTTTATTAAGATAAACTACTTACTAAGAAAACAAAACAAAAATGGAACAACAACAAAGCCAACAAGTACGGGAAGAAAAAGCGATTATTTTAGATTTTCTCCCACACGGCTATGCTACTGAACAGGGTGCATTAAAAAGTTCTATAGCTCAAGCTTTGGGATTAAGCCATCTTACATTACTTGAATTAATACCTAAAAAAGATGTTTTTCTTAATTTACATCAGGAAGTTTACATCGGGGAAGGTAAGCGGGATGAAATTCATCATATTAAAGGAAGAATTCCTTCAGAGAAATTAACTTCAACGGCAAGGGCAGAACTTCCTCACGCGGTTGAAAAATTAGTTTCTAGTGATGAGAAACGGTTTGTTGAGTTTTTCAATAAGGCTCAACCATTAAGTATGAGAATGCATCAATTAGAACTTCTTCCAGGTTTAGGTAAGAAACACATGTGGGAAATCCTTGAAGCTAGAAGAGAAAGACCATTTGAAGGTTTTGACGATCTTAAATCTAGAGTTAAACTATTGCCAAATCCAAAGCAAGCAATTGTTAAAAGAATAATGTCAGAATTGGATGGAAAAGAAAAATATAGAATATTTACTTAACATTAATTTTTAATTTATTCTTCATCAAAAACTTCTTTATCAAATTGTTCTTTAATCATCCTAACTCTTACTCCATTAAGGATTACATCATTTTGAAAGAAACCATACTGCTTAGAAAATTCTGTTAAGGTTTTCTCTTCAGTTTGTGAAGCGATTTTTTTAATTTCTTTTCTTCCTACTTTCCTTTCTTTTTCAAACTCTTCAATTAGATCTAATTGTTTTAGAAGTCTTTTAGAATCAAGGTTAACATCACCTAGAAATTCTTTGATAGCTTCAATATCATGGAGAATATCAACTTTTTGTGTAGAACTTTTCTTATGTAATTTCTGCCACCACGTCTTTTTATAGATGCTCATTATCTAGATTAAGGGAAGAGGGATTATAAATTTTTCTCTATATCTCCTTATTTGAGAGCCTTTCTATGTATACTAAAGTGCCAAAGCTTTCGAACTTATTTTTGGCACTTTATATATATAAAATGCGTTAATATATTCGAAATCTAACGCATTTTAGTATAGAAAAAAAGGTTCCACGTTGGCGGCAAGATAATTTTTTATGAATCAAACTCATAATTCCCCCCAGGAAATGAATTAGATTATATCTCGCGCCATTGTGGCATATGATTTCAAAACTAACTAAGGGATATGCCAAGTATCTTGCAAATCTCTCTTTGATTTTTCGTTAGTTTTTGGGGGTTCTTCCTGACAAATTCTTCGAATTCTTGATCGATATCTTTTACCATCAAAAACCACCTCCTTGACGAAAATTCAAATCAATCTTTTATTTATAAAGTTTGTTTATCACTGCAGAAAGGGAAGTTAAGTTGTTATTGGTTAGGTAACAAAAGTCCGTGGACTTTTGGAACAGAAAATTAGCGAGAATTATCCTCTCTCATAAAACCTAAGTTTTCTCGCCGATTTTCATGTAAAAAAAGTTTTCAATTTAACTTGCTGTTTTTTCTCTTTGAGAAGTTTAGATTCTTTTAATAATAAATCTAAATCAAACCCAAATTTATTCTGGATAAATGTTCTAGCATATTGTAATAATAATTTCTCATCACCGAAATATATCGGCTTAGTCTCCGTACTTTTCCTTGTTGCTTCTCGGCAAACCCAGACGCCTAAAGGGATGTTATATTCTGGCGTGATAAATCTTAAAGCTAAACAAGACTGTTGTCTCTTTAACATTTTAATTTTTTCAAGAACTCCAATTCTGCAAGCATAATATCCTCCCGCAGTTTCTTCCGCATAATTCTTTCTACCTTCATAAGCTTCATAATCGGTAGAATATTTATGTCCGCCTTTACTCCAAGGATTAACTGGTGATGCTAGATAAGTTTCAAACAATTCAAAACTCCACACTTCTGGAAAAAATAGTAACAAATAATAATTTCCCCATTCCCCACCAAAATAAGCAGCATATTCTCCCACCGAAAAATCTTTGATATCTTTAATCAGTTCTTTACCAATAGTATCATCAACAGCGGTTATGCTCCATCTTGTTGGAACAAGTTTTCGATTATTTTTAATTCCAAGATTACCAACGGAAATCAATTTGTTTAAGGTACTTTCTTCAAATCCTTTTTTATACAAATCTATTATTGCCGAAGATGCTTTAAGATCAGTATCAGAAATAACTCTCTCAACTCTTGAATCAACGTTTACGTTACTTGTTATTCTAGCTTTCATCATTTCACTACCTGGGCCAAATGGGGTAACTTCTCTTTCAGAATTCATTTTCAAAGATGGTTTTGTTTTCAATGCTACTTCTACTTCCGCGGGCCTTTTGGCCATGCCGACTTCTTTAATCACATCTAAGAATTTTCCAGACAATTGTTTTACTGTTGCTTGGGTTCGTGAATTAACTAATGAATATCTTAAACTAGCAACTTGCCCTATCGAAGTGTTAGAGTTACTCCAATGTCTCGGAGAATCGTACTGTGAAGTTTCACCCATTATTTGTGGGGATAGAATACCTACGTTAACGTATGGATAACCAAACCGTCCAATGAATGGGGCAGGCGCAGTTCCCTGAAAATCTTGTTTAAAATCTTTCTTGATATGAAGATGAGGAATTTGTTCGATATCCTTATAACGTACCCTTTGAATGTTCATAATTTATCCGGTTGTTCCGTTCTGATTGCCGTTCCATTTATGCCAACCATTCTTTGGGAATAAACTACCTCCAGATTTATGCTGACCAAAAGCTCGTTTAGCAGAACATTTTTTGCATTTTAGTTCATAGAAATCATTTCCATCAACGGTTCTAACTACAAATTGCAGGTCATCGTTATTGCATAATGTACAACTAGACTCATCAAAAACTTCTTGAAATTCAGCAAGTTTTTTGAACGTATCTTTTACTGAATCAGAATCTATTTCTACGTTCATTCTTTGATTTTTTGAAGTATATTTTATTTTCATTTTTCTTCCTTTTTCCGATTTGTTTGTATATATAAACATTGCTTGCGGTTGTCTAAGTGACCAGTGGCTTTTTGTGATATAATCAATTATAACACCTTCACAAATCTCATAATCACCATCTCTCCAGTAAATCTTTTAAAGCAAGTCTTAAATTCAAGCTTTATGGTTAAAGTAAATGAATTTTATTCCTATAATCAAGGAGAATTGCCGAAAGGCTGCCAGTACTGTGTAAAAGGAGAAAAGGTAGTTATCTTTGTAACTGGCATGTGTCCAAGAAAATGTTACTTCTGCCCTGTTTCAGATCAAAAATATGGTCACGACGTACAATTTGCTAACGAGAGAGAAGTAAGAGAGATTGAAGATATTCTTTCTGAAATTAAAGCTATGGGTGCTAAAGGGGCAGGTATTACTGGTGGAGATCCTTTAATGAAAGTCGATCGAGTTTGCGATTATATCATCGCTTTGAAAAACACTTTTGGCCCTGAATTTCATATTCATCTTTATACTTCATTAAATTTAGTAACTTCAAGTATTCTTAAAAAATTATTTGATGCCGGTTTAGATGAAATTAGGTTCCATTTCGATTTAGATGACGAAAAATTATGGGATAGAATTAAACTTGCTGCAGAATATTCCTGGGATATTGGGGTAGAAGTTCCGCTTGTTCCAGATAAAGAAAAAGAATTAACTCAATTAATTGATTTCATCCATGACAAAGTTAAATTCATTAATTTGAATGAGTTGGAAAGAGCAGATAATACTTTATCTGAATTGTCAGAAAGAGGAATGAAAACTAAGGAACAATTCAGTTACGCAATTGAAGGTTCTTTAATTACTGGTTTTAAATTAATGAAATATGCTGAGAATAAAGGATATTCTCTTTCGGTACATCTTTGTACAGCTAAATTGAAAGATAGAACTCAACTTGCAAATCGAATTAAGAGAGAAGGAGAATTTAGTAAAAGGCCGTTTGATATCGTTGATAAGGAAGGTCTTTTTCATCGGGGAGCAATCTATCTCCCTGAATTAAAACCTGGTTTTCAATATCGGGAAGAATTATCTAAAGCTAACAAGGTAGAAATCTTAGCAAAATTAACTAAACTACTGCCTGATTTAAAAAAAATCACCAAAGCAGAAGATGACATGATGGTAATTGATACCGCCAAATTAAGAATTCTTACTTCTAAAAAGATTGTTCAGAAGAAATCTCAAGCTATAAAGAATGTTGGTTTAGTTCCGGCAATAGTTGTGGAATATCCAACTGCTGATCAGCTTGAAATGGAAATAGATTTTGTTTAAAATATCAATATTCTAACATAAATCTTAAAAATAATCTTTAATAAACCGGATCTATGGAACAATACAACTTTCAATACTGCCAGAAAATAGTAGTTCTTTCTAGTGATCAAACTAAAGTTCTTCTATGTAAAAGAAAAGGGGAAGCTGACTATGATGGAATATTTTCATTCATTGGTGGAAAGATGGAAACTACTGACGAAAATATCATTGAAGGATTACAAAGAGAAAAGAACGAAGAAGTTGGAGAAAATTTTAAGATTAAAATTTATCCCAAATTTAGTTATAATTTACTTTTCAGAAAAAAGGCTGGAAATTCTATGATTCTTCCACATTATTTAGCAATTCATCTTGAAGGAGAAGTTATTTTAAATGAAGAATATTCTGAGTATCAGTGGGTTTCTATTAAAAACTTGTCAGAGTTTGAACCGAAAATATCTTCAATTCTGGATACTGTTAAAGAAGTATTGCGATTGCAAGATCTTTCTAAGGAAGAAGAGTATATTGTAATCTGAGAATTATAATTTATTTAACCCATTTCATTTATTGTTCATTTCTATAAATTTAATTCTATAAACTTAAATTAGAATAAATGTGAAAAAAAAATAATAAAAAATTTCTTAAAAGATTTTACCTGAAAATAGAAAACTAAGGATGCTTATCTAGAATCGTGGTTTTCTTTTATTGAAGCAGTCTCTACAATACACTGGTTTTCCTTCGGTTGGTTTGAAAGGAACTTCACATTCGTTTCCACATTCTGAACAAGTTGCTTTATGCATTTCTCTTGGTCCTGTGCTTGGTCCTGAACTTCTAAAGCCTCCGCCGCCGTATTGATTTCCGCCTTGTGGTCGGTTGTTATCCCGCCGATTATTTCTGTCATTCATTTTCGTTTAACCTCTTGGTTGTTTCTGTCCTTAATCTATTTCTTGATAATTTATATCAAGATCAATCAAAGATCGATTAAAAACTTCTATACTCTGAAGGATTTTACTCGTTTTTCTGAAAAAGAACGTTTAGTTTATAAACCCTTTTATTGTTTTTATTTGATTCATACAGCTCCTCTACTCTAGAAAACCTTTTAAATCTCATTTTTCTTCCTAGAAGATATGACAACAAAGACAAAAGAAGAGGAATACGATGCAGCTGAAGAACAAGGCATTGATGAGGAAGAAACTTCTGAAGAAAAAAAAGATTCTATGGAACACGGTGAAGAAGATGAAGATATCTACACTGAGGAAGGTCGCGAGAAATTGGAAGACGACGATGAAATTGATTCTTGGGAAGAAGGTTTCATGGAAGGCGCAAGTGGCGCTGGTCAGTTAGGAAAAGATGCTCTTACTGGTGAACCATTAATGGACATTGAAGATGTGGTTGAAGCTGAGATTGATGGAAAAATCTATAGATTTGTTAGCGAAGAAAATGCTGAGAAATTTAGAAGAAAAAAAATGAATGAAAATCAATAAAAAAAGAATTATTTTTTAATTTCTATTTTCCTTTAAATTGTTTGCCAACTTTATTCTTAGCATTAGCAAAAGTCTTTCTAACCGCGGTTTTCCAATCCCAATCATCTTGTGAAACGGTTACAATCCTGCCAGGGAATTCAACTTTCATGTGAACAGAGTATTTATGTTTCTTGGCATCTTTTTGATATTCTTTCATATGAATTACTAGATCAAAATCATTTTTGAGAGCTCTCTGTAATTTAAATGCTTCATTACCTGCAATTTTTTTCAATGCAGTAACATCGTAAGAATGCCAATCCAATTCTTTTAATCCAACAAATTTAATGTTGAAATTTTCTGGAATTTCTAAACTACCAATTGCTCTAAGTACATTTTTTACCGGAAGTAATCCAATCAACTTATTTCCATCCATTACAATTAAAGCAGAAATATTTTTCTTCACCATTAAACTCACGGCATCCTTTAAACTACTCTTACTACTTATCGTTACCAAGTCCTGGTTCGTGCTTAAATTTTCTATCGGTAATAAAGCAAATTTAGAAGTGTCTGTTTGAGATCCTCTGGTTACTTTTCCGACACCTTTCCCTAATCTTGAAGATACTGATCTTTGGGAAGGCCAACTTAAATATTTTTTAAGAACATCTTGTGAACTGATTATTCCATACAATTTACCTTTATCAAAGATTGGGATGTGTTCAGTGTGTTCTTGATACATGATTTCTATTGCTCTAGCGATAGAATCATCTTTTTGGATTAAGGTTGGTTTATCTAAAGTACAATCTTTAACTTTCATTGCCGATGTTTCTGGCAATTGCGAACCAATTTTAGCTAGGTTAAGACTGGAAATTACTCCAATTACTTGTTTCTGTCTTTCAACTGGAAGAAGGTCAATATTACTTTTAAACATCATAGCCGATGTTTCAATAATATCTGCATGTTCGTTAATCATTGGGGTTCTTTGTATAAATTTACTTAATCCGACATTAGTAGAATCTAACTTTGTTTGAAGTATTCTTTTTTTATCAAGAATTCCCATATACTTTCCTTTCTGAAAAATGAGTCCTGATTTTTTATCTGATTCTTTCAGTTTTCCAATCATTTGAGAAAGACTTACGCTTTCATCTATTTGAAGAAAATTCGTATTAATTGCTGGAGTTATTTCCATTAAGACACACCTCGTTTTTTATCACTATATATATCTAATTTGATGAATCTTGGATTATTTAAAGTTGTCGTCTATTTGGAACATGAGCCATCCTTTAGGAAACCTTTTTAAAGAAACTGTCAATTCTTTCCATCATTCAGAGATGTGGGTAGTAGCTTACCTGAATCTGAGATGAGTAATATAGAATCTAAAACTGGAGGCTAAAAAATGGGATTATACCAAAGAGTAAGGGAAGCATGGAAAAAACCAAAAACAAACATGCCAGAATTATGGCGAGAACGCTTAATTCAGTGGAGAAGAGAACCGACCACTATAAAAATTGAAAGACCGACAAGAATTGATAAAGCACGTTCTCTCGGTTACAAAGCTAAGCAAGGTATCGTTGTTGTAAGACAAAGAGTTCCACGTGGTGGACATACACGTACTAAGCCTGGTGGTGGAAGAAGACCTAAGAGATATGGTATCAGACTTAATCTTGATAAGAGTTACCAACAAATTGCTGAAGAAAGAGCGCAAAAAAAATTCGTTAACTTAACTGTTCTAAACTCATACTGGGTTGCTGACGATGGTAAGTTTTACTGGTTTGAAATAATCTTTGTAGATCCGCATCATCCGGTTATAAAATCTGACAAGAATTTGCAATGGTTACAGGATAAAAAACATCACAGTAGAGTATTCCAAGGTAAAACATCTTCTGCAAAGACTAGTCGGGGATTGCGAAAAGCATAAATTCTTCTTTTTTTTTATACTTTTTCTTATGACTATTTTATTATTTGAAGGTTCTTTAAATGATCTAGAAAGATTAACTAGACATTCTTATCTTCCAATAAGAGATAAAGATGATAATCCAGTTAAAATAATTACTCCACCAACCGGTAATCTTAAGGGATATAATCTTTATCCTGTTTCAATAGATGAATCTAGAGAAGCATTAAAAAAAGCAGCTAACCTGGCCGGGGTAAATAATTTGGTTCATGTAACTTACGTGCCTTCTTTTTATTGTGATAATCAATTTAACAAACTTGAACCGGCGGGAATTTGTGCTTGGGGTTATGCAGTGTTGTTAATAGATTATTCATAACTATTTAACGTAAGTATATGGAGAATAACCTAAATTTATTTAATTCATCTAATCATTTTCGAAAATAATGGGTTTAGAAAATACCGCTGCGAGTATGGAATTATATACCACTTCACGCATGATTTCTTCAATAGGATCTAATACTGTGTTTCTTGTTGCGAGAGGTAGGGATGGAAAATGGTATACAGACACTTCTATTAATGGTAGCTCAGCATTGAAATTGCAAGGGGATGTTAACAAATCTTCAACTCTTGAAAGATTTTTGAAAGACAATTCGGATCGATTTAGAATTGTAACGATCGATGATGTTACAGTTTATTTAACAGTCAGGATAGATCATTCTGCCCATGGATTGATAAATCAATTTATGGATTGTTATATTGGATATTCTAAAGGGAAAAAATTAAACTAAGAAACTAAATCATTCTGTTGTAAATCCAACAGATCTTTGTCCACCATCATATGGTTGAAATAATATTTCTTTAATGTAAATAGTTATTCCTGTGCTAAATGTTGCGTTACCACCTTCCTCCAACCATTCAGTTTTGTATTGATCTACATTTAATCGAGCTTTTCCGGTTTCAATAATATAAATGCTGATGTTATGTTCTGTTCCTCCGGCACTTAAAGAAATACTTTCTCCTTGTTTTACTGAATAAACTGTTGCTTTTGGAATAACTTCCTCTGTTTCATTAACAGTGCTAGTCGTTACATTACTTGGTTCTGGTTCAGGATTACATGCATTTTCACTACATCCCCATTCACATTGAATTACGCCAACCCAAGAACAGTCTTCTACTTGCAATCCTTTATCTCTTGTGTTCTTACATGCAAATTTTCTTTCACAAGTTGCTGGGAGATGACATTTACCATCTTCACAACCTAATTTACATTCCGTTTTTTCTCCAAAAGAACAATCTTCACTTTGGAAAGCTTTGTAGGTAGAACTAACACATTTCCATTGAGGGAGGCATTGGCCTTCAGGAAGATTCTCGTTAGTTGTTTCAACATCCGATCCTCCAATTATTGATGCGTTATCTAAAGAATCGCTAGAGGTTTCTCCGGGCTTGCAACCTATAAGAATAATTGTTAGTACTATTAACGTTACTATGATAAACTTCTTCACCATCTTTTAATTTTGAATTATTTTTGTGGTTTAAATAGGTTTCTGTGTAGACAATTATCCTCAATTCTCTAAATCTTAATAAACAATTTTAATTCTAAGCGACTTATGGCTGGAAAAAGAAGATTTACAGTTAAGAAACTATTTATTACAATTTTTCTAATTTTAATAATTCCATTTATTTACAGTGGAACAACTTCTTTATTATCACAAACTGAGTTAGATTCCCCCTCTTCAATAACTGAATCTTTCGTTCAAGATTACGGTTCAATTGAAACCAATTTTTGTCCGCAAGAAGATTGCGAAACTATACTCACTAATTTCTTAGCATCAGCTCAGGAATCTATCCATTGTGCATTGTTTGAACTCAATCTTCCAAAAGTCCAGCAAGTTCTTTTGGAAAAATCATCTTCTATTGATGTTAAAGTTGTAACTGATAATGATTATCTGGATGAATTTGATTATCCTTTTGTTCAGGAAGATTCTTGGGGTTTGATGCACAATAAATTTTGTATTGTTGACAGCAAAAAAATATCTACCGGTTCAATGAATCCAACCCTAAACGGGGCTACAAAAAACGATAATAATCTTCTCCTGATTGAATCGCAAATTCTCGCTCAAAATTATGATGACGAATTCCAAGAGATGTGGTCTGGAACTTTTAAGAAAGGAGATCCGGTAAAAAATTCGCGTGTAATGTTAAGTGAAACAAAAATACAAAATTATTTCTGCCCGGAAGATCATTGCACTGAAAGAATAAAAGGGGAACTTGCTAAAGCTAAAGAATCAATTCATTTCATGACTTTTTCTTTCACTAGCCAAGAGATCTCAAACATTCTACTGCTCAAAAAATTGGATAATCTAACTATTCGAGGGGTTATGGAAGCAAGGCAAGTTACCAAAGATTCTGTGTATCAGCAGTTATTATATCAAGGTGTTGATGTTGTTAAAGATCAGAATAAACAAAATATGCATCATAAAGTATTCATTATTGATGGCAAAACTGTTATCACTGGTTCAATGAATCCAACTGGTGGTGGAAATACCAGAAATGATGAAAATATTTTGATTATTGAAGACGAGAATATCGCTCAATTATTTTTAAAAGAGTGGGAGAGAGTTTATGGTTAAACAACTTATCGGAAGGTTAAGTGTTTAGGGTAAGATACACAATTGCTCGTAGAAACATTTATAAACGGATTACTTCTCCACAGCAAAAGATGAAAAGAAGCTCACGACGTTGGAAAAAGAAAGGCCAAATGCGTTGGAAATGGCAACGCAAGAAAATGAAGAAGGCTAAAAGACGTAGAAGAATCCAAGCTAGTTAGATTTTTGAATATAATTTTAAGATCATTTTAATCTATTTTAAATTATTTTAATTTATTTTAATTTATTTTTAAATACTTAACTTAATTAAATCTCATTGATAGTTAGAACCAGATTGTTAATTTATTTTCTACTTTTATTTGAATTAATTCAATGAATTAATCTAAAGATTTTAATAAAAAAAGGCATTAAAATAATTATAGAAACTATTCTGTTGTAAAAATATTGAAAATCACCCGTAGAATTGAATTAAATAATAGGGAAACATTTATAAACAACCTGCATTCCAAGAATAAAACTCGAGGTTTGTCCTCGGGGATGGTGATTGTTTGCTCTAAGCAAGCATCAAAAACTTATCCGTTTTTGTTTATCGCCAATCTTAAAACATGTGTGCTCAATTAATCTTGAGTGCGAACGAGGTGATCCAGAAATTCTTTTAAGATGGAAGTACGCGATCGTACAAATAAACAAATTTTCTTTTAATCCCCGTTGATCCTGCGGGAGATTGCTGCTATGGGAATTCGATTAAGCCATGCAAGTCAGAGGGTTCTTCGGAACACAGGCTGAATGCTCAGTAACACGTCAATAATCTGCCCTTAAGTTCGGCATAACCTCGGGAAACTGAGGCTAAAACCGGATAGGTAATCGATACTGGAATGTTCTTTTACTCAAAGGTAACGCTTAAGGATGAGTTGGCGGCTGATTAGCTTGTTGGTAGTGTAAAGGACTACCAAGGCTTTGATCAGTACGGGCCGTGAGAGCGGGAGCCCGGAGAAGGGTACTTAGACACTGACCCTAGCCCTACGGGGTGCAGCAGGCGCGAAACCTTTACAATGTACGTAAGTGCGATAAGGGGAATCCCAGTGCTCATGCTAAGCATGGGCTTTTGCCAAGTGTAAATAGCTTGGCGAATAAGTGGTGGGTAAGACGGGTGCCAGCCGCCGCGGTAACACCTGCGCCACAAGTGGCAATCGCGTTTATTTGGCCTAAAGCGTTCGTAGCCGGATGAGACAGTCTTGAGTGAAATCGTTGCGCTTAACAAAACGGCGTGCTTGAGATACTACTTGTCTAGGGACCGGGAGGAGTTAGGGGTATTCCTGAGGGAGCGGTAAAATGTTATAATCTCAGGAGGACCACCTGTGGCGAAGGCGCCTAACTAGAACGGATCCGACGGTGAGGAACGAAAGCTAGGGGAGCAAACCGGATTAGATACCCGAGTAGTCCTAGCCGTAAACGCTGTGTACTAGATGTTGCATATTCTACGAGGATGTGCAGTGTCGGAGCGAAGGCATTAAGTACACCGCCTGGGAAGTACGGTCGCAAGGCTGAAACTTAAAGGAATTGGCGGGGGAGCACTACAAGGGGTGCGGCGTGCGGTTTAATCTAACTCTACGCAGAGAATCTCACCAGCAGCGACGGCAGAATGAAGGTCAGGTTAAATGTCTTACCTAACGAGCCGAGAGGTATTGCATGGCCGTCGTCAGCTCGTGCCGTAAGGTGTCCTCTTAAGTGAGGTAACGAGCGAGACCCATATCCATAGTTGCTAACGGACTCTTTTGAGGGACCGAGCACCCTATGGGGACTGCCTTGGAAACGAGGAGGAAGGTGTGGGCTACGATAGGTCTGTATGGTCCGAATCTGCTGGGCTACACGCGCGCAACAATGGCAAGGACAATGGGCTGCAACACCGAAAGGTGAAGCTAAACCTCGAAACCTTGTCTTAGTTTAGATTGAGGATTGTAATTCATCCTCATGACAACGGAATCCCTAGTAATCGGACTTCATCACGGTCCGGTGAATATGTCCCTGCTCCTTGCACACACCGCCCGTCAAACCAACCGAATTGGGCTTGGGTGAGATGTAGCTTTTAGTTATCTCGAACCTAGGTTCGGTGAGGTGGGTTAAGTCGTCACAAGGTAGCCGTAGGGGAACCTACGGCTGGATCACCTCCTTTTTTATACTCACAATATCATGAGAAAAAATTTGATTGATATCATGGAAGGTTAACGTTGTTTAACAAATAAAAATATCACAATCCTCAATAAAGGGCCCGTAGCTCAGGGGGAGAGCGCCTGCCTTGCACGCTTGTTTAACAAGCATAGAAAGCAGGAGGCCACGGGTTCAAATCCCGTCGGGTCCACATTTAATGTTCCCGAAAATCTCTCAAAAGAGGTTACGGGCAATAGGTGCCTTCAGGAATGGCCAAATCCTGGCGGCAATGGTTGAACATGATGGAGTATGGGTTTAATCTTATACGCTATCACATCATAGTAATGAGCCATATGTACATTTAACACATCTAGGTACGCTACTAGGTGGATGACTCGGTTCGAAACGCCGATGAAGGACGTGACAAGCTACGATATGCTTTGGCGAGTTGAACGTAAGCTTTGAACCAAAGATTTCCGAATGAGACTTCTCTCTTTGATGGCTCTTTGGAGCCGGGGAACGCAGGGAATTGAAGCGTCTTAGTACCTGCAGGAAAAGAAATCAACCGAGATACCGTTAGTAAGAGCGACTGAAAGCGGTCCAGTACAAACTGAATCCGTTGCCGTAAGGTAATGGAGATGTGGTGTTGTAGGACTTCTCTTACGGCCTTAATTCTGACTCGAAGTTTCCTGGAAAGGAACACACTATAGGGTGATAGTCCCGTAGAGGAAAGAAGAAAGGTCTTAGGAAGTATCCTGAGTACTACTCCTCGATATTGGAGTGGGAATCTGGGGGGCATTAACCTCTAATACTAAATACGTTTCGAAACCGATAGAAAACAGTACCGTGAGGGAAAGTTGAAAAGAACCCTTAACAGGGAGTTAAAAGACTCTGAAACCTAGTAGTTATAGTATGGTGGTGCTTTTAGGAGTTCCACCGTGCGTTTTGAATAACGGGCCAGGGAGTGTGTTTATGTGGCGAGGATAACCCGAAAAGGGGCATCCTAAGCGAAAGCAAGATCCCGCAGCATGCGAGGGGAGTGGTATGAAAGTGCCATAAGTCACATGGACACGACCTGAAACCGAGCGATCTATTCCTGGGCAAGATGAAGCGAGGGTAAAACTTCGTGGAGGTCTGAAGAGGTTCTACGTGCAAGTGTTCTTCTGACCTGGGAATAGGGGTGAAAAGCCAATCGAGCTCGGCGATAGCAGGTTCCTGCCGAAATTGACCTTAGTCAAGTCTCAGACGAGATGGTTATGGTTGTAGAGCTACGGATAGGAAGCTTAGGCGGGGAAACCTGTCGGCCTTCTGTCCAACTCCGAATGCCATAACGTTGTAGACTCTGGGAAACAGGGAATCTTGGGGTAAACTTGATTTCCGAAAGGGGAACAACCCAGCCTATGGTTAAGGCCCCTAAATATCAGCTAAGTGAGAAAGGGTTAACGGTGTCCGTGATCTGAGACAGCGAGGAGGTTGGCTTAGAAGCAGCCATCCTTTAAAAAGTGCGTAACAGCTTACTCGTTGAGGTCGTGGGCCCGGAAGATTGACGGGTCTAAGCTGATTGCCGATACCATAGACCACGATAAGTGGGTATAGGCAGGCGTCTTTAGAGGGCAGAAGCTTCTCCGTGAGGAGAAGTGGACCTCTATGGAATGAAAATCCTGGTGAGAGTAGGATCCTAGCAGGGTGTGAATCCCTGTCATCGTAAGGGCAAGGGTTCCTTGGCGATGTTCATCAGCCAAGGGTTAGTCGGTCCTAACTGTACTCCTAACGGATGTACGGGAAAGGGAAAGTGGTTAATACTCCACTACTACTTTGTTATACGTGGCAACACAAGCGTTGTTTCTGACGCTTTGGGATAAGCTAACACTTCTTGTCTGAAGTGTTAATGCAGATAAGTCTGGGGAGTATCGTAATGATGAGAACCAGAGTAAACTGTAGAATAGCAGGCCTATGGTCTGTTTGGCTGATTTCTGGAGTCCCTGAAAAGGGAACAACGATAGATACAAGGTAACCGTACCCAGAACCGGCACAGGTGCCCCTAGGTGAGAAGCCTAAGATGTGTGAGTTTAATCTAGGTTAGGGAATTCGGCAAATTAGTCCCGTACCTTCGGTATAAGGGATCCCTGCTTTCGTATCCGTATGGATGCGATGTCAGGGCTCAGTAACAAAGGCGGTCCGACTGTTTAACAAAAACTTAACTTTCTGCTAGGCGGTAACGCTGTGTATAGAAGGTGACATCTGCCCAGTGCCAGTACTTTAAGCTTCGTTTCAACGGAGTGAAGAGCTGGTAAACGGCGGGAGTAACTATAACTCTCTTAAGGTAGCGTAATACCTTGCCGGTTGAATGCCGGCTTGCATGAATGGTGTAACGAGATCGCCACTGTCCCAACCTAGAGTCTCCCGAATACACTTTCCTGGTGCAAAGGCCAGGGACTTCCAGTGGGAAGCGAAGACCCCGTGAAACTTTACTGTAGCCTGTCGCTGTGTTGTGGTTCGTGCTATATAGCGTAAGTGGGAGCCGTTTGAGGCCAATGTCGTCAGATACTGGCTTAGGCAACGATGTAACACCACTTTTCATGAATTACATCACTTACCTTCTTTTGAAGGGACACCGGTTGGTGGACAGTTTGGCTGGGGTGGCACGCTGTTGAAAAGATATCAATAGCGCCCAACGGTTGGCTCATCCGGTTTAGAAATCCGGAGTTGAGTGCAAGGGCATAAGCCAGCCTGATTGAAATTCGAACATAAAGAACTTCAAACACGAAAGTGTGGCCTAGCGAACTCCCATGCCTTCTTAATGAGGGCTGGGAATGACTGAAAAGTTACTCCGGGGATAACTGAGTTGTCGCGCCCGAGAGTTCATATCGACGGCGCGGTTTGCTACTTCGATGTCGGCTCATCCTATCCTGGCGGTGCAGAAGCTGCCAAGGGTGGGGGTGTTCACCCATTAAAAGGGTTCGTGAGCTGGGTTCAGAACGCTGTGAGGCAGTTTGTTTGATATCTACTGGGAGTGTTGGGTGTCTGAAAGGAAGGACCTTTTAGTACGAGAGGAACGAAGGTTCGTAGCCTCTGGTCGACCGGTTATCTGACAAGGTACGCCGGGCAGCTACGCTATAAGCGATAAGTGCTGAAAGCATCTAAGCACGAAGTGCCCCTTGAAAAGAGACACCTTAGAACACGGCAAGAACAGCCGTTTGATAGAAGCGATGTGTAAGTACCAAGGCAACGAGGTATTCAGCATGCGCTTACTAACGTTCACAATTTTTGTGTTAAATGTACATATGGTTTTCCTTACAAAACAAGAGGGCTTTTGTCCTCTTGTTTTTTTTTACAAAAACAAGTAATGATTTTTTCATTACTCTTTTTTTTTTAATTTTTTCAAAATTAGCTTTAGCTATATTCAAACAAACTATTTGCGTTTTTCCTAGCTCTTTAATGATGAGCAATCACTAGTTCTATAATAGTTCTATCAAGAGTTTGATCGCAGTCTAAATCAATCTGTAAAAAATTAAAAAGATATTTATACCTTTATTTTATTTCAAAGTATTATGAAGAGAATATTATTGTCAATAATTATTTTTTTAACATTATTATTAATTTCCGGTTGTCTACCTAGCGAGCCATTAAATCAAGAAGAGTTTGAGGAACAAGCAATCAGAGGTTCAATCGCGGGTCATGCATTTGAAAATGATCTTGTTCAATCAGATAATTGTCAGCGTTATGTTCGTTATGGGTGTAATGATAATGGTGCTTCAGTTAATGTTAGAACCTCAACTGGTGTTTCATTTTCTTTGTTAAATGAATGTTACGATAATTTAATGTTGCATTATAGTTGTTCTGAAGGTGTTCTTGTGCGTTGTGAAGTTGAATGTGTTGATGGCTGTGGAAATAAATCTTCATGTAGATGATTAATTTTAATTTTTAGAAAGATATATATACTTCTTCTTCTTCTTCTTCTTCTAATAAAAATTTATTTAATGAGGTGTTTATAGATGAAGAAATTAATTTTGGTGTTAAGTGTTTTAGCGTTATTTGTTCTTGTTGTTGGTTGTGTTCCTACTGAACCGGAAACGTCAGAGGATTTTGAAGGTAACCTTGATTGGGAAGATGAAGGTGGCGCTATTGCTGGTCAAGCTATTGCTGGTGCTTGTAAGGATTATCCAACTCGATTTAATTGTAGACAAATTACAAATAGTTCAATTAGATACGATACGAGTACTAAAAAAGATGTTGGTACCTGGGATCAATGTTCAACTAGGGTTCCTGGCCAATTAACAGAAGTCAGTTGTGTTAATGGTATTGTAAGATTATGTGTTACTGCTTGTGAAGACGGATGTGAAACGGTTGGTGTTAAAGATGCTCAATGTGTAGCTCCAGTTGCAGCTCCTAGTTGTAATATGGCTGTAGCAACTAATTCAACAGGAACATTTGATTGTCAAAGTTACAATAGTTGGTGTAGAACTGATAATACTACCTACTCTGGATGTATGGATGTAACTACTCATCTATCCCAATGTGAAAAAGCGGGAACTTGTAACAATTAGTTTTTAACTTTTTTTTCTTTTTTTTCTTATTCTAAAATGAACACACATTCTTTTAAAGTAAATAATTCTTCTTAATATTATGAAGAAAGGTTTAAAACTCTTTACTATTTTAGGGATTGATATCCGATTACATTATTCTTGGTGGATTATCTTTGCTATTTTGACCTGGAGTTTATCTACGGCTTTCTTTCCAGTTTTCTTCCCGACATATACCTCTATCGAATATTGGGTTATGGGAGTTATCTCTTCATTACTTCTCTTCGTTTCAGTTTTATTACATGAACTAAGTCATTCAATTGTAGCTAGATTTAGAAAAATCAAAGTTGAGAGTATTACTTTGTTCTTTTTTGGTGGAGTTGCCGGAATAACTAGGGAAGATCTTGAACCTGCTTCAGAATTCCTGATGGCCATCGCTGGACCAATATTTTCATTTTCTATCGCCGGTTTATTTTATTTGATCTATGCCTTTAATGGAAATGGATATCTTCATGCCATATCATATTACCTTTACCAAATAAATTTCATTGTTGGAGCATTTAATCTTGTACCAGGATATCCTTTAGATGGTGGAAGAGCCTTTAGAGCAATATTATTTTGGCATTATAAAGATCTACGAAAAGCTACCAGGATAGCTTCTTATGGTGGAAGAATTGTAGCACTACTACTTATCGTTCTTGGAATACTTACCTTTAGTGGTGGTGGTCTTTGGTTTATTCTTATTGGGATGTTTTTATATTTCATTGCCGGTGCAAGTTATGAACAGGTTGTTATCAAGGAAGCTCTAGGTAAAATCTCTCTTAAAGAATTAATTCAGAAAAAATTTCTTACATTAGATCCCAGCATGAGTTTCAGTAATTTCCTTCAGAAATATAAAAATACTGAAGTGGATGTTTTTGTTGTGAAAGGAAAAAATTTTCTTGGATTACTTGATATAAAACAAATCTCAAAAGTGCCTCCAAAGATTCAATCAAGGATTACTCTTCGCCAAATCACTCCAGGTTATAATTCAGTGGATTCCTTGAAACCTTCCCAATCGGTTTATGATGCTTTCCGCTTATTCTCTGAAAGAAACATGGAAGTACTTCCGGTAATGGAGAAAGGTAAACTCTCAGGTATTGTTTCCCAGAAAGCCGTGATTAACCGCTTACTTTGGGAATTAAAATTCTCACGGAAAGATATTTAATAAACTAGCTTAATTAAAGGTTCATGAATCATTTAAGTGTCGTGGAAGTCGTATCTAATAAAATTATAAGTCTTACTGGTCATTCTCATCTAAAGATAACCACTCGAGGTAATACTGCTATTGCAGCTGCCCTTTCTATTTTTGCTGAAAGTAGTACAATATTAATTCCGGAAGAAGGTGGCTGGTTAAGTTATAGAACTCTTCCTAAAAAACAAGGATTGCAAGAAATTGAAGTAAAATGTAATGATGCGGTTATCGATTTGATTGACCTTGAAGATAAATTAATCAAACTGAAACCGTCGGCTTTCCTTTATGAAAATCCCGGGGGATATTTTGCAGAACAGAATTCTAAGAGAATATTTGAATTATGTGAAAAGAACGATTGTTTAGTAATCATGGACGTTTCTGGTTGTATCGGCACTTCTCTTTGTGATGGTAATTATGCTGATATTATGGTTGGGAGCTTTGGAGAATGGAAATTAGTGGAAGCTCATGTTGGCGGATTTATTTCTTGTAAGGATGATAAGATATTTAATAAATTAAATGTAGAAGAGTTAGTAGATGAAAGTTCTTTAAATATCATCGAAAAAAAATTAACTGAACTTCCAGAAAGAATAAATTCCCTTTTAACAATACGAAAAAAAGTAATTGACGATTTATCTTCATTAGAAATCCTTCATCCAACGGATCTCGGATTTGTTGTAGTTGTAGCATTTTCTACTGATGCCGAGAAAGAAAAATTAATCTCTTATTGTAAGGTAAACGACCTTGAATGGACAGAATGTCCAAGATATATTCGAGTTAATCGGAAAGCGATAAGTATCGAAATAAAACGGATTGTTTAACTGTTATCGGCAAATTCTAAAATATTCACAGACTATTCTATTTGAAGGTATTTCGTTTCCTTCAAAATCATAACCTTTTTTTATTTGATTTATTTATACTAAAATGCGTTAGATTTCGAATATATTAACGCATTTTATATATATATCAAGTGCCAAAAATAAGTTCGAAAGCTTTGGCACTTTAGTATATATCCTTCATTAAGGTTGAAAGTCTATTATTCAATAGGTATACTAGTGGCTTGGAGTAACTTAACAACAACATTTAAATATAATCAGGGTTATTTTGAAAATATGGCTCTTAAGGTACCAACGTCAATGGATGAATGTCTTTACTTTAGTAATCGTTCTATTGATGATGGAAATGTTCTAGCTTGGGTTTATCGAAAAGAATGTCCTAAATGTAAAAAAGATAAAATGGGCAAACCAATTGAGAAAGGTAAGGTTAAAACTAGGGCAATTAAATATGTTTGTCATTCGTGCGGGTATGAGGAAGAGAAAAAAGAACATGAAGAATCTTTGACTTTAGAAGCAAAATATACCTGCCCATATTGTGGCAAAGATGGTGAAGGAACTACGACATATCAAAGAAAATCCTTCAAAGGTGCCCAAGCATATCTTGTAGATTGCGAACATTGTCATCAAACAATTCCTATAACCAAGAAATTAAAGAAATTAAAGGTTAAGAAGGTTAAGGGATAGGTTTATTATAATTATTATGAAAGGTTTATTCGATTTTCTTAAACATTCCGCATTATCGTTAATTCTATCTTCTTGCGGATCACATTATACGACCAGTCCAGACTTCTCTGATAGAACAAATATTAATCTTTCAATTAATCAAGAGATGCCCGATGTTGATGGTAATAATGCTCTTAGAGTAATGACTTATAACATTGCCCATGGTAGAGGTCCAGTGAATGTATCAAGATTTCCTAGAAGTTATGGTTCATTCTTTTATGAGTTTGGTTTAAATTCTCAGATGACCAAAGAAAGCATGTATCGTAAACTTGATGAAATTGCTGAGTTAATAATTCAAATTAATCCGGAAGTAGTTTCATTAAACGAAATAGATTTTAATGCTTATTGGAGTTTTGAAGTTGACCAATTAAGATATCTCTCCGAAAAAACAGGTATGAAGTATTATGCTTATGGCACTAAATGGAATTCTCAACTATTTTTTCAGATTCATTGCGGCAATGGGGTGCTTAGTAAATATCCACTTTCCGGCAGGAATCTTTCGTTGGATAAAACTGATTCTTTCGTAGACACTTTTGTTGGGGAACATAGTTTCATGGATATCTATCTTGATAACGGCCGCAAGATCAATTTTGTTAATACTCATCTTGGTGGGGGAGATAAAACCGGTCAAGCTGAGATTATTAGGGATGAAGTTCTAGATGATCTTATAGAAGATACTCCAGTAATCATTACCGGCGATTTGAATACTGAACCTGGTGGTCCAGCTATTAATGTTTTACTAAATACTGGCTATTTCAGTTTATTCAAAGACGATGGAAAATTTCCTACTTCTAATAATGATCCGGTTGCCATAGATCACATCATTGCAAGCAAACATTTCATTTACGAGGATTGTTTTGTTCCTGATGTATATTATTCTGATCATAAGTCGGTAGTATGCGATTTGATAATTAATCCCGAGAATAAATAATACATTAAGGATTTTGACATCACAATTTTTTAAGAATAAACAAAAAAATAAAAAAAAATAAAATGTTCAGGTTAGAAAGTCAAAAATAACGATGCTCCTATTTTTTACCTTTCTTCTTAGCTCCTGATTTTTTAGCTGCAGCTTTCTTTTTAGCGGCCATCTATGTCACCTCCTTTTTAATAGACCTCAGTACTGGTCATCATCATCGTCCGAGTCGCCGTCATCGCTGTCGTCGTCTTGGTCGTCATCATCGCCGTCGTCCCAGGAATCGTCGTCGTCATCTTCTTCTTCCTCTTCCCAGACGCTATTTACTTCTTCTTCAATCAAATCTTTGGTGTTTATTGTCTCCATTTTTACACACCCTCCCTTGTATTGTTTTTTTTTGCTTTGAACCCCCTTTGTTAAAAACAGTTAAAAGCGACTTCTGTATATGAAACTAGGTATTTAAGTTTTACGGTTTGAAATTAAGAATCTCCTTTTTTTGACAATTAAAATTTGGATAGTAATCTTTATATAAAGCTCTTCCGTTCTTTGTTCTATGAAATCTGACCAGGAAAAAATCGTCGTGACTTATGCTCTGCCTTATGCTAATGGGCAACTTCATCTAGGGCATAGCTTGGGATTTATTGAGACCGACATTTTTATCAGATCATTAAAACTTTTCCGAAAAGAGGCATTATTTATCTGTGCTTCCGACATGCATGGGACCCCAATCGAGGTTAAAGCGAAGGAAGCAGGAATTGACCCAGAGAAATTTGCCGAGCAGTTTTCTAAATCCCAGCAAAGTGATTTAAAGGACTTACTGGTCGAGTTTGATAATTTCCATAAAACACATTCTAAAGAAAATAAGGGGTTAGCAGAATTGTTTTTTAAGACGCTAAAAGAAAAAAAATTAATCTATTTGAAAGAGACAGAACAAATGTACGATTCGCAGGCAAACCAGTTCCTGCCGGATAGATTTGTGAAAGGTACTTGTCCCAAATGTGGTGGGGAAGACCAGTATGGCGATGCTTGCGAGAAATGTGGCGCGACTTACAATCCTACAGAATTAAAAACCCCCTATTCTGTCTTAACAAAGACTAAACCCATCCTAAAAAAATCTACCCATTACTATTTCAAATTAAAAGAGATGAGTCCTAAGATAACTTCTTGGTTGAAAAACGATAAAACCATTCAACCGGAAATTCGTAATTTCATTGAAGGCTGGCTTAAGGAAGGATTGCAGGATTGGTGTATTTCCAGAGATGCTCCCTATTTCGGTTTTGAAATTCCCGAATCAAAGAAAGAAGCCGGCGCGATAAAATATTTCTATGTCTGGCTAGACGCTCCGATTGGTTACATTTCTTCAACTAAAAATTATTGCGATAAACAAAGTGGTAAGAAAAAATCTTCTTGGGAAGATTATTGGATGAATGGTTCAGTATATCATTTCATTGGTAAAGATATCATCTATTTCCATTACTTATTTTGGCCGGCTATGTTGATGGCTATGAATATTCCTGTCCCAAAAATAACCACGCACGGATTTATTACGGTTAACGGTCAGAAGATGAGCAAGTCAAGGGGAACTTTCTTTACTTTGAAAGATTTCTTATCGATATATTCAGCGGAATCATTAAGATTTTATTATGCGAACCATCTTGATCGAAAAGTGGTGGATATAGATTTCAATTTCTCCGACTTCCAAGCCGTAACAAATAATGTTCTAGTTGCAAACATCGGGAATTTTTGTTACCGGACATTAGTTTTTGCTAACAAGAATTATGGAAAAATCACCCAGGTTACGGAAGAAAAATCTCTCCAGAGAAAGATTGAGAAACATTTGAAAAGTATCAAGGAACATTATTCTAATCAAAATTTCAAGGACGCAGTAAAATTAATTCTTCAAATTGCTGACGAAGGAAATTCATATTTCCAGAAAGCTGAACCATGGAAAAATCCGGAAATGAAGCAAGATGAAGTTGGGTTCTGTGTTAATCTAGCGAGAACCTTATCGATAATCCTGCAACCAATTTTACCTTCTTTTTCAGAGAAGGTTCAGGGAAGTCTTTCTGGTAAATCTAAGAAAAGTCTTTATTGGGATGACATCGTTTTCAATTGGAAAGGAACTGTTAAAAAACCAGAACTGTTAATGAGTAAAGTTGAAGTGCCCCTGGAAACTCCGGTATTTCCATTATTGATCAAATCTGGAAAGATTGTTGAAGTAAAAGATCATCCAAATGCCGACAGCCTTTATGTGATGACAGTTGACATTGGTAATGAGAAGAGACAAGTAGTTGCCGGATTAAAGAAACATTTTACAGTTAAGGAATTAGTTGGAAAGAAAGCATTATTCCTAGTTAATTTAAAGAAAGCAAAAATCCGGGGGGAGATGTCAGAAGCGATGACTCTTGTTGCGGAAGATAAAGATCATAAAATAACTTTACTAGAGGTTGATTCTAATTTAGGGAGTAATGCTTGTTTTGAAGAAATGAATCCTCCGGAGTTATCTTCCGAGGTTAGTTTTGAGGATTTTGTTAAAATTAAGATGGCTGTTAAGGATGGTCGAGTGAATTTTGATGGTAAGAATTTGCAAGTTGACGGCCGAGACGTTGTAGTTAAGGTTAAGGATGGGTCTAAGATTTGTTGATCTTTCAAAAATGATTTTATAATATGGTTAATTTGATTGTAATCAAGACTCCACTTCCCACAAGCTTTATAAATCATCTTCTCTTTCTAAAGTCAATACCATGGTGATAAAAAGAGGTAGTATTAGTAGATGTAATACCGGAGGGTTTGGCTTCTCTTCAAAGAAAGGGCAGATCACGATATTTATTATTATCGGAATCGTTATTCTTTTTACATTCGCAGGGATACTTTATTTTACATCGGGCTCTATCCAACAAAAATTTACTTCTGAAGGTTTGCCAATTTTAAGTAGTGTTCCCGAAGAATTTAGACCGGTTCAATCTTATACCGAACAATGTGTTGGACAACTTGCAAAACGAGGGCTACTTATTCTAGGAGATCAAGGCGGTTATATCTATCCAGAGTTGGCTGGGGAATTTTCTTCAACTAATCCAACAGATAGCGATGGATTAAATCTTGAACCTCTTAAAGTTCCTTACTGGCATTATAACACGCCTCCAAATTCTGCTAAAAATATTGCAATCTCATCTTTAAAACCAGAAATTAAAAAAGCAGATGATCCGGCGTTAAGCATGGAATCTCAACTTGAAAGGTTTATTGATGAAAGAATTGATGGTTGCCTAAACGATTACGCTCCATTTACTTCTCAAGGATTTGACGTTGTGCAAGACCCAGATAAAACGATTAAAGTTACTATCGGCGATGGTTTGGTTGATTTCCGAATGGACATGGATGTTAGTGTTTCAATAGGAGATGCTTCAACTGATTTAAATGTATTTTTTGTAAGAGTGCCGTTAGATTTAAGACATTATTATGAAGTTGCTGAACAAATCGCAAATGCTGAAAAAGAATTTAATTTCTTGGAACGGCAAGGATTGGAATTGATTTCAGTTTATTCTAGGAAAGATGCTCAAGCGCTTCCTCCAACTTCAGATACCGGATACCAATTATTTTCTTCTTTATCTTGGCAGGAAGATACAGTTGAACAACAATATAAAGGATTGTTAACCTCTTATGTCCCAATGCTTAGATTTTTAGGTAGTGAAAGATTTTATTATTCAACATTCCCTGAATCTGAACGGTTAGCTCAGCATGTTGTAGATAATATGGTTCTTCCATTAAGTGGAGCTGATGATGTGGGCGTTTCATTTGATTATTTTGGCTGGAATCCTTACTTTAAAACAAACAGCGAAGATGGAATCATAAAACCAAACAGTATTTACATTAATTATGAAATCTTATCATTTGGAAATCAACAATATGAAACTCATTATGATGTCAGTTACCCTGTCCTTGTTACAATTAAAGATGAAGCTGCATTTAATGGCGAAGGTTACAGATTTGTTATGGCCTTAGAATCTAATATTAGAAACAACAGACCTGCTGAGGATGAATCTGTTCGGGAAGTTTATCCAAAAGGAATATCTCCTATATCTTGTGATGAAGCACATCGAGATACCGAATTGCTTAAAACGGTCGTAGTTGATTCTTTCACTAAAGAACCAATTGAAGCTGTTAAAATCGGATTTACAATTCCGGATGATCAAAGTTGTGAAATGGGGTTAACTGATCAAAGTGGAGAATTAGAAAGTAAATATCCTGCGGTATATGGTGGAGTTATTAATTTTGCTGCTTTAGGTTACTTATCAAATTTCTATCCGATAGACACATATAATTATCAAGATCAGCCAGCTGTTCTGGGATATGCGGTTGCAAATGCACCAACTGAAAAAGTTATAGAAATGGATAGAATCAAAACGATTAATGTTAATATTAAGAAAAAACCAGTCCAGAAATGTATCCGTGCTTTAGAATGTAAATATACCCGATCAGGTCCAACTCAAGCAGGCGATGGGGTAAGTTTTATTCCTTACAGTGATATATCTTGTTCGCAAGGAGCAGAACAATGTTTCTTTGATAGCGGTTCTAGTGTTCTTGGTGCCGGAACCCCAATTATATCTCTTGAAGTAAATCAAAGTATCACTAAATATAATGACTATTACTTGAATGACAGATCTGTTGACTTAAGAGATGATGAAGAAGTTCTTTTAACTCTTGAAAGAGTGAGCGGATTCCATGGTGAAGTTATAAGTAATGAGTTTGTTGCTTCGGTAGCTGTTAAAGGTTCTGCTGGAAGTAATGTCCAGTTAGTTCCTGGTGTGTATAAAATAAGTGGATTCGCAACTACATCTCAGCAAGTAAGAATTCCAGCTGAAACTAGAAGTTCAACTTATTCAATCCTAGGTTATGATAAAGAAGAAAAATTCACTCTTGATGAAAGTGTTTCCGAAGGTTTTGTTACGGGTAATATTGCCTGGGAAACACCAGCTACTTATTTAACGATAACTCCTGAACAATTATATACTGCGGATGAGATTACTTTATATGTCCCTGTGCAAGATATTGTTTCAATTCCAGAACAAGTTAAAGTGCCAATGAAAGAATGTGGCGGATACAGTTGTATTCCTGGTGTGGGATGTTTATTTGATGTATGTAAAGACACTTCAGTTATGGCTGGGGGAAGAATCATTGAAGATATGCAAATTTCAGGATTGCTTGGTGAAGTTTCAAGAAGACCGGAAGTTAGAGCATCGTTAGAACCAACATATACTAAAAATTCATAGATTCCGAACAGAAATCTATGAATTTTGGTATATACTAAAAGGCAGAAGCCTTTTGTATGTAAAAGGGAAAACTATCCCTTTATACATACCAAAGGAATTAGGTCTAGAAACCTAATTCCTTTTAGTATATAAATAGATTAACATTAGTAGGTTAGAAAATATGGAAAAAAGAGCGTTGCAAGTGGTAGGTTTGTGGATGATTTTCTTATTTGTAACTCTACCTGTTTACAGTGCAAGTGTTATGGCTGTTCCACTTGTTAGCATAACTAAAAATTCTGGAGAAGCTAACATTGACAAATTTATTGACGCTGATGGGGACACTTGGAAAGTTAACGCTTTAATTACTTCGGCAACTGAAGAAAATATTGATCCAAAGAATGTTGTAATGAAAGTTGGAAGTAAAGAATCACCATTCAATGCTTGCGCAAGTACACCGCAAGGAGTTTCTTGTGAATATATCAGTCCTTTAACGGATGGTGTTCGTGAAGATGCATACTTGTTTGAAGTTGTTTATCATTACTTAAATGAAGTTTTAAATCCAGCAACTGTAAAAAACGCAGATGTAATTAGAGCAGATGGAACTGCTCCAACAGTTGAGATAACTAAATTAAAACAAAATCTTCTTGGTGAAGTTGAACTTGATTTCCTTGTTAAAGATACCCGGGGAGACATTCCTTCAGTGGGCATAAGCAAGATTGAAATTATTGACGCCGATACTAACCAAATCTTACAAACCATTGGTGGTTCAAGATTAGAAGTTGGTCAGAAAGAATTTAAATATAGTAATATTGCTGAATTTGGTGGAAAACTTCAAGCGGAACTTGCTGGGGAAGGAGTTAAAAGAATAAAGATAACTGCTGAAGATCGTTTAGGACATATTACTGAACATCCTGCAATCGGTTCTTTCAGAAGCGATTTCATTGACCCGGTTATTCTTGGCGGAACTCTTAATTTCACTGATTTAGGAAAATTTATCGGCGAATTTTCTATCAAAACGGATATTACTCTTGATGTTAAAGAAAATAATTTAGCTAGCGTAACTGCATCATCGATTCAAGTTGATTTAGATAGAACTCCCGCAAATTGTTATGAAGATGATAAAGAACTAGGTTTATATCATTGTACTTGGGAGAATGTTGAGATTCAGCCATCTACCAGTTTAGAATTAACCGTAACTGTAACCGATAGGTTTGGCAATTCGGTTGAACAAAGAATTGGCAGAAGTGATTTTGTGGTAGATACTTCTCCTCCCGTGATTGAATTCATGGGTACTGAACAAATATTTGATGACAAGAGTTTCATCATGAAAGGAGAAAATAGAATTATCTTATTAGTTAGAGATCAAGGAGCAGGAATCACCGAGAACGGAATTAGAGCAAGGTTAAGTGCATTTGGCATGGGAGCAGCCGAAGCTCCTGATGAATGTTCAGAAACGGAAGACGGAAAATTGTTCTGTTACTGGGATGTCAGTTTTGCTGGAAGTACAGATGTTGCGATAACTGGGTTATCTGTGTTTGAAGATAACGTGGGTAATAAAGGAAGTTCACCGGACGTACAATTATTCTCCGATGCTTCCGCACCTGTAATAGAGAAAGTAGAATTATTTGGTGTTTCAGATTTAATTGGCGTGAAAGATTTCTTCCAAAGTAATGATCGGTTAAGAATTGATTTCACTATAAGAGAAACAAACGGACTTAATATATTAGTAAATACAAAAGATATCGTTCTTGATTCAGAATTATCTTTCCCTGAAGGAAGTGCTAGTAGAGGATTAGGTGACGGATGGCAAGTTTTCAATGAAGAAAGTTGTGTCCGTTCCGAAGCAAGATGGGTATGTTCCATTGAAACAACTCCAATGAAATCCGGTCCAGATCCAAGTGCGGATGTTGAGATTCTTGTTCATGATACTGCTGGTAATGAAGCTAAGGCTATTGATTGGGAAGGTGAATCTAAGAATGTTGTTTCTGGAAGAGATGGGAAATTTAAAATTAATTTATTGGGATTAGTTACGGAAGAAAATCCTGATTACTGGGAACTTCAAAGAGCTCCACGTCCTTTAATAGATTTCATTGATTTAGATACTACCGAGTTAACTTATACTAGAATGCCGGTTGAACTTAAATTCGGAGCCGGACATCCGCAAGCGCAAATGTTACGTGCAGATCTAGTTGGTTGTTCGCCTGTTGATCAAGGTAACGAAAGTTCTAGCGGTCCTGAAGTAAGCCGGACTATATTATATGGTGGAAATTATCCTGACGGTGAGATTGAACCTACGGCTACAATGATTCTTGAATTTTCTCCATTCAATGGCAGAGAAATGTTTGCTACTGAAGGCGGATTTGCGGAAGCTGTTGTGTCTTATTCATGTCAATTAAGAGTATTTTCTAAAGTTGGTAAAGATGCTATTGCTTCTCCTGAATTACAGGAAGTGCAAGTTGAAGTTCCTTTTGGATTTAGTACTATTGGTGCATTGGATGAAAATTTAGCGAAGAAAGTAAGGGCATTGAAAAATGAAGATTGGTTTGAATTCCTTGATGCATTGAGTTATATTAACACTGCGCTTGAATGGGCTAGATATATTGGAAACATTCTTTCAATAATTGATAAGACTAGTAGATTTATTGATTTGGTAAGCGGTAATTTAGTTGGAGTTGCAACAGTTGTAGAGAAGACTGGTGGTGGAGCAGTTGGTGTTGGAACGGCCTTACGTGGTCAGTGTTTAACCTTAGAAGTTGGCCAGAAAACGGCATTCGAATTTGTAGAATATATCCAGATTCCTATCGATATTTTAAGCTGTAGTCCAGATCCAGGAAATTTGGGTGCATATGGTCAATTCCAAGACAATATTCTAGAAACTTATAATCTTCTTTCTGGAAGAGGTTTGTTGGGTATTCCAGCAACATCATTATATGAAAATCTTTATACTTCTGGTTTGGGTTTATGTGTCCCAGGATTATTATATCAAGCAGAAAAAGCAAGACAAGTTATGTGTAGAAAAATTGTATGTTATGGTCGTGAAGTTCCATCCGGTCTTACTACATTTGAAGGATGTGATGCTTTATATGACATCCAAATGTGTGAATTCGTTTACGGCCCATTATTTGACTTCACTCCTCTGGGAAGTATTTCATATATCGGAAAAGCTATCAAAGCAGCGTTCACATCTCTAGTTGGAGTTATTAAATGGATAGAAATGGCCGCTTGTGCAGATCTTTGTTTTGATCCGGCTGGAACATCAGCAGCTATTCCACTGTGTAAAATTACTACCGGTCTTAACATCTTAGTAGATATTACAGATACGGTAATTGGAGCTATTGAACAAACGCCCGATGCAACTAAACTTCCATATTGTGACATGGCTGAGAATATAGATTTAAATGAGTTAACTGGAGGATAAGAATTGTGTCTAAGAAAAAGGGACATTTGTCCGACATATCTGGACAGAAATATCTTAAATATCCCAATTACAGAAAACTACTTAGGTATAAAAAATGACGCGAAGTAAGATTGACTGGTGTTTAAAACAGAAAAAAGGAATTGAACTTGTTGAAGAGAATGAGAATTTATCTGAGAAGTATTTTAGTGAGGCGCAAGAAACCTTACAGCAGATTTCTGGAACTGGATCAAAATGGGATGTTATAATGGCGTACTATGCGTGCTATAATGCGTTATATTCCATCTTGATGAAAGCCGGGATTAAATCAGAAATCCATGACTGCACGATAGAGCTGATGACAATAATTGATGAGTTTAATGGAAATGATTACAGCTTTATGTCTAATCTTAAATATAAAAGAATACGGGCTCAGTATTATTTAGAGAAGCAAGAATTGGATAATTTACCTGAAGTGAAGAAATTTGTAGTTAAATGTCATGCTATTGTAGAAGCGCTTGATATTATCCAATTGAGGAAGAAAATCAATGAAAAATAGACATATGTCTAAAAAAATGGACATTCTTGCGCTTTACACGAGGGACTACTCTGCTTCTTTCACTGGCAGAGAAATCTCAAGGGCGGTAGGAACAAGTCCGCAGAATGCTCTTACAATATTGAATGGGTTAGTAAAAGATAAAATTATTCTCTTCACAAAAGAGGGAAGGAACAAAAAATATGTTCTTAATAGGAAAAGTGTTCTCGCGAAGCAAATGATTCAGATTGTGGAGACTTATAAAGCCTCTTTTCTTTTGAAGGAGAGTGAATTTTCATTGATTATGAAAGGCTTGATTCCTTTTGCAGAGACGATAATTGTTTTCGGAAGTTTTGCAAAGGGAAGACAAAAAGAAAGCTCAGATTTGGATTTAATTGTTATTGGCGGAAAGAAAGATGATATTAACAAGGCAAAACGAGTCTTTCCACGGGAAATAAACATAGAATTTAGCACTTGGAAAGGATTTGCTGAAAGTTTACGTAGGAAGAATGCTTTAGCGATAGAGATACGGAAGGATCATCTGATTTATGGAAACGTTTTTAAGGTTGTAGAGGTATATTGTCAATAATGAGAAATGATGTTGAGGTATGGTTGAAGCAAGCAAAACGAGATCTTAAAAGTGCTAAGAATAGTTTAATTTCTGGTGATTACTATGTTACGGCCTTACTTTGTCAACAAGCGGTTGAAAAATCTCTTAAATATCATTATCTGCAGAAAAATAAAGATTTATTAAGAATACATGATTTAGTAAAATTAGCGCGGGAAGTTGGAGCACCAGACAATATTATTAAAGCCTGCGCTGAAATAAACCCAGTATATGTGGAAGTAAGATATCCAGAAGGTAATGAATTACCTTTTGAGAAAGTAAATAAAAAAGAAGCTGAATATATCCTAAAACTTACGGAAATAATTTTACAATGGATACAAAAAAATTAATTGGATCTTTGAAAGGTTTTGCAGAAAGTATCTCTAAGGAGTACCCTTTACGCTCAATGTACTTATTCGGTTCAAGGGCAACTGGAAAGGTGAGAAAAGATAGTGACGTAGATTTGATTATGGTCTCATCAAAATTCCGAGGAAAAAGACATTTAAAGAGATCTCCACCATTATATCTGATGTGGGATCTAGGATATCCTGTTGATTTTGTATGTTTAACTCCTGAAGAATTTAATAAACGAAAGAAAGAGATTGGTATAGTTAAAGAAGCAGTAAAGAATGGGATTAAGATAGTATGAATTTAAAAAAAGCGATGATGTTTGTACTCTTTGTAATAGTTTTAAGTACGTTGATAGTCGCTCAAGAAGAGGTTAAGTCTAACGGTGAAACAGGAGAGGCTGTTATTAAGGGTAGTCCCCTTAGCTTGTTGTTAAATGAAAAGGAAGAAAGAGTGAAAAATCCCCCAGCAAACCCCATTCCAGCTACTTTCGATGAATGGTTAAAAGCTTCTGCGTCTTCAACTACTCCGAGTGGTGTTCAAGTTGCAGCACAATTTACTGAAACATTATTTGACGACATTAGTGTTGATGAAAATGGGATATTCTATCAAAATAGTAAGCAAGTCGATCAAGCAAAACAAAAAGAATACACAGACAAAATAAAGGCGAACCCAACAGCTTTAAAAAATCTCCAAGCAGCACAACAAAAAGCGAAAGCAAACGGTCTTCAAGCCAAAGCAGCTAAAATAGATGAAGAATTAAAACAACAAAATAATGCCGAAAGGATAGCAGTCGCCAATATCGCAGAAGAGATGGGGCTTACTACTGTTCCTAAAAAAGGTTTAAATCGTGAAGAAATAAAACAAGCAACCAATTGTTTCCACACCCCAACCTGCAAAAACTTCAAACTATCAGACAACGATGCAGCAACTTTATATGAAGGTCTTGCCGTTGGTTATGAAGAGAAAGCAGATTCATTTATCCACACCCAACAAGAATTAAAAGAAAACAAAGAATTATTCTCGTCAGCAGTCGATGGTTGGCAAGCAACAATTGGCGGAAAAACCTATGTAAAAGAAGGTGAATTATGGAGAGAAACAAAAACTGGAGAAGTAAAATCTGATCTAGAAGTGCAACAAAATGCAGAATCAATCCAATCATCAGAATACGCAGCTACTAAAAAACGCGCAGAAGCAGCAAGACAAGATGCGGAATCTGCTTCAGTAAAAACTCGATGGTGGCAAGGAATTGGTAGCGAAGGATACCAAACTCTTGTTAAAGGTCAAAGTGGTTTCGGTCAAGTTGCTGGCGGCGGAATTAGAGCATTGCAAGCTTTAGGAAGTTATAGATCATTATCAAATTTAATTTTCCCAGATGCAACTAAGAATGGCTGGTTGATAGATGCAAATGATGAAACTCTTAACTTTTTTGCAGATCTTCCTGCATTCGCTAGTTCAGCGGTTTGTTTAAATGACGATCGGCAAAGAGCAGAATCCCCTGGACAATCTACTGCATTTTTCAGAACTCAATCTGGAACGTACCAATCTGTTGGCGCACTTCAAGTAGAAAAATCGCCAAGACAATCATTTATTCTTTGCGACAGAAATCCTGACGAGGAATCAGATCAAGAATTTATTTGTCCGGAAGATTTCGTATGTAAAAATGATGAGTTCTGTTACAAGAACGAAGATGATGAAGAACCAGTTAAAGGTAAATTTTATAAAATTCATTGGAGAGTAACTGCTCCGCAGGATGAGAAATTCACTCCATTCGTTGACGAGAACGGGGTAGCTGTTTCATTCAACATATTCCTAGAAGGATCTGGTCAAGCTCTTCCAGTGTATAAACGGGGAGAATTCATAACTGGTACGGATGTAATTCAATTAAATAACGGAGATACAGATGGGGCTATCGTTGCTAAATATAGGCCGGAAGATTTCACGCGAGCATGTATCCGGTTTAAACATAACATAAAATCCTCTGTTGGAAGTGACATCTCAGAAATTTGTGCTGACATAAAAGAAATAGAGAAAGGAGAAATTGAATATGAAGGTTCCCAAAGATTACCTTCAATTACTTCGTCATCACCCGGAGTTACGTTGAATATATAAAATGAAACTAAAAATAAATCGACATCTGAAAACATTCTTGGATTCGTTTAAATTAGATCACATTTTTTGGAAAACTCTTTTAACTGACGTTATAGCGTTCGCGCTAATCATCGGGTTATTCTTAAGTTTCGGCTCATTGCTAACTGCGAAAGCTTACGATATCAGTGGCGGTTTAACTGTTGAACAACTTAAAACAGCACTTCTTTCCGGCTCACAAGATTATAATAAAGCATTCTCGGATAATGTAAGAAATTTCTTGTTTATCATGGTTGGCGGTTCTCTTTTAATAATACTCTTAGCGTTAGCCGTATATTCATTCTCAAGAATGGTTATCTGGGATACTATCATGAAGAAACATACTTCCGTGAGAAGTTTCCTTAAATGGAATTTAATTTCATTGTTGATGATTGTAACCGGAGTGTTATACTCTTTACTATCAATTGCTCTTAAATCGCCGTTCGTATTCCTTACTCCTTTTAAGAATCAAGTGTTAGGTTTATTTTATACGAACATGATTACGGCTTTCTTCATGTTTATATTCCTTGTTTTCATGTTCCTTGCATACAAATCTTTTGCAAAAAGTAACAAGGTTTGGGAATCTATTGGGATGTCTTTCCATAACTGGAAGAAAAATTGGTCTTTGTTATCGTATGGAATTCTTCTGATGCTAGTTGTAATGCTTGCAGCTAACGTGATAAGTTACCTTATCCAAAGAGTATTTATTTACCAGCCAAAATGGATTCTTACTATGATTGGGTTAGGTTTCCTTCTGATAGTAATTGCTTGGGCTAGGTTATATGTGGCAAGAATTGTTAAGGGATAATTTCAAATAATCACTGGTCTTTCTTTATATAATGAATACTTATTTAAATGAACTAGATGAGATTCTTCCGGACACTAAGAAAGTTTGAAAAAGAAATAAAAACAATTCTTGGTAAAACTAAATAAGGTCGCCCTGCATGACGAGGATTAAACAGCTTTTGGCAGGGCTCTGAACGAGACTCTTTCTACGGAGCCCATCTAACCAAAACATTTAAATATTAACAAGGGTTTACATATCTAAACTATGGCAAACACATATAAACTTAAGTTAACAAACTTGCAACAGGAGATTTTGAGATTATTATTTGTAAAAGCTGGCACAGCATTAAACCAAAGACAAATATCCCTGTTTCTGGATGTATCACAACCAGCTGTTATGAAGGCAATTCCAACATTGGAAAAAGAGCACTTTGTAAAAGTACAGCAGGATAAAGCATCTAAAAGGTGGTCTATAGAGTTAAATAGAAGTTCTCAAACAGTTATGCAGTTAAAACGAGTAGACAACCTACGACAAATTTATGAATCTGGGCTAGCGGATTTTCTTGAAAAGGAATTTGCTGGAGCAACTATAATACTATTTGGATCATATGCAAGAGGAGATGACTTAATAAACTCAGATATAGATATTGCAGTAATCGGAAGAAAAGATAAACTGTTTGTGGTGTCTGTCTATGAAAAATTACTTGAAAGAACAATAAACATTAATTTCTATGAATCATTCAATAAAATACATAAACACTTAAAAGAGAACCTTTTCAATGGTATTGTTCTGGTTGGTGGCGTTGAATTATGAAGGCAATAAGGCATTTTGAAGAGTTTATTAAGGATAATGTTGTAAAGAAACAATATCCTGACAAATCAAGAGCAAAATTCCTAATTGAAGAATCTGAAAATAGCTATAACAATTTATTAAAGATAATAGAAAAATTAAAAGTTTCTGATGATACTGCAAACATGTTAATAAAAGTATGTTATGATATTTTAATGGAGTTGATAAGAGCAAAAATGCTTTTAGATGGATATAATGCATCTGGCTTTGGAGCTCACGAAGCAGAAGTAGCTTATATGAGAACCGTAGGATTTAATGAACGTGATGTTCAGTTTGCAGACCAATTAAGATATTTCAGGAATGGAATGCTTTATTATGGAACAATGCTTGAGAAGAACTATGCTCAAAAAGCTATTGAATTTACAAAGAAACAATACTTAAAATTAAGAGAGATGTTAAAATAAAATACCTCTCGAATAGTTACCTTTAAATACGTCCATTTCTTACTTATTTCATATGCAAAAAAGGTAGAGAAAGGACTATGTCCTTTAGACCTTTTTTTAGTTAGGTGTTAACATTATGCAAAAAAGGGGACAAGTTACGATTTTTATAATTATAGGTATAATTATTCTGCTTGTAGCTGGATCTTTTTTCTTCCTTAAAGATAATTTTGGTGATACTAAATCTATTAATCAAGTTGAAACGGCTTCAGTTACTTCATTTATTGAACAATGTTTAGAAAAAAGTACAACTAAATCGTTATATACAACTCTTAACAATGGTGGATATAACCAATATCCGTTAGACCTTTCTCTTCTTTCGTTCACTGAGAAAGAAAATGTTTTTGCGCTTCCATACTATTTCCAAAATAAACAATCTTCCTTGCCATCTTTGAATACTGTTGCAGACCAGACTGCTTTGGGAGCTATCCCTATATATGAAGAATGTCTCGATAATTTTAATTTTTTCAAAGAAAAAGGATATGTTATTAATGCTGGCCAGCCCGAAATTAAAATTGCTTTCACACGTTCAGGAACAAGGGTTTCTTTATCACATCCGGTCACAATAAAACTTGGAGAAACGGAAAGCGGTTATAATCAATTCATTTCATTGATTCCGTTTGATTTTGTCAGTAAATATGAATTTGTTCAAGGATACCTTGAAACGCAGGAAGAATCTCCGGAAACATTCCAAATAAGTCCTTTATCTTCGGCCGCATATGAGAATAATTTCATTTACGGGTTTAATCAGTACGGAGATGAGGGGAAAGACGTTGTTCTAAATTTTGTTTACGATGAAGGGTTAGAGGAAGAACCAATTTTATATCGGTTTGGTTTAGGATTTGATTGGGTTACCGAAACGATAGAAATTCCGCCTACTGATTTTGAACCAGAACCTTCAGTTTCAATTATCTTACCTGACGAATGGAATATTGACATGCCTGGAATTTATAATTTGGAAGCAAGAAGCGAAAATGATAAAGTGTCATTCAGCACTGATCCATCAACTCTTCCGATAAATCCGGTAACTGGAATTATTACGTTAGATACAAAAAATTTTCCCAATGACGAATATCTTTATTATGTTATTGCAACTGATAATTTTGACAATGAAAATATTGCTCCTTTTGTGATAAATGTTAATGTAAATCCGGGCAATTTACCAATAATTCAAAACATTCCTCAACAGACTGCTGAAGTAGGTAAGGAGTACGTGTTTAAAATTCCAATTTCTAATGATCGTGGTGGAATTACATATACCGATGAAAGTTATTTATTTGATATCAATTCTGAAACCGGAATTATTAATTTTACGCCAACAAAAGATGATCTAGGAACCCATTCAATAAGGGTAAATGTAAAAAATGAATTTGGCGGAACATGGAAAAGATGGTTACTGGAAGTAAGGTAGGAAAAGTACTGTTGGTTATGATGGTTTTGTTAGTTGTACTTCCGTTAGCTTTAGCTGAATGTCCACCAGATTGTCCAGCAGAAGACCAGCAAGCAGATTATAGTAGTCCTGATTATGTGAATAATCTTGGACCCACAGATTTAGCTACCGCTATTGAACAAGGGAAAATAAGCGACATGTCTATTGTCACGACTGACAAATTAGCTTCTGCTTTGGATATTAATCCATCTGTAAGTAATAAACTTCAAACTCCAGATCTTGTCCGCGCTGTAAATTTTAATCCTTCTTTAATCAACGGAAAACTTAATCCAATTTTTCTAGATGTAAGTACAAGACTTCAGCAAGATACTTCCATCTTAAATGACAATTATAAAATCAAAGAAGTTTGGTTTTATAATTATGGTGTTAAAGATGAAGGGGCGGAAATCAATTCTTTTGATGGAAAAAAAATAGAAATTCTTGGACTGGATAATGTTAATAAAAATATTAGAACTACTAAATTTACAGTTAATGAAGTACCTCTCGGTTCTAGAGTATTAAAAGATGGAAGATTAATAGTTCCATTTGGTGAAGTTAGCGGAACCGAGGATTTCAAATTAGCTAGAGGTCCGGGTGGAAATCCATTAATCACTGAAGGACAGAATAATTATCAGATCACCGGGGGAACTCTTCAAATTGATGCCGATGTTAAAGAAGTCGCTATTTTTGCTGATTGTCCTGGTACAGATATCAGAAAGTGTGCAAGTATTGAGGTTAATTTACCAAAAAAAGTTCTCCCTAAAGATACCCCGACGCGGGAATCAGTTTCTGGAAAGATTCTTTACAAAGGTAGTTTTCGTTTTTTTAGGGGAGATGAGGGTGATATTGTCGCAAGTACAGAAGGTGAAGACTTTTTACGTTTATCGTCAGTATCTTCAAAACATTATACTTTTGGTGTTGAAGAATATACAGCTACTGCCCAGGTGATTAAAGGAACAGTCCTTGAGCCGGGAGATAGGACAAAGAATCAATTTCTTTCGGCTATGAACGAATTTATTTTAATTGGTGATGGGTCAATGAAAGATCAACTTGGTGACACGACAATTAATTTTAAAGGTGATCGATTATACTACTCTGAGAATAAAGAAAGAGATACTTTCTGTAAAACTGGTTTCAGTTGTTTAATTAATCGTGATGGTAACACTAGAGATCCGAGTTATCGTACAGAATTGCGTTACGTGGGAATTAAACAAGGAGATGAAGTTTCTGTCTCATCTTCTGCTTATTTTAATAAAGTTCTGGTTGATCATATTGATAACGGAAAAGCAATTTATCGTTCAACCGAAAAGAAAGATATTTCTTCCACCGAACAAAAAGTTATTAGCGAAGTCATTGTTAGTGGCAATGGTGATGTCTCCGTAGACAAAGATTTGGCTAAACTGAATGTTGGTCGTTTTGATGTGACTTCTAAAGATCCAGTTACCAATGAAGAAAAGATGCAACATTGGTCTTCTAACAGTGGATATAAAACTTATAACATCGAAAAGTCAGCATATGTTGAAAACTACTTTGAATCATCAAGACAAAACTCATTTGTCACCTGTTATGTTGACAAGGATTGCGAACAGAAATTTGCTGAATCTTTTGGTAAAGTGATTAAATCGAAAGATGGTTCTTCCCCAACCACGACGATTATTATTGCTGGTGACGCCGCATCATCGGGTCAAAGCATGGAAAAATGGTGCAGGAAAAGTGGCACTGGATGTCTTATTCTTAACAGCAGAGATTTACCACCAAAAACTAATAGTAAAAATCTTGTAATCACGGGACATCATTGGGCAAATTCTGATTATATCTGGCGTGATGCACCATCAGTAAAGACTAAAGATGATAGCCATAACCCGATAGATCGAATTGATTTTAAAGACTTCCCAGAAGGAGATGTAAAAAAGGTATTTTATAGTTCTTGTAATACGGTACCTCCTCCAGATTCTACTGGTGAACTTAGGCCACATCTTGTTGTTCTGATAGATAAATACCCGGAAGTTGACCTTATTCAAGGGTGGTATGGTCTAGCTCCACTTAATGAGCTGATGCCTGGTGTTATTGGCCAATCTGACATAAATGATAACATACTTGTGCGTCCAATCGATCCGGATACTGGTAAGACTAAAGGGGAAAGATCCTGGCTTTTCCGTGATATGGCTATTGGAAAACTGATCTGGACGAAAGACGGAAAAACGTTTATCACATCATCAAGATAATCTTAAGAAAATTCTGATTCTTCTTATTCTTCATCAAAATCGTAGTATCTACCTACGACTATAACTTTTGTTCCTTTACATCCCGGTTTAATAAACTGATATAATTCATCTTTCTCAGAATTATTTAATGCAATACATCCAGCTGTCCAATCACCTCTAGAATAACCACCGCCGCCATGAATTAAAATATTACTTCCAAGACCATCATTTCTTTGGGGAGGAACTTTGCAGTTTTTATGTGCATCAATTATTTCTTTATATCTCCATCTCTTAATAATACCATATTTTAATCCTCTTTCTGCATCTTCTGGAAGCGGATAACTGATAATTAAAGGATGGTCAAAATTACTATATCTTTTTCTTTCAATAAAAAAATCTCCTTCAGGTGTTTTCATATCTCCTTCCAAGACTTTATCTCCAGGAACACCGCTTAGAGCAATTCTATATGATTTTAAAGGAATATTATTTACATAAACTGTTAAGACTCTAGGTTCTTTTTCTACGATAATAGATTTTTCAAATTTTTCTTCAGGATGTTCTTTTTGATATTCATCAAATATCTCTTGTAAAGATTTTCTTGTAAAGTTATATCTTGATAGAACTTCTTTTTTATTTGCATTATTGGAACTCTGGTAATTATTATCCCCTATTTTACTTTCTAAGTCTTTTTTTAATTTTTCTTTAGAATTAGAATATTCCGCTTTAACTTCATTTTTTCTAGAATTAGAATAATAGTTTATTTCTTGGTGTATTCCTAAGGACGCAAGTAAAGCAATTGCAATTTGTGTAACTTTCTTCATTTTAATCAAATTCTTTGACTGATATAATTAAACAAAGCATATCCCACCGGGAAAGCTATTGCTCCTCTTATTGCTCCTTCACGTACTTTATCCGATAGAGAACAATCAGCAGGTCCAGACACTCCTCTTAAAAGAGCTCCAATTCCAGCTCCGGCAGTCGCTGCTCCAACATAATCAATAGCTGTAGAAACTTTATCAGTTGTAATTATTTCAGGTGGAAGTTGAACGTCATATAGGTAAGCTAAAGTTGCTAATCCTGCGCCAGTAGCCCAATTAAATGAATCTTTCATTTGATCTGCAAATGTATTTGATCCTTTGAGTGATCTTGCGGTAGCAAGAGCGGTAGTTGCAGTTAAACCAATTAAGCCGGCCTGACCAATCTCATGTAAATGTGGCCTCATTTGTTGACATAAATCGTAAATTATTGACATTTTGAATTACCTAACTGTCTTCTTAGGCACTACTTTATAAAGTTTTCGTAAGGGGTCACTAGTTGGTGACAAAAAACCTAAAAGTAAATTTCAACAAATAAATAGAAAAAAAAGAATAGTCGATGTAACTAAGCTTTTCTAAATTCGGCAGCTACATCAATTAATTCGACATGTCCCATCATTATAGATCTGCAACAGTATCTTTCTAAACCAAAATCATCAAGAACTTTTTTAACTTCATCGCCTTTTTCACGGCGTTCGCTAAATTCTTCCCAAAGGTGGCCTACTGGTTTTCCACAACTGAAACATCGGATAGGTATAATCATTGTTCCACCTCAGTGAAGCAATGGTTGCTTAAAAATTTGTGAATTTTTATTGTAATCATTTTTTAATTCCTCTACCTGTATGATTTTTGTCTCTTAGCTCTAGCTTTTGAATCGTTAGGTTTACAAGTTTCTTTACGTCTAACGTCTGCAACAAGTAATAAACGGTCGTATTCTGTGAATGTTTTCTTCAATTTTTTATCATTTTCAACTAAAGCTCTAGCAATTGCTAACCTAATTGCATCCGCTTGTCCGTAAATTCCTCCACCACGAGAGTTTACATTAATATTTACAGTTTTTACAACATCTCCAGCTAATACTAATGGTTCGCTGATTCTTAATCGCACCATATCATTTCCAAAAGATGATAATTCTTGTCCATTGATTGAAACTTTACCAGACCCAGACTGAATAGTAGCTCTAGCAATTGCTTGTTTCCTTTTACCTTGTTCTTGAATAAATCCTTTCATTATGCTTTACCACCAATAGTTTTGCAAACTTCTCCCACCGTCATATATCTTAGGGTAGGCAGTTTTTTAGATGATGCTTTTTTAATTGTGATTAATGGTTGATTTACAAATTCGTCTGGAACTCCTCTGTAACACATTACTCGTTTGTAAGCTTCTTTACCTCTTGTAAATTTCCATGGAAGCATTCCTCGGATAATTCTTCTTACAAATCTGTCTGGAAGTCTTGGATGTTTAGCACTTTTTAATGGATATCCTTTTCGATCTCTTTTCTGTGTTTCACGCTCAACAGTATTTATTTTACGTCCGCTGATAACAACAGATTCACAGTTTACAATAGCAACTTCTTCTCCTAAGAGTAAATCTTTTGCAACTTGTGATGCAAGTCGTCCAAGGATCATATCTTTTCCGTCGTATACTTTCATTTTATCCAAGTATCCTCACTTTCTTTCCATCAGGATTTTGTTTAAGGAGTTCTTCAATTGTCATAATTGTTCCTTTAGCATCGGTAATTTTTTTAGCTGCTTCAGTTGAAAATGTAAAGGCAGCAACATTAACTTTCTTAGTTAAATCACCTACGCTTAGAACTTTTCCAGGAATGATAACAGTATCGCCGTCTTTTGCTACTTTATCAATTTTGTAAACATTAACTGTTCTTCTTTGTCTAGAAGGTTTTTTGAGATCGGTAACAATTCTTTTCCAAAATTTACTGCTAAGAGCTTTAGTCTCTAATTCCTTCAACAGATTTTGCAGTTGGTAGTTGGTTGGTCCTGTTCGTCTCATTTTATTTGTCTCGTATTATTATTATTATTATAACTGAGCTTCAAGCTCTTTTGCTTTTTCTGCAAGTATATCTGCACTTGCTTCAAGCAATTGTTTACAGCTGAGTTGTCCCCAGCTTTCTAATGTAAATATGATGTTATCAGTATATTCAACAGTTAAACCACTGTCAAGTTCGGCATAGTATTCAAGTAAGTTACTTTCAGCAGCTTTATCTTCAACAACAGTCAAGCCTAAACCGTCTTTCTTGAAAACTCCATCTGTACATTTGCTTAACAATAATCCCGCATCTTTTACTTTTCCAATTTTCAATTTTTGTTCGTTCCTATAGAACGCCCATCCTGGGATCCATTTAGCGTGATCTCGTCCTTTTCCCATAACTGCTGTCATCACTAAATCTAATTTTTGTTTAGCTAGTAATTTTCCAACAGGCATTTTTGGATAAACAAAGGTGCATTTAGGGTCAGTGCTTTCTGCTTCTTCAGCATAAACATATCCTTTCTTACTTGCTTTTAATTTAATTTGTAAGGTACATTGAGCACTTTTTTCATCAATTTCGTCTTGATTTTTTGGTAATCGGTAACTTGAAAGATCTGTTTTAATTGGAACTAAACCTAATCTCAATGCAAGCATTTCATCGTAAAGAGCTGAACTATTTGCTTTAACTTCGATATCTTCTATCGCAAGCACTGGAACTTCTTCTAAAATCATTCGGCGGATGGTATTTGCAAATACTTCATCGCTTCCTTTAATCATAAAAGTTAGCTTGTTTATTTTCTTCTCTTCTTTGATTTTTTCAATTTTTATTGTCATTGTATTATTTTCCAATTATACTCTTCTTCCACGACGGCCGCCTTTTACTCTACAACCATTATGTGGCTCAGGAGTTACTTCTTCAATTTTTCCAATTCTGATTCCTACTCTTGATAATGCTCTAATTGCAGCTTGAGCTCCAGGTCCAGGAGTTTTAGGTCCATTATGACCTCCTCTTGCTCTAACTTTGATAAATAAACCGTTAACACCTTTTTCTTTACAAATCTCTGCAATCTTTTTTGCAACTCCCATCGCTGCGGAAGGTGAACTTTCAAGTCGGTCAGATTTTACAATTTGTCCACCGCTTGATCTTGCTAATGTTTCGGTTCCTGTAACGTCAGTTACGGTTATGATTGTATTGTTATATGTAGATAAAATGTGAGCGATACCCCAGCGTATTCTTTGCTGCCTCATAGGTCTATCTTGTCGTTCAACTTGTTCTTCTATTGCATCTTTCTTTGCCATTATACTAAATCTCCAATTCCTTTACTGGAGCTAATTCTTCTTCAGTAAATTCTTCTCTTTGAGGTTCTTCTGTTTTAATTTCTTTCTTTTTATCTTCTTTTGGTTTTTCAACGGTAACTCTTTCAGGATGATCTTCACTAGCTAAAGTTGATTTTGTTTTAAAACCAACAAGAGATTCTTCTTCAAGAGAAATTAAATATGATGGTGAGGTGATTTCTTTATCTCCAATAACAATATGTCTGTGTACAATAAATTGTCTTGCTTGTTTTGATGTTCTTGCTAAGCCTTTCTTTGTTACTACGCTTTGAAGTCTTCTGTTAAGAACATCAGTTATACCCAAATTTAGAATTTGATCAAGATCTGATCCAACAGGAAGGAAACCTAAGCGTTGTAATTTACCCAAAATTTGCTCTTTTTCTTTTAATCCCTGTGCTGTTTTTTGAGCAATTAATCTTTTTGCAATATTTTTATATTTCTTTAAAAATGTTTTAGCGATAAGAATTTCTTTTTGAGTGTTAAGTCCAAAGTCTCGTTTTAACTGTTTCTCTTCTTCAATAACATTCTTTTTCCAAGGATGCATTGGAGTTTCGTACTTTTTCCTAAACTTTTTTGGATCTCCCATTTAATGTTCACCTATTTCTTCTTCTTAACACCAATTACCTTACCTTTACTCTTTCTGAAATTAGACCTTGTTCTTTGACCTCTTACTGTAAGGCCTTTCTGATGTCTAGCTCCTCTAAGAGTTTTAATTTTCTTTAATCTTTTAAGATCATTATCTTGAGTGAATTGTAATTTTCCCGTAATAAGATGAGTTGTTTCTCCTGTTTCATAATCTTTCCTTCTGTTAACAAACCAAGTTGGAAGACCATGTTTTAATGGATCAGAAACAATTGTATTTAAAGAAGCAATATCTTTGTCAGAAAGATTACCTGTCTTAGCAGATTTATTAATTCCAGCTAGGGTACATAATACATCTGCAAGATTTGTTCCAATTCCTTTTATTTTAGTGAGAGCAATACGAACTTGTTTCTCTCCAGGAATATCAACGTTTGCAATCCTAACAATATACTTGAAATTTTCTTTTGGTTGTTCTGCCATTTTATGAATATTATAGTCAGCTCAAGAATAATCTTTTGAACCCTAAAGCGCGTTAACTCGGGCTGATTATTGGTTTGAGAAGGTGGTTATTTATAAATGTTTTGGGAAAATCGGCTAAGATCATATAAATCCAAATGGTCTCTTTGCTAATTCTTCTCTAAATTTGAAATCTATCTTTAAATACGGCTTCATTACGCTTCTGAAATATTGAATTCCTTGCAAGACAGCATGGCTTTCGTATTCTGATGAGTAAAACCAGTCTTTTGAGTGTGTTACCTGAAGTCCATTTTCTCTCATTTTATGGTAATTTTGATAGGTCTCATCTGCTTCTATTGCTCCGTTCTTAAAAACCATCGTTATTAATCCGTGTGGGGAGGCTATTCTGAAATCTATCTCTAATACGGGAAGTCTCTTTAAAATGTTTTTATAAGTTCTTATATCGTCTAATGAAGGCAGAGATAGATTTATAGCAACACTGCAATCTATGAATCTTTTTTCTTTCTCTGAAAGTGGTTTATCAGATGTTGTTTCTCTTTGTTTAATCTGTCTTTTAAATATTTCACCGATTTTTAGGGGGTGAGTATGATAATGGCTGCAATTCTCTACTTTTAACTGCATCCCGTCGACAGCTTCAAGAGGGATAGTCTCACAAGACAGTTCTACTATCTCTCCATTTTCTTCTAATTTAGATTGTCTTTGAACCAAATTATACCATCTTGATCCTTTAGCATCAAATAACCATACGCCTTCATTTTCTTCCGTGTCAACAAGTTCTTCCAGATCTCTTTCTTCGTCTTCACGGCTTCTTTTTATGAAGTATGGTTCTGTTGATAAGAAAAGTTTTTTTCTATCCCTACTTAAATCTCTAAAGGGTTCCCCGCTGTTAGTATTGTAATAAATAGTTGTTGCCATTTTTGATTATTTAAGCATTCGTTAATCTCTCAATCTCTTCAAGAATTTTCTCAGCCAAATTCTTATCTTCTGGTAAACGTAAGCTAATATTTGGATTTGTAATCAAGTCTTCAAATGTTCCTTGATAAGAAGCAGATAATATTGCATCTCTCGGAATAAATATTGATTCTATTCTCTTACTTATTCTCTCGTAGCTTCCTATAACTCTTACCGGTTCGGCTCTAGCCTCTGTTAGAACTTTGGGAATTTGATATAATCGTAAATCGTCATGCTGAGAACCGCTCTCTACATAGACCAAAAGTCCATCTTGAAAATCTTCCAGTTTTGCAACTAAAGCATGCATGTGGGTTTCGTGATATTTAATGTAAATCTGGTAGCTAATTGGGATTTTAAATAATGAATTTCTGGCACCTTCTTTCAAGAATTCTAGCTTTGGGGAGATTTCTCTAGATACTCTTTCTTCCCATTCTGTTAGTTTTCTTATTCTGCGTTCTTCTGGTGATTTGTATATCATAAAATCTTCCCCTCAGTAATTACTTATAAAACTTTCCCTTTTAGGCACTGAGGTTTTCCAAGAAACATTTAAATACCTCTTTCTTTTAACTTTTCCTATGAAAAAGAGGGATCGTAAGAGAGATACCGTTAAAATAATTCTTTATACCCTTGGTCCCATAATTATATTATTCCTCTTAATCCCAATATTATTTGATGATGGGCCATCATCTAAAGGCAACGTTGCAATTATACCAATTGAGGGAGTAATTACTACAGATGGCGGAGCAAGCACTCTTGGTCAAACAACCGTTTCTTCATCTCAAATTACAGAATTTCTGGCGGATGCTGAAAGAGATTCTCATATTCAAGCTATCATTCTAGAAATTAACTCTCCCGGCGGTTCAGCTGTAGCATCAGATGAAATTGCATCGGCTGTAAAAAAATCTACCAAACCAACAGTTGCTGTTATCAGAGAAGCTGGTGCTTCTGGTGGATATTGGATAGCTTCTTCAACCGATTATATTATTGCAAATAGGATGTCAATCACTGGAAGTATTGGCGTAATATCATCTTATTTAGAATTCAGTGGTATGATGGAAGATTACGGGGTAGGTTATGAACGTCTCGTTTCCGGACCATTTAAGGATCTTGGAACTCCATTCAAAAGTCTACAACCAACTGAAAAAAATATTCTTCAGAATAAAATCCAATTTATTCATGAATTTTTTGTTGACGAAGTTTCAGAAAACAGAAATATTCCTCGGGAAGAAATTGCTCGTTTGGCTACAGGAGAATTTTATTTAGGTGTGGAAGCATTAAACCTTGGATTAATTGATCAATTGGGAGATCTTTCAACTGCAGAACAATATCTCAGAACAAAATATGGATTACAAGAAATTTCTTATGTTACTTATCAACCGCCGACGGGACTGTTAGATTTATTAACCAGTGTGTTTTCCTCATTTTCATTTCATATCGGCGAAGGATTCGCGTCACAATTAAAAGAGGAGGCAGGGCAAGGAATTATGCTTATTTAGAAAATGAGAAAAGGTGGTTTGGTTGTTCTATTTGTACTCATTCTACTTTCAATGTCTGCAATTGCAGCCGATATTGAAAATTCAGTTGTCCAAACAGCTCAAGAGAATGGTCAAGTTTCAGTAATTGTTACAGTTAAAGAAGGAACACAACAAGAAGTCATTGATGATCTTAACAATGGCGGAATGTTTTCTATTTTTAATGAAGATAAAGATATTTTAATCTCCAGAAATCTTTCATCCGGTTTTAGTACGACTGTTGATCAAGAAACTCTTAATAAATTAGAAGATAACCCTAACGTTGAATCTATTCACGAAAATAAAATATACCAAATCTTACTTGATGAAAGTATACCTCAAATAAATGCTGACGATGTTCAAAGTTATGAAATTAATGGGCAGAAAATTACCGGGGCCGGTGAATCTATTTGTATAGTTGATACTGGGATTGACACGGACCATCCAGCATTTGAAGGTAGAATTCTTGACCAATATTGTTATTGTAATATAGGCGGTGGATGTTGCATTAATGGGACTTCTGAAGCAAATACGGCGGAAGATGATCGTGGTCACGGAACTCATGTAGCGGGGATTGCTGCGGGTAATCATAGTACTTATCGGGGTGTAGCTTATGAAGCAGGAATTGTTGCAGTGAAAGTATGTAACTCTGCGGGATCTTGTTCTGCTGACGATGTTATCGCTGGAATTGATTATTGTATTAGTAAAGCTGAGGAATATAACATCTCCGTAATTAGTATCAGTATTGGCGATTCAACCCCGCACAATTCTTATTGTAGTGACGACCCATTCAACCCATCAATAAATCTAGCTGTAGAAAATAATGTTAGCGTGGTTATCGCATCTGGAAATAATGGCTACACAAATGGTATAAGCAGTCCGGCATGTGTAGAAAATGTAACTCCCGTTGGCGCAGTAAATGGTGCAGATAGTATTTCATTCAATCGCGGATTAATTCTTAATCTTCTCGCTCCAGGTATTTCAATCACCGCCCCATATCTTGGCGGAGGACTGGCAACATCTTCCGGAACATCAATGGCTACCCCACACGTTTCCGGTTCGATTGCGTTATTGCATCAATATTGGAAATTAGCTTATAATCTTGTACCGTCTCCTTCAGAGTTAGAAAATAAATTATTCTTAACAGGTGCAGTTATTGACGATACTGCAAGTTCTGGCAGAAATTATTCCAGGATTGATCTTTATCAAGCAATTAAACCGTTAATTAATTTTGATGAGAATGTCCCTGCCGATAATTCTTTAACTGGAAATAACGTTACCATCTCGGTTACTTCAGATGTTTCTTTAAACGCAGCAATCCTTCAATGGACAAATGAGAATGGCACTTCTGAAAATTTTTCAATGACTATGGTTAATTTAACCCATTTTAGTTTATCTCAATCCGATCTTGCGGTTGCATCATACTCCTTCAAAGTATTCGGTAATGATTCAACAAATCTTTTTGGCACAACAGAATCTAGAAGTTTTCAAGTTGATAATGTTCCGCCTTCGGTAACTTTTAATTCTCCTCAAGAAGGGCAAGTTGTAGGATCTGGCGAATTAATATTGAATGTAACCGTGGTTGATACGGCTTCATCTATAATCTCTGTTCAATTTAATATTACTAATGGTAATGGAAATGAATCTTCATTAGTTACTTCTACTCAAGATGGCACCGAATGGTTAGTTTCATTAAATCTTTCTGCACTTAATGAGGGGTCACAAATAATAACCGTTCTTGCGGAAGATTCTTTAGGTAATTTGAACGATAGCGAATTAAGAAATATTGTTGTAGATATTACTGCTCCAACAGTAGAATTAGAATCACCACTTAACGGAAGTTCTTCTGAAGAATCATCTTTATCCTTATTATATCATGTTACTGACGACTCTGAGGTAACTTCTTGTTCTCTTCTTGTTGATGGTACATTAGTTAGCACAGATAATAATATCACTGTAAATGATTCATTAAATTTTGTTAACAATTTTTTGTTCAGTGAACATATTTGGCAAGTTTATTGTGATGATGTTGTAGGAAATGTCGGTTTCTCTGAAAATAATACCCTCAATGTAATTAATACAATCCCTCAAGTAACTCTTGAATCCCCTGCAAATGAAGATAAAACTTCTTCATCAACCATATCATTTACCTGTTCGGCAACGGATGATGCTGTTATCGAGAATTTAACTATTTATACGGATTGGGGTGGTTCATGGCAAGCAGTAGAAACGGTAACTGAAACAAACCATACATTTGATCAAACTCTAACTGAAGGAGATTTCGTTTGGAATTGTTTAGCTACAGACAACAGTTCTCATTCATCATTCGCTTCATCTAATTTTACAATCGCGGTTGATTTAACTTCTCCAAGTGTTAGTAGTATTAGTGCTGGGGCACCTACTGAAACAGAAACAACAATCACTTGGACTACTGATGAAGATGCAAATTCATCAGTTGAATATGGGGTTAACGGCAGTCTCAATTTAATTGAAGAAAGTACTTCATTCACAGATTCTCACGATATTGATTTATCTGGTCTTACGGCTGGTACAGAATATTCTTACAAGGTAACTTCTTGTGATGATGTTGGAAATTGTGAAACTTCAAGTACAAATACATTTACAACTGTAGCTGCAACCGATTCTTCTGACGATTCATCTGATAGTTCCAGTTCATCGAGTTCTTCCGGTGGTGGCGGAGGCGGTAGCGGTGGTTCGGGCGGAAGTAGTCAATCTTCAGAAACATCTGCTCAGGAACCAGAACTTCAAACAAGTAGTTTGGAAGCATCACCTTTAGCAGTTAACGAGGATTCTCCTGAAAAGGAAGGGCAGTTCTTAGATAGATATATGGTCTCGGAAGGCGAACCATACATTATAGAAATTAATCATCCCTCAATACCTATCACTCAATTAAAAATAACATCCTCGACTGGAAAAGAAGCTAACGTTAGGGTTAATGTATTAAACGAGTTGCCGGAAGATCTTCCGGAGTTAGATGGCACTTTCAAATATTTGGATATTAATATCGGAATTGAAAATGATGAACTTGACGAAGCCGTAATAACTTTTGCTGTAAGTAGAAATTGGCTTGAAGAAAAAGGTTTTGATATTAATGATGTTGTTCTAATGACTTTCCAAGATGGTAAATGGAAATCTTTACCAACGGAAATGATTGAAGATTCTGAACCGGTTAAATATGAAGCGGTTGTGAAACATTTCTCTTATTTTGCAATTGCAGGTAAGAAAAGTTGGTTCAATCCAAACATGATTGCTATTGGCGGTTCAGCATTAGTTGTTCTTGTATTACTTGGATTATTGGTATTATTTATCGTTAAAAGAAGGAATGACCGAGAACTGTTGTATGATTAAATATAATCTATTAAATATAATTTGCCGGATAGAATAATTGTTTTAACAAGGATTTGTCGATGTTTCTTTTTCGTTCACTAGTTGACATTAATGTGTGGCCTTGAATTGGATCAATAAAACAAATGTTGGTTTCATCATCACTAATAATAATGTTCCCTTCATGAAGATCTAAATGAACATATCCTACTTGATGAATTTCTGCAATAGTATCTTCAAGTTTTTTCCGTAGTTGAGGACTTCTAATCTGTTCATGCCATCCTAGTTTTTTTCCAGGAAAAAATTCTTTTAATATAGCTCTTACTCCTAATTTATTACAATACTTCTCAACGAGATGAGTTATTCCTCTAACATTTCTCAAATCGTTTAATATTCTTGCTTCCTTTGGTAACTGTTCATTGTCTGCTATAACTAATGCTGGTTTGAAAACATATTCCACTTCATTTAATTTAACATGTAAAATGGCGCTAGGGCCACTATAAAATGGTTCAATAAATTCTGCTGAAGGTTCGTATTCCTTTAACATTTCTAATGCTCGTTCAAGATATCCTCTTCTAGTTTCATCTAGTTCTCGCATTTTATCTCTTCCTCTCAATAAAATTAACTGAACAGATTCCGTCCATACTTCTTGCAATACTTTTCATTGCTTCTCTGATAGCTTCTGATTTACTTTCTATACTGGCTTTCTCTTTTAATTGTTGATATGTAATGTGTTCATAGAATTTAACTAGATCATCTTCGTTATATCCTAACTGAAGATTTCTTATAACAATCATTCCGTGTGGAGAAACTATTCGATAATCAATTTCTAATTTCTGTTTTTGATCAGGTGTTTCCCTAAATTCTCGTTCGATTTCTATGTATGCCTTTAAATCTTCTTTGCTTGGAATAACAGTTTCAATTCCTTCCCAGTTGGTGATATAATGTATTGGAAGATTTCTTTTAGCATATATTCTTTCTTTTTGTTTTATTGCTGATTCTTCTCTAGATTTAAGATGAAGATGGTAATGGCTAACTGTTTCCCAATCAGAAATGTCTGGAAGCACATTAACATTACCTACGCCATAATCCATTCCTCTTCGAGTGAATGTTAAATACCTGGTACTCACGTTAAACCATTTATTATCTCTTTCTCTGAAAATCCAGGATCCCTCATGGGTTGCTTGATCTACGAGATTCCGTAAATCCATTTCTCCATCCCCCCGAGATCTTTCTTTATGATATGGCTCAGTTGAGAGAAATAATCTCGGGATTAATACATTTCTGAAAGTTTCAAAGACAATATTATCCATTTCACTTACATCCAGATCCGCAACCGGATCCACAACAAGTGTTAGATTCGCCAGAGTTTGAACAACAAGAATCGTCATCGTCATCTTGCTTAGTTTCTAGTTTATCTTTCTTAGTTGAGATTTCTGCGTTAATTTTATCAATAACCTCATTGACTTCATCATTACTCATACCGTGAGCAAGAAATCCTTCTTCGATAGATTCAGATGGGCTAGCGTGGCAGCCGATGCATTCAATTCCATAATCTAGAAGGATGTCCATCACTTCTGGGTATTTCTTTAAAAGGTCTACAATTGTAGTTTGTCTAGTTATCATGTTCATTCATTTAAACGGGGTATTTTATAAATTTTTAGGAGAAAATATTTAAATAACTCAACTATAAATCATTCAAAATGTTAAATATTCCTGGATATAATCCCATTAGGGCGGGTGGGGTATATTACAAAGAAAAAGATCCGAAAAAGGATTTTAGTCCAGTATGTTCTGTGATTCTTACAACGAAATATCACGCTCCAACTTTTAACGATGTTATCGATTATATCAGATTAAAACGTGTTCTTATGGAGGGTGGCGAGAGAACCCCGGATCAAAATGTTTCTCTTGAAATACTTTTTGCAAACATGCCGGATAATCTCTTTGCAGAATTAGAAGATGAAAACTTAAGGCTTGATCAACTTTACAAATCATATCAGAACCAGAATGTTTTGCCTCCAGACAAATCTTATTTACATGTCGAGCATGGCTGGATACCTACGCCTTATCTTGTTGGAGCTATAAGTCAAGAGGCTTTGTATGGTTATTATAAGAATTTATTACATTTCCCCTTGTTCTTAAATACTTGTTTAGGGACTAATATTCATTTAAGAGTAGAACTGGATCAGGATAAACCAGTCACATCATTATCAAAAATACTTACTGAACTTAAAGGAAATTTTTTCCAACCAATTGATAGAGAAGAGTTGATGGTTAGTTATTCTCCAGTATTAACCCCAGAGCATCATCTTTTTGATTTCTTAAAGGCAGTTTATACGGGAATTGCTCCCCATACAAATTTTTCTTTACAAAAAATTCTTAGAAAGAAAACTAGCGAAGTTCCAATTGAAGATGTATATGACTCTTCTTGGTTGGTTTGTGATAGTATAGCTAGAACTATTGTTTTAGAATCATTAATTGAAACTAATCGAGAAAATACCTTGAGCCAAATCAATTCTGGAGAAACGGTTAATTTTGGTGATATTTCGTTAACTATCGATCCGAAAGATGATAATGGGCATGAAGACGACGATGACGATTCTGGAGACAATGGTCCAAGTTTCCAATAAAAATTCTACAAATTTTTTTGTAGTTTAGTTTTTCTAATAACTGAAGCGATAACTTGAAAATCATTCTTCATATTTTCAAACATTACCGGATTTCTGCCGGAATAAAGATAACCTGCTGGATGGATTACTAGAACCACGTTTATTTCTTTGTCATTAATTCTGGTAACAATTATTTTTCCTCTTAAGGTGGTTATACCTTTTTTGTTAAGAATTCTTTCGGTAGCAAAATTGCCAATTGTAACGATAACTTTTGGTTGCATGATCTCAATTAACTTATCTAACCTTTCCCGGCAATTTTCTACTTCTTCTTTTGATGGATTTCTGTTATTCTCGGGCCGACAAAGAATCGTATTTGTGATAAAGATGTCATCTCTAGTTAAACCAATCGTAGCTAGAAGCTCCTGGAGAATTTTTCCAGACATTCCACAGAACGGAATCCCATTTTTATCTTCCGTAGCTCCTGGTGCTTCTCCGATGAAAATAATTTCTGCTTGAGGATTACCAGAACCAAAAACCACTTGCGATCTAGATTGGCAAAGAGATGAACATTTTGAACAATCCTTGTATTTTTCTTTAAGGGTGTTAAATGGCATGTTTTTATTCTCTAACAGCAAACTTTATAAATCAATCCGGTGATAAGCTAGTTTATGGACCAACAACCGGAAAAACAAAACAGAGTAAAAAGGTTTATAAAGGAAACGGTGAGAGTGCTTCGTATCACCAAAAAACCAAATAAAGATGAGTTTCTTAGTTTAGTCAAAGTTACCGGGCTAGGAATAATCCTGATTGGTATGATTGGTTTTATCTTACATATAATTAAACAATTACTTTAAAAAAATGACCGAGACTATGATTTTCGGATTGAGAACTGCTGCAAATAGAGAAGACCAGGTAGTAGATTATTTAGTCTCAAAAATGCATAAAAAAGTTGAAGGAATTCTTGCTGTTATCAGACCTCACGGTATGAGGGGATACGTTTTTGTTGAAGCTACTTCTAAAGTAGAAGCTGAAGTTGCTCTTACTGGAGTTCCTTACGCGAGAGGATTATTGGCATCTCCAATTCCATACGCTGAAATTGAACATATGCTTGAGCAAGTTAAAGTAGAAATGAATATTCATAAGAAAGATATCGTTGAGATTATTTCTGGTCCGTTCAAGCGAGAAAATGCTAAAGTTATGCGTATCAACAAGCAGAAAGAAGAAATCGTTGTAGAATTGCTTGATTCAGCTGTTCCAATTCCAATTACTGTAAAAATGGATGCAGTTAAGGTTATTCGTCGTGAATCTGATGATGATGAAGACGAAAACAAAGAACAATAGGTTTTTAAACTCTAATTCTTTTCTTTAATTCTAAAATCGAGGTGATTTAATATGGGTATGACATGTCATCATGGAATATGTGGCAAATGCCATGGAGTTATGAAACTGGTTTGGGGAGTTCTCCTTCTAGTAAACGCATTCGTTTGGCCAAGATGGTTAGGCGTTGATGGTTGGGTATCTTTCGTAGCTGTTTTAATGGTTTTAGTAGGTTTAGTTAAATTAATGAAACCTTCTTGTGGACATTGCGAATCGGAAATGCCAATGAAAAAGAAAAGATAATTTTTTTAACTTTTTTTAGTTATTTTTAACACTTCATTCTAATAACCAAAAGGTTTTTATACTACCTCTTAGTGGTTAATTTCTGATAAAATGGCTTTACTAGGATTATGGAATAAGACTTATTGTGCAGTAAGAAGACTTGGACTAGAAGATGATATGTATCAGGGAAGGCCAATTATTCATAGAGATTCTCAGGTAGATGGTGGAGTTTACCTTGGCGGTGGTCAAAGGGAAGCAATAGTTGTTGATTCTAAAGATCCAAGAATACAAAAGTTATATGATAAGGCTAAAAGAAAAATTACCATAAATGGTATTATAATAAAAGACCATCTTCTAAGAAGTGTTTATGAATCTGTTGCAGAAGCAATGCCTATTCAAAATAGTAATAGTGTTATGGAATTAGTTAGAAATAACAATGTAGAGAATGATGGTAAAATCTCTTTAGGCTTTTTTCTTGAAGCAGGTATTGGAGTTTGCAGGCATGATGCTTTAGCTTGTGCTGTTCTTCTTGAACTTTTTAAAAAAGAAGGACATATCAACGGTAAGCCTAGTGTTGACAGAAACTATCTCGTATTTGGTGGACATGCTTGGTGTAGATATATCAATTCTGGTGACGAGAAATGGATTATTGATGTAAGACAAGGGTATCTTGGAAGATTAGAAGATGGTTTAGGGATTTGGCCTTATAATAGGCAGGAAGATTTCTGATTTTAGTTATTTTTATATACTCTAGGTTTTCTAATATTCTCAAGCCAGCATCGCTTAATCCGGAGAGGAGTTAATCCTTGGAGAATATAGCGTCGGTCTCGAACAGATGTCACGCCATCTGAAAGGCGGAGCGACTTCGCTAACGCTTAGTCACTAAACAAAGGAAAACTTTAATCTTTCGAGTTAACCGATTCCTTCGGGAATTCCCGGTTCAAACACAGATTTCCTAAATCTGGTAAGAGGATTCGCGGTCACTCGCGTTCCCACTCATAAGATTTTTGGAATCATTGAAAGTCCGGGTGCTGGCGCTTTTTAATATACTAAAAATCTTGTTTTAAACCATCTGATTATTAATTGGTTGATTATTTGCCAGCATGGTGCCACTATAAAGTAGCAAAAGGGGAAAGATTTATAAACCAGTTATCTCTCTAAAAAGCATGGCACACCAAAAAGTTGCAAGATATACTATATTGAACAGATTCTACTTTGATGCTCTTAAAGTTTTAACGGATGAGCTTAATTTTAATTATGTACCAAATATGGTTGTTGGTGGTACAGCTTACCAATTAAAAATGGCAGAGCTAATCGCAGGTAAAGGTGGAAATCTTAACAGTGTATCAGCTGGTTTGGAAGCATTTTTACGTCAAACTGGAGATATTGATTTACAACTTCGTGCCGAAGAAATGGATATGATAAGAATATTTAATGGTATGGCTGCTAGTACTTCCTCTCTTGGTATTCAAAATCTCCCAAATCGAGCATTGCACGTTACTAAAGGGGGGAATATTGTTCAGGTTTCATATAACACTAAACCATCAGATTTTCGAGGTATGACTGAATTTTATGATCACATGATTGATACGGCTGATGAAGTTGTTTTAAAAAGAGGAAATACAGAACTTAGAGCACATATTCCTCACTTAGATTATTTACTTGCTTCAAAAATGATTCGGATGAAAGAAAAGGATAAGGTGGATATATCTAATCTTCTGAATGTTTGTAAAAGTAAGAATTTGGATTTAGATTCAAAATTTGAATCAACACGAAGAATCTTGAAATTTTTGGGTAAGGAAGATAATTTTGATTATATCAACCAAACTGCTTATGGTTGTTAATTCTTTTATTTTCTAGAAAGAAAATTATTTAGAAAAGATTTTAGTGAATTAATAAAGAAAATTTTAAGCATCAACCATTTCAATCTCAATATTGAGACCTTCTGGAATAGGAACTCTCATTACTAATCTAAGAGTTCTTTCATCAGCACTAATATCTACTAGTCGCTTATGAATTCTCATTTCGTAACGTTCCCAAGAAGCTTTTCCTTCACCTGAAGGAGATTTACGAGTCGTAACTTTAAGTTTTTTTGTTGGAAGTGGGATAGGGCCACGCATATCAACGCCTGTCTTTTCGGCTATTTCTTTGATATCTCGACAAATCTGATTGATTTTATCGATTTCTATGCTTGCTAATTTTATTCGAGCGCGTTGTACCATATCAATACCTCCATAACAAGTGACTCATTTGTTATGGTTTATCCTCTGGGAACGGTGCTTATTTATAAACTTTATGTTATCTTTTGTAAATACGAAAATGATCTCTCTCTTAGAGAGACTTTTCTAATCTCTGAATCATTCCCTTATATGTCTTTGTAAATAGCCCATTTTCTTCAAACCAAGTGGTAGATAATCTTCCATTTACCTCCGAGATGACATCTCCGCTGGTAGCTATGTTATAACCATCATTAATTGCATCTTGAGCGGTTGCTTTAACACATTGATCAGCATATACTCCCATTAGATAAAGATTTTTTCTATTAAAACAACTTAAAATTCTTCTCAGATTTGTTTGTTTAAAACCACTTTTAGATTTTTTAGAAATAAATATGGTTTTTTGAACACAATTGATTGCATCTAGAAGGGCAGAATCTGTTTCTCCATAATAAATTGGTTTATATTCAAGAACAACTAAAGGGATATCATTATTACCTAGATAATTTATCACGCTTCTTTGTGCCCGGATTAATTTATTAAAATAATCTGTAGGAATATATTCCGTAAATCCTTCCTGCATATCGATTAATAGCACGGCAATGTTATCTACTTTGATCATTGTAATTGTCCATATATTGCGTCAGAAATCTCTGTCTTTGGCTGTAACCCTAAGCTATTAAGTATTTCTAGAACTTTTAAAATATCAAGGTCGAGTTTTTCTTTAACTAACATAACATTTGGTGTTCTCCAATCTGGGAAATAAGGACTTTCAGATGGTGCTTCTCCGTTATACTTATCGGTATCCATTAATTTATACCAAAATTCTTTCTTCGTTCCCAAAGCTGGTCTGAAATGGTATATTATAGCCCTTTCTGTTTTTTCTCGACGGTAACATTTAGATTTTTCTGCACCAAATTGATGAGAAGAACCGTAACCAAGATTTCTTGGATGAAGTCTTGGATTCCAAGCACATCCTTCATATGTTTCACTAGTTGGCGATATAAAATTTAAGAAATTGATTTCAATACCTTTTCCTCTCCAAGTCTTATCATCATTAATCATTTCTACAAGTTCTTCTTCTTCAAATAAAACTTCATCGGCGTCTAAACAAAGTAAATATCTTGTATTCGCTTTCTTCCTGGCAAACTCTCTTGATTTAGTATATCCATCAAATTGATGGTCATAAACTCTAAGATGTGGATACAATGCTTGAAAATATTCAAGAAGTTGTCTAGTCCCATCAAGACTTCCAGTATCAACCACCACAGCTTCTTCAACTAACGGAAGATGTTTTTCTAACATTGGAAGAAGTCCACCAGCAGGATTCATGATTTCATCTCTAACAATCATGCTTAAAGTGGTTTTAGGAATAATTACCATAATTCTCAAAACTAGGCATTATTATTTAAATTTTACTTAGAAAAAATAAGATTATAAAAAAAATAAAAATTAATTGATGTTATTATAATTGTTTCTTAACAACATCAATACACATACCAGCTGCTACGGTTGTACCCGAGTCACGGATTGCAAACCTGGACATTTGTGGGATTTCTGAGTTTTTCTCAATTACCACAGCTTGAACTGGTTTTAATCTAACTACAGCAGCATCTCCATTTCGTAGGATGTCTTTGTTTTCGGTAATCTCTTGTCCAGTTCTTGGATCAAGTTTTTTCAAAATTTCAACGAATTGACAAGCTACTTGAGATGTGTGAATGTGGAATACAGGTGTGTATCCTACAGTTACAACAGTTGGATGGTTCATGATTACAATTTGAGCAGTAAATTCAGTTACCACAGTTGGAGGGTTGTCAGCTTTACCAAGAACGTCTCCTCTTGCAATATCTTTCTTACCTACACCACGTACGTTGAATCCAATGTTGTCACCAGGTTCAGCTTCCTGAACTTGCTCGTGATGCATCTCGATTGATTTAACTTCACCAGGAACTCCTTTACCTTCTCTTCCAGGAACAAAGATTACTTTGTCGCCAACTTTCATTACTCCTGTTTCAATTCTTCCTACAGGAACAACTCCGATACCAGTGATGTTGTATACATCTTGGATAGGAAGTCGTAGAGGTAAATCAGTTGGTTTCTGAGGAACATCAAATTTATTGATTGCTTCAAGTAGGCAGTCTCCTGTCCACCAAGGCATTTTTACAGATTTCTTAGTAATATTGTCCCCTGGTAAAGATGCTAGAGGTATGAATCTTAATTTATCAACAGCCCATCCGGCTTGAGCAGCATGTTTCTTAACTTCTTCAACTACTTCAAGATATCTTTTTTCACTCCAGTCTACTCCAGAGATATCCATTTTGTTAACAGCTACAACTAATTGACCTACTCCAAAGATTTTTGATAATCTAAGATGCTCGATTGTTTGAGCGTTTACACCGTCGTTTGCTGCAACAACAAGAACTGCACAATCTGCTTGGGAAGCTCCTGTAATCATATTTTTAATAAAGTCTCTGTGACCGGGTGCGTCGATTATTGTGAAATAATATTTGTCTGTGTCAAACCTTTTGTGAGCTAAATCGATAGTTACTCCTCTTTCCTGCTCTTCTTTCAGGTTATCCATTACGAAAGCGAATTCAAATCCTTTCTTTCCTAATTGTTCTGCTTTCTCTTTTAGCTTTCTCATCGTCTGTTCGTCGATAGTTCCAGCGTCAAATAATAATCTTCCAACAGTGGTAGATTTACCGTGATCTACGTGACCGATGAATACTAAGTTAATGTGTTGCTTTGTTTTTGCCATCTTTTAAATTCCTCCGTTTCTGTTTTAATAACAGTGAGTATTACTCTCAGGTAAAAGGTTTATTTATAAACATTTCGGTCGTGCGGAGAAGAAAGGTATATTAATAACGGCCAAATCACCGATTTTGGGTGATGTGGTGGTTTATTACAAAAATATTCTAGGATTATATCTCGCAATTATTACTTTAAGTAGTTGTGCTACACCCATCACAAAAGATCAGGATTTATCTAAAGATGTTGTCGAAGAGGGAAGAGTATTAACCGGTTTTGTTTTAAAACCGGACCAAGAAGGATTAATTTTAAAATTAGAACAGTTTAAACATTATCCGGTATCAGAGAAAAAAACTTCTGTGAATGTAGAAAAATACTCCAATGTTGATTTTGGATTAAGAATTCTAAGAAGGGGAAGTATTACTGCAACCTTAGAAGCAGGATTCGGCCTTTATGATGATGGTCTCGGAATTGGTCCCATTGCGGGAGCTGGTACAACACTACGAAATGGCGACTTAGCTCCTAATTATCTTATGGGGATGAATGTACTTCTTGAACCATTTAGGTTACAAGTTGGCGCAGATATGGAGAAGAGTCGTCCTTACGTGAATTTGATGTGGGATTTTTAGCAAAAACCGTTTTATCCAAAACATTTATAAACTGGCACTCAAAATAATCAGAATTATAGACAGGAGGCCTCGTATAATGTTCTACAAAGTCAAAGTCAAGGATCACATCAGAGTTCCACCAAGCATGTTTGGTCTTGGAAAAGAGCAAGCCGTATTGGCAAATGTTAAGGAAACTTATGGTAATTTTGTCTCAAAAGAGATGGGTTTCGTCGTTAAAGTTGTTGGCGTAACTGAAATTAAAGAAGGAGTAATTGTTCCTGGTGACGGAGCAGGATTCTATGACACAGAATTTGAACTTTTAGTATACAAACCGGAATTAAACGAAATGGTTTTCGGAAAAATAAGAGATATTACTGATTTTGGTGCATTTATGGATATTGGTGGCATTGAAGGGATGGTACACATCTCTCAAAGTATGGATGATTTCGTATCATTCAGCAAAGAAAAAGTTCTTCAAGGAAAGAAATCAAATCACTCTATTAAAGTTGGCGATAAATGCCGAGCAAGAATAATCGCTGTAAGTTATAAAGATATTTCAAATCCAAAAATCGGACTTACCATGAGGCAGGAAGGCTTAGGTAAATTGGAATGGGCTGAACAGCAAAAACCAGCGGTTAAAGGTGAATAAAAATGGCCAAAAGATTAGCATCAAAAATTGACAAAAAAATATTATCAGAAATTGAAATAAAAGAACAAGGACTTGATAAAGGTAATTTTACTACAAGCTGGCAAGGACGAATTTTTATCGCTGATCCAGTTCGATCAATGATTGCTGAGAAAATCGGTATCAAAGAAAAAGGCGAATACGCAATTAAGGTGAGGTAAATAATGAAACTTACAATTACTGAACAACATGAAAATTTACTTCTTCATCGAATTGAAGTTGAAGGAAAAGTAGAATTTGATGGAGCTACTCCAAGTAATAAGGATATTTGTGCTGAAATTTCAAGCAAAATAAAGAAAGAAGCAGGACTTGTTGTAGTTAAACAAATTAAAAATACTTTCAGTCTTCATGAGGCTACTTTTACTGCTGTTGCATATAAGGATGCAGCTGCAAAAAAAAGAACTGAGAGTATGACTAAACATCTTCGCAAGAAAGAAGAAGAAGTACGTAAGAAAGCTGCTGCTGAAGCTGCTAAGAAAGCTGAGGAAGAAGCGGCTAAAAAATCTGAAGAACCTGAAGCTGTAACTTCATCTGAATAATTTTAACGAACCCAAAAGTATTTAAATAACACTCAAATCTACAGAAAAATGGCAAAGAAAAAAGGCGGAAAAGGCGGACCGCAGGGAAAAAAACAAAGAGCACCAAAGAAACCTTCTCAACTGTGGAAACTCTATGAAGTTCAAGGAGACAAATTAATCAGAAAAAACAGATTTTCTCCAAAATCACCTGGTGATTTCATGGCTAACCATAAAGATAGAACTGTTTGTGGGAAAACCGGTTATACTGAGTATAAGAAAAGAGATTAATCTCTCTTAATTATTTTTTTCTAAAATTATTGTCTTTCTAGAATGTTATAAATCTAATTTAAAAAATTAAAAAATTAGAACCCGATTTACATGAAATCTATTCCAAGCTCGTCTTCAATTTCACCTTTTTTCTGTTGAAAGAATTTGTTTCCTTCTCCAAAAATTTGTTCCGATCGAACTCCAGTGATAATTACCAATGTTCTAATGGTGGATTCTAAATCTTTGTAAATCTGAGCTCCCCAGATGATTTTTGCATTTGGATCAAGTCTTTCAGCAACTCTTTCAACAATCTTACGTGAATCATCTAACGTCAATCCTTCTCCACCAGAAATGTTAATCAAAGCACCAGTAGCGTTACTAATATCTACATCAATTAAAGGATTATTAAGTGCTTTTTCGACAGATTCAACGGCTCTATTTTCTGAATCGGATTCACCTACGCCAATCATAGCAACTCCGCCTTCGCTCATGATAGCTTTCACGTCTGCAAAATCTAAATTAACTAATCCTGTTTTTGTAACTAGTTCAGCAATACCTTTAACTGCATTAGTTAGAATTTCATCAGCAACTTTGAATGCTGTTTGTAATGGTAAATTTGGAGCCATCTCTAAAAGTTTCTCGTTAGGAATAACAATCAGAGTGTTAACATTTTGTTCTAATTTTTCTAAACCAATCATGGCATTCTCAAATCTATGAGATCCTTCCATAGTGAATGGCATAGTTACGATTCCGACGCTAAGAATCCCCATTTTTTTAGCAAGAAGAGCAACATATGGTGCACTACCTGTACCGGTTCCACCGCCTAGACCACAAGTAATGAAAACAATATCAGAACCCGTAATCAATTTTTTCAAATCAACTTCGTTCTCTTTAGCCGATTCTTCGCCAATTCTTGGATTTGAACCAGCTCCCAAACCTTGAGTTAGTTCTCTCCCAATCAGAAGTTTTTTATCGCAAGTAGTATAAAGAAGATCTTGAGCATCGGTGTTAATTGCTATTGTTTCGATACCTTTAATCCCAACTTGAGCCATTCGATTTATCGTATTGTTACCAGCTCCCCCGGCCCCAACAACTTTAATTCTAGTTTTATGGCTAGCAATTAATCGTTCCAGTTCTTCATCAATCTCAATTGATGCTCTCTTATGTGAAACTTCTTCAACTTTTGGTTGTGCCTGTTGTACAGAATAACCACTGCCTTGTGTATAGGTATTCATAAAAATCCACCCTTCGACCCTTTTTTATAATTTTCAGAGCGGAAATTGATATATAAAGATTATTGCGATAGAGAAGTAGATTTCATTTCAATACCCTTTAACCGGGTTATTTCAGTTAATTTTTTCCCTAACATATCTAAGAATTGTTGTGGGAAACCGGCCGGCATTTCAATGGTTGCTTTATCATCTTCTACCACAACTTTGAATGCTTCTTTCTTAAGTCTAAGAACCATTCCTAGAAATGAAACAATTTGTTCTTGGTAATCGGTAACCTTTCGATTTATCTTGAAAGTATAAGCAACTTCTTTACCTGCAAGAGGATGATTAAAATTAACGATAACTCTCCCGCTTGCAATTCTTGTGATTATTCCCATCTCACCATCCATATCTATCTGCAATCCTGGTTGCGGTTGAACTTTATGTTTTTTAAATTCAGCAATTGGCACGATTCTCATTTTTTTAACATCTCTTTTTCCAAATGCTTTCTCTGCGGGAACATCTACGGTGTATTCTTTACTTAATTCCTTTTCAATTAAGGCTTCATCTAACCCTGGAAGAACTTGATTTTCGCCAACACAAATAATTACTGGTCCAAAACTCATTTTTGGGTTATGAAAATGATTATCTTTTGCTACTTTTTCAGAAGTGGTATCAAAAACAGTACCGTCGTTTAGTTTTCCGGTATATTCTAATTCTATGAAATCATGCTTTTTTATAATCTCAACCATTCGGCTTTAGGAATTGACCTTATTTATAAAAGTTGCTTTTTCTATTGTCCAAATTTTCCAATGTGGTTGCTGAAACCATGAATGGAACTGAAGATTTATTCGGCCTTTAAAATATATTTCCATCAGATGTTTATCAATGATATTTCTCAAGAAAGAACTTTTAGGTTCCGGAAGATTCGGGTCATATGGGTTAATGCCGTGGGTTAAAAAAATTCTTCTATCAGATTCATCAAATCGCTCATAGGCAATGGTGAATCCAGTATTGAGTCTTGTGCCAATATCTTTTAATGGAAAATTAAAAACCCCATCTGAATCAACAAGAATATGTAGTCCGGTCTCATTTTTCCTAAAATCCAGTTTTCTTCCTTCAAGTTCTAAACTTACTTTTGTTTTTCCTTCTAGATGATATTCCCCATCTTCACGGTATCCACCGCAATCTCTAATGAAAATTTTCTCAGCTTCATAATTATCTAAACAGAATCTTAAATCATTAAAGTCCAAGTCTTCCGGAAGCATATATTGTTCCATAAATAATTTAAAGATGAATTATATTTAAACCCTTAGGTTTTTAAATTACCCATTCTCTTTAATATATTCTAAAACTTTCACAGTAGCTTCTTCTGCTGTAATGTCGGTCGTATCAAGAATAAAATCGTATTGCGATTCATCACGGTGATCTATATTATAATATTTAAGATATCTTCCCGCATCTTCTTCTTCTCTTTCTCTAACTCTAACTTTCATTTCTTCTAAAGTATATCCCTTTTCATTTCTTCCAGATGTGCCTTTCTCTTGCAATTCTTTCCAAACTCTTTTTGCACCTTCATCAGGATTAACTTTAATATAAATTTTCAATGATTCCGGAAGAAAATGATATTGAACTCTTCCTTCAACGATAACTACCTTACCTTCTGCTTCTTCCTTTTTAGCCTCATCAGCGGCCCTTTTATCTACGTCAACATCTGTTTCCGGATGATCTTTTGCATATTCGTTAAGTTGTTCCAAAGTCCATCCTTTTTCTCTAGCCATTTCTCTTCTAATTCCACCTACGTAAATTCTTGTCGCGTTTAGAATTTTTTCAATTTTTTTGGCAATCGTACTTTTTCCACTCCCAGCAGTCCCAGAAATTGTGATTATCATTTAAATTAGAAAAAATATTTTCGTTAATAAGGATTATGCTTCTAGAGGATATTAAGAAATGTTTAAAAACAACTAAATCATTCTGATGTTTATGGAACAAAAAGAGGCATCTACCATTAGGAAAGGTGTTAATATCTGGTATGTATCGTTCATTGTCATAATTCTTTTATTATTTAGTCTTCTTGTTGTTCGTCCTGGACTTATTGGTTACGGGATTTATCAAGATGTTGAAAGTTCTGGTTATAGTTTGGATGAATTTGCTCAGAATGTCCAATCTTTAAACATGGAAGTTGCAGCTGTTAAAACTAATCTTTCTTTACATCAAGAATTCTTACAGATGGCTCAAGGTGAAGCATTAACCGCGAGAGAAGAATTGACTGTTTGTGAATCTGATAGAAAAAGTTTAGAGAAAGAAGTTGTATACTGTCAAGAATCATGTAAATTAAAGGAAGACCTTTTGGCGTCTACAGATAGCAAAATCACGGCAGCTGTTGAAGAACAAACAAAAGAATTATCCGATGCTAAAGACCTTTGCATTGATACTCTTACAAAGAAAGATGAAGATTTAGCATCATTACAATCTCAATACAATTCTTTAGTCTCAACCATGGCCAGAAGTATCTGTTGCAAACAGAAAGTTGATAATCCTGAAATTAATTCTTATGATGTTATTGAAAATAAAATTGTTTGTTTAAGTTCTGGAAGTAATTCGTTAAGTTGTTAACGGATATGTTCATATTTACTATCTTTCAATCCTTTAGAATGATCTTTCGCCCATTGTTTTACCCAGAACAATGAAGCTTTCCAGACTCCCCATTCTGCATATCTTCTCATAGAAGTTTTAACTGGCGTATTGATAAATTTATATTTACCATGTTCTAACAATTTAAGAATTAATTTTCGATGTTCGCGGACGGCAAGTTCTGAGTCATAGCCATATACTTTATCAAAATCTTCTCTTCTACATAATAATGCTCCACTACAACCTTTATACGTCCCTAAAGACAAATTAAGATTTTTCCACCCCATTGCGATAGCAAATTTAAGTTCTGTTTTATCTGGAACCACTTTTGTTGTGGCAACTGAATACTTCTCTGTAAACTCTGTTTTCATGACTTGTAAGGCATCTTTTGCTAGAGTGGTATCTGCATCAAGAAAAAGAAGAACGTCTCCCTGAGCTTTATTTGCCCCATAATTCCGAGCTCTACTAACGTTTGGTTGAGATAAAGAGAAATGATTGACGTCTCGGTTTTTAACAATCTCTTCAGTTTTGTCGGTGCAACCATTAGTTACAACGATAACTTCAAAATCTTGATATGTCTGTTCTTTTAAATGATGGAGCGTTTCTCTAATGTATCCCTCTTCATTATGAGCTGGGATTATTACAGAAAAATATGGAGACATACTAACATTGGCAGAACAACCATATTAATGGATTGTTGTGGTCAAAGATATATTTTGCAGGCAATCTTTTTAAAGTGGCCCTATTTTTGCTAATTTATGGACAAAAAGTACTCGCGGTTGGAACGGCAAATACGTAAAATAGCTCCAGCATCAAAGTATGGATATCTTGGCTATTTACTTTCTCCCGATCATGGAATTAAAATTGTAGACGGCGTTGATTTATTTATTGATGGTAAGTTTTCTTTTGATCTAGGATATGACTGTATTGATGTTAATCGTCGTCTTTACAAATTACTTCATGATAATGGTATTAATGCAAGATTCCAATTGGGTATAGATTCAAGATCCATATTTAAACAACATTATTTTTGTAGAAACGATCAAAATGTGGTAGTTGATGGAACACCTTTATTTTCTTTTTATGGCGAGGAGCATTTTAGTGACATGGATCTTTCAATAAACCGGCCAGAATTTTTATCAAGAGATATTAGAAGTTTTCTAATTATTTCTTCAATTGATGGGAGAGATTATATTCTTCAAATTGATACTAAGAAAAACTTTTTAGTTAAAGGGTTTCTGTGTTTTACTTTTGAAGCCAATTTTCTTGATAGTCGTTCCGGGTTAACTGAATCAATAGAAGTAAATCTTAGAAAATATCGTAAGGATGTTGCATCTAACGACAGCAGGTATCTTAAGGAAACATGTCCTGAAATTAAATCTAAAAGGGTTAAATATCTTGAACCATCAATAGAAATAACTTCTGCTAAAAAAGAAAGACCTTTATTAGAGAGAGTAATTAGAGATTATCATTCTGCCGTGAATGCATTTGTACACAAGATGGCCTATTCAAGTGAGGAATAATCAAACCTATAACGTCAAATAATTAGCTGCCCATAACATTCCAGAATCACAGTAATAAAATGGGGTGGAAAATGGTTTTCCTTTCTCGTTAAAAACTTCTAAAAAATTTCCATGCTTTTCGATGAGCATTCCATATGTTTTCTTATACTCTCTAGCTTTCTTTGCATCTATCCGTTGAAGTAATTTAACATATAACGGTCCCGTATGCATCCAGATAGCTGAACTTTCATAATTTCTAAGGAAAATTTCTTCCCAGATAAAATTAATCCCTTTTCGTGAAGTAGTATATTTTAACGGGAAAGGATTATCTAACCCTTCTTTTTCTATAGCTTCAATTGATTTTTGCATCATTTCTTTATCTGAAATTATTCCTAAGATAAATGGAAATAAATTGGCATCACCCGAGATATAATCTTTTTTCTGTAAATCATCGTAAAAGAATTCTCCGCTCCAGAAATGCCGTTTAATTAAATCTGCGTAATCAAATTTATTAAAAGGGTTATATAATTTCATCCCCTTAAGATCATTTGCGAGCATAGCAACTACACAATTGTCATAACAAGAACTTTTTCTTATTGCTAAATCTTTTATTGAAGAAAAATGTTCTTCTGGTTTTACTAATCCGGTTTGGGGATTAATCATGTCACTGTAAAATTTCTTAATTTGTAAATTAAGAAATGGTTTAATAGAATGATAAGAAAACTTAGATACTTTTATGCTATGAATCAGCCATGGTAATGAATCAACAGCTACGGTTGGGAAATCGAACGGTTTTCCATTTGGAGTTAAAGCAACGGTTATTCTGTTATGTATCTTAAAATTATTAATAGCATATCGTAACGTCTTATGTACTTCTTTTTCAAATCCGAGCTTAACTAACGATTGAGTAGACCAACCAAAGTCTCTGGTCCAGAACTGAGAAAAATTTCCGGTAGATACTTGGAAATAACGGCCATTCCAGCAATCTTCTACAACTTTTTTACATATCTCGTTAGCGGTTCCTTCATAGCGTTTCTTAAATAATCTATTTTTCCAGCTAGTAAGAAATATTCTGCTACCTTGCGTAGCATAATCTATGATAGATGCCATTATATATAATAGAATATAACTTAAATATAAAAATGTATTGAGAATTCTCTCTGTCGCAATAACGGGTGATGATCCTTTAGTCGAATTAGGGTGATGAAGAACTTGCTTAAATTATGCATCTTATTTTTAAAGAAAGCTATATGTCCGTTTCCTAAAAAGTACTCTTTAAGCTTTTCTCCGCCTTTTGAAATTAATTATGAATGTTATTCCAACTAAAAACAAGATAATGCCTGTCAACCACCAATACCAACACATGTTTAAAATAGTGAAACAATAAATGTCTTTATTTATTTCTTTTTTTATAATGTCATTTTCAAGGTGATTTTCTTCTGAAGAATTGTAAGATTTATTCATATCTATTATTGACCCATTAATTCCAAAGATCACCCAGGTTGAAAATCCATTGCTTACAAAATTATAAAGGGACGAGTTTGTTTCCTTTTTAATAAACGAGGATTTAATATTCTCAAAATAGGGCAAACATTTTACACCGCTAATTTTTAGTATGCTATTTTGTGCTATCCAAGGATTATCAATGTCAAATAAGATAGAAACATTTGTTAAATCTTCCTTATTTATCGTGCTATTAATCTGGATTATTTTGTAAATCGTAATCTCTCCTGAGTTTTCAGGAATATTACAATCCAACGGCAAGGAATTCATTTTTAGAAATTTAATCTCTCCCGAGAGGTCATTTTTGGAGTTTATGATCAATTTTATTATGCTGGTTTCTTTAGGATTATAAATTTCTAACTCTTCCTGTGTGTTTTTTCTCATTTTTACTTTTATTTCTAAAGTATTATCTTTTGAATATCTATTTTCTTCATAAAAATGATAAGATGAACCACCACCCCCACTTGAACCTGAATTTGACGAACTGCTATCCGAGGTCTGTAATGCACAATTAAACTCTGAACTATCCAGATTTGAATTTGGTGCTGAATAGTTCACATCGTCACAAGTATATGTTCCTGTGTTGTTGACAAAATTTATTCCATAAATTAAAATATAGCTAGGTTCAATAGTAAAATTTGTTGAATTGATATTAAAACTAAAAATAACTGAGGAGTTTGAGGATGTTGTGTTTAGAACAACACCTGAATTAATAGTTAATGCCATTACAGAATTAGTAAGTAATAGAATACAAAGAGAAAATATAACAATAGAGTATTTCATATTGCTACTCCATTCTCATACCCATTGCAAATAGATTTGCATAAGTCACGGTAAAATCTCCACCACCATTTTGATTTAAAAGATAAACATTTAATGTATCTCCTGTTGATAGACTTGTTGCAACATGAATTGC